>CAZYGK010000070.1:0-16175 GCA_964647355.1 uncultured Flavobacteriaceae bacterium | reverse complement strand
CGAATTCCAAGTCCAACCGCTCGATCAGCACAAAGTCGCGGATCGAGAGAGACGTAAGCATCGTGAGGCGTTAAGCCCTTCTCTTAGAACCAGTCGAACCAGCCGCCTTCTTCCTCTTCGCCCTTCTTCTTGTTTTCGGAAGAAGGAGCGTTGGGCTTCGCACCCGCTTCCGGCGGCGGCGCGACTTGCGTCTTTGGTTGAGCGACAGGCGTGGCCTCGGGAGACTCTGGTGCTGCCGGCGTCGGCGCGGTGCGGATTTGCGCGACCGACTGGCCGCCGTCCTTCTGGCCGTACTCCTGCATCAGCGCAAAGGTGTCTTCGTACCACTCGCTACCCGGATAATTGTGACCGAGAACGGCAGCCGCCGCACGCGCTTCCTTGATCACGCCGAGCGAGAGATAGGCTTCGACCAGGCGATGCAGCGCCTCCGGTACGTGGCTCGTCGTTTGGTACTTCTCAAGCACGCTCCGGAAACGGCCGATGCCTGCAACTTGTTCGCCACGCTTCAGATAGTACCGCCCGATCGACATCTCTTTGCCGGCAAGGTGGTCACGCGTCAGGTCGAGCTTCAGCCGCGCATCGCGCGCGTAATCGGTCTGCGGAAAGCGGCGGATCAGATCGCTGAGCGCCGACATCGCCTGCTCCGTCCGGCGCTGATCGCGACCCACGTCGACGATCTGCTCGTACAGCGAGACTGCCTTCAGGTAGTACGCGTACGGTGCGTCCTTGTTGCCCGGGTGCAAGGTGATGAACCGGTCGGATGCCTGAATCGACTCTGTGTATTTGTTCGCCTGGTAGTAGCAGAACGACGACATCAAAATCGCGCGCCGCGCCCACACCGAATAAGGGTGCTGCCGCTCGACTTCATCGAACGCTTGAGCACACGGAATCCAGTTCGCGCGGTCGAGTTGCACGAGCGCGGTTTGATAGAGTTGCTCCACCGGCGCCTCGCGAACCTCTGCGCGCGGCTTGGGCGTGTCGTCGTCCCCGGCGCAGGCGGTGAGCGGCATGGCAATCGTCAAAGCGACGCTGACTTGGAGAAGGCGCGAACGGATCAAAGAAAACGACATGGGTACCGACGAGCTATGGGGCTGCAACGCACCTGCTGGGACACGGGCTTAGGCCCCGCGAGCAGGCATCTTACCCGCTTCTTTACCGTAAGACCGGCCGCGCCGCCACCCCGCCGAATGGCAGGGAACGGCCGAATTCTCCCCCTGTGCGGCACCGCAACAAAGATACGTACCCTCTATTCAGTTTCGTGGCGCTGACCGGTGGGTATACGGCGCATCGAATCGTCCCTGGACCACCGCCCGAACCTTACCAAATTGTTAACGCATCGGGGCAACAACTATGTCCCTGAAATAGCGGTGACCGGCACCGGAGGAGGCCACTTTCGCGCCACGGGCGGCTGCAAATTTTTCCTGTCCGTTGTCCGTTGCGCCTAGGTTCGAGAAGCGTTCCAAAAACACCTCCGAGAAGTTGCGCCTCAACTCCCCGCACCACCGCCCGCGTTCAGATTTTCGGACGGGGCTGCACGCCTGCCATCATGTCCCTTCGACCAAAGAAAAATGCACCGCAGCCATTCGGCCACGGTGCATTGCGGTTCGATCAGGCCTGCAGCTACTCCGCGGCGGCCAACCCGTACACGGGACGCTCAACCACCGGCGCCTGGCGGCGCGTATGGAGCGTCACGTACTCCCACGCGCTCTTGCGCGCGAAAAGCTCGTGCAGAAGCTTGTTGTTTAGCGCATGCCCCGTCTTGAAGCCGCGGAACTGCGCATAAAGCGGTGCGCCGGCCAGCGCCATATCGCCCACGACATCGAGCAGCTTGTGCCGAACGAATTCGTCGGCATAGCGCAGCCCGTCTTCATTCATGATCCGCCCGCCGTCGAGCACGATCGAATTCGACAGCGAACCGCCGCGCGCAAGGCCGTTCTTTTGCAGGTACTCGACCTCATGCCGGAAGCCGAACGTGCGTGCCCGCGCCAGTTCCGCCTTGAACGACGGCGTATCGAGGTCGAACGAATAGAACTGGCGATCGATAACTGGGCAGTTCTCAAACGCGATTTCAAGATCCGCAGAGAAGCCGATGCCGGGACGCAGCTCCGCGTATTTGTCGCCATCTTCGACGCGAACGGTTTCGCGCACACGGATCGCACGAACGGGTTCGCTCTGCGCGACAACGCCGGCGCATTCGAGCAAGAACACGAACGGTGCCGCACTGCCGTCCATGATCGGCACTTCGGCAGCGTCGATTTCGATGATGAGGTTCGTGATACCAAGCCCAACGACCGCCGCCATCAGGTGCTCTACCGTGTGCACCTTCACGCCATATACGTTCCCGATCGTCGTACCGAGTTTCGTGTCGGTCACGCGGTCGAACCGCGCCGGGACAACACCCGCGACACCTTGATGATCCGTCCGGCGGAAAATGATGCCCGTACCCTCGGGCGCCGGCAGCAACGTCAAAGTGGAGAGAATCCCGGTGTGAACGCCAACGCCTTGGCAAACCATCCGGTTCTTGATCGTCTTCTGAAGCGTCATAGCCCCTAGTAAACTCCAAACTTGCTGCCTGCCGACACGGCCGCCCTGAACCGGGCAAGACATTCGAAGCCGCGACGAACGCCGCGGGGCGCAACCGGACTAGGCCGTCCCCAACGGCTTTGCAGAACAGCACCGCCCCCCTCAAAGTCGGCACTACCCTCTGATGACCACTCGCCCAGGTGTTGTATGGTGAACTCAGTACCCGGACAGATGGCTCCATCGCCGCGAAAACACTACCAGTGTGCCCGAATCGACCGAAATGACTTGTTGTTTCGGTTTATTACCGCAGAAATGAGCCAAATTTCACGGGAACGCAGCGCCTCGTAAACCATCCGGCTCCGGCATTTCTGCCGCCCGCGACGGCGGGCCGAGGACGAAGAAAACGGCCCCTCTAGTGGGGGCCGTTTTCGGGTCGTCGCGATGTGGTTCAGTCGGCGGACGAGCGCGCCTCCGAGACCAATATGGGGAATCGAGCTAATTGACCTGCCGGCGCAGGAACGCTGGGATGTCGAGTTGATCGTCAACCGGCGCGTTGTAATCCTCGGTTCGCACCTTCGGCTGCGTGCGTGGCTGCATCGACCGCGTTTCCCCGCTTTGTTGCGCTTCGGGTGAAAGCCGCATGGCCGACGGCGCCGTGCGTTGGACGAGCGGCTTTGGGGCGGTACCGCCTATCGTGATCCCGAACATCGAGAACCCGCCCGTCTTCTTAGGCTCGCTCTGGAACTGAGGCGGCAGCGGCGGCAACGGTTGACGCGAACGCGTGTACTCGCGAGCCGGAATATCACGCTGCGGCTGAACGGACTCGATGATCGCCGACTCATAGACATGCGTCTCGACCGCCGCGTGGCTGCGCTGGTCGATGTCGCGCGTGTCGGCAAGCCCCGACTGCACGATCTCGTTTTGCATCGTATGCACCGGATGCGCCGAAGCCGCAATCGGTGCCGTCACTGTCGCAGCCGGGGTCGCCGCCGCGCGGCGCGGTTCGGCCTTCGCTTCGGCCGCGCGCTGAGCGGCAGGCGCCGTCCTCGTCGGCACCGCCTGCGCCTTCGCTTCGATGGAGATGCCGGTCGCCACAACCGACACGCGCATCTTGCCGTTCATCTTCTCATCGAACGTCGAGCCGACGATGATGTTGGCTTCCGGATCGACCTCGGCGCGGATCTTGTTCGCTGCCTCGTCGACTTCGTACAGCGTAAGGTCCATGCCGCCCGTGATGTTGATGAGCACGCCCCGCGCACCCTTCATCGACGAATGGTCGAGCAGCGGATTCGAGATCGCCGCTTCCGCCGCTTCGATCGCGCGCCGTTCGCCTTCGGCCTCGCCCATGCCCATCATGGCCGTGCCCATCTCGCGCATCACCGTGCGCACGTCGGCAAAGTCGAGATTAATGAGGCCGGGCATCACCATCAAATCGGTAACCCCGCGCACGCCAGCATAAAGCACCTCGTCCGCCATCTCGAACGCCTTCGCAAAGGTCGTCTTCTCGTTCGCGATCCGGAACAAATTTTGGTTCGGCACAACGATCAGCGTGTCGACAAATTCCTTGAGCTTCTCGATCCCCTCTTCGGCGATCCGCAAGCGGCGCTGACCTTCGAACGAAAACGGTTTCGTCACCACGCCGACGGTAAGCACGCCCATATCGCGGGCGATCTTAGCGATGATCGGTGCCGCACCTGTACCGGTGCCGCCGCCCATGCCCGCGGTAATGAAGACCATATGCGCTTGGTCGAGCACGGCCTTGATTTCGTCGGTGCTCTCTTCTGCGGCCGCCGAGCCGATATCCGGCCGCGATCCCGCGCCTAGGCCTTGGGTCAGTTTGCTGCCCAACTGGAGGCAGTGGCTCGCCTTCGAATGCACGAGCGCCTGCGCGTCAGTGTTCGCGACGATGAATTCGACACCCTCAAGCTCCGAGGCGACCATGTTGTTGACGGCGTTTCCGCCGGCACCACCCACCCCAAACACGAGAATGCGAGGTTTGAGCTCCGTTAGATCGGGCGCTTGAATGTTGTTGATGGCCATCGCTTACTCTCCATGCGTGACCTTCCCAAGTAAAACACCGCCACCATTCGCGGCGCGTTTTCCGCGCTCGTTCTTCCTAGTCATGCGCCGAGAAGAGTTAAAAATTCTCTTTAATCCAGCGCGTTAGCCCCCCGAACCCTCGCGAAGCACCACCATGAGTACCATAGGCGAGGCTCGGCGCATCGAAATCCTGGCTCGAAACCTTCACTTCGTTCGACCGCTGTGACGCCCAAATCGCAAGACCGGCGCACGCCGCGAACGAAGGCCCGTTGACCGCTTCTGCCAGGCCACCGAGCCGGGTCGCCTTGCCGATCCGAACCTGCTTCGACAGGACGCGTGCCGCCGTCTCGCGCGCGCCGTTCAGTTGCGCGGCACCACCCGTCAACACGACGCGCCGTCCCGAAATCGATGCCAACCCACTGTCCGCGAGGCGATCACGCACGAGCTCAAACGTCTCCTCGATCCGCGGCTGAATGATGCCCGTCAGGACCGATCGCGAAATCTGGCTTTCGCCGTCCCCGTCGTCTTCGCCCAGATGCGCGATCACAATCAGGTCGCGCCCGTCGTTCGGCCCGGAAAGCGCGCTGCCGTGCAGCGTCTTGATCCGCTCTGCATTCGCCAACGACGTCGATAGGCCGCGCGCGATGTCGCTCGTCACGTGGCTCCCGCCGACCGGTAAAACCTCCGCAAATACCAGATTTCCATCGAAAAACACCGAGATCGACGTGGTCCCGCCTCCCATATCGATGACGGTCGCCCCGAGGCTCATCTCGTCATCGACGAGGGTGGCAAGACCCGCGGCATAGGGCGTCGCAGCGCGCCCGGAAATGTCCAAATGACAGCGCTCGACGCAGGCCTCGAGGTTGCGGATGGGACCGGACGCCGCCGTCACCGCCTGCATCGAAACACCGAGCGTGTCGCCGACCATCCCGCGCGGATTGCGGATGCCCCGGCTGCCGTCGATCGCATAGCTCCCGGCCATGCAGTGAATGATTTCCCGCTCGGACGACGGCATTTGCGCCCGGCCCGTGGCATAGGCGCGGCGCACATCCTCGTCCCCGACCTCGTGGCCGGCGATCGAGACTTCGACGTTGACCGTCCGGCTCTGTGGCTGACCGCAAGAAATACCGACCACGGCCTCCTTCAGCGTGATCCCCGCCATTCGTTCGGCCTGTTCGACCGCGGCGCGGATGGAGTCTTCGGCGGCGTTAATGTCAACCACCGTCGCATTGCGGACGCCGCGGCTCGCATGGTGACCGGTACCTAGAACTTTGAGCTGAGGCTCCCCGCCTTCGCGGGAGGGTACCACCTTGACGATGAAGCAGGCGACTTTGGTCGAGCCGATATCAAGCGCAGCGACGATCCCGCTTTTGCGAGAACCGACACCATTGCCTGTCCGTCCCTTGCCAAACCCAACGACCATCAAGTTTCCCTGCCGCCAACGGGCCGCGCCGGCGTAATCAGCGGCGACCCTGGCGGCAGCTTGACGATGAAACGGTCCGGATAGCGAAGATCGATCGCTTTGATATCCCGCGAGAGCACACTTTGCTCCCGATCGAGCCGGACAAGTTCTGCCAAGGCCGCTTCCGCGCCTTCCTCTGGCAGTCGTACTTCAACAGCGTTATCAAGCTGTAAATTCCAACGCCTTTCACCGACTCGCACGGCAATTTTCACACGTGACTTTAAGTTCGGTTGCGTTGCAACAAGCGTAAGCAGCGATGCGACGGCAGTCTCCGCGCCCTGCCCCACGACGAGCGGCAGCGACGCGAAGCGCGCCGGGTCCTCGCCGGAGATCGGCTTACCCTCTATATCTATCACGGTCTTGGCGCCGTCCTTTTGCCAAACCGCCACCGGCGACCGTTCCACAATGCGAACTTGGATGCGGTCCGGCCACACCCGACGAACCTCCGCCGACTTCACCCAAGGCAGCGCCTCAATCCGCGCCCGCGCCTCGTCGACATCGACATAGAGCATCAGATCGCCGCGCTTGATCCCAAGCATGCGCACGATCTCGCGCTGCGCCGTCTCGCTCCGGCCTTCAAGCGTAACCGCTTGAACCGTTAAGCCGGCGCCAGCCATTGCACTCTCGGCAGCCCCCTTTAGGCCGCCCAGCGCCGCGGAAACATGCCCGCCCGAAAGCAGCCCGGCGAACACGGTCACCATGAAGAACATGCCAAGCGCCAAACCCCATACCAGCGTCAGGCGAGCCGCCCCCCACGCCGACGCAAGCCACCGGCGCAGAATGCCCTCATCGCCGCCGCGCCCCCGCTTCGGGCGCACGACGCGTGCCTTACCCTTCGAAGGCGCCCGCTTCCGCTTGGGCGGGGGCGGCGGAAGATCGTCGTCATCGTCTTCCATGGAGGCGCCAACTACCGATCGCATGATGCGTCCTCGACCAACCAACGGCACAATTTGGGATAGGACATCCCCGTGTAGGCCGCCTGCTCGGGCGCGAGCGATGTTGGTGTCATACCGGGCTGCGTGTTTGTCTCGAGAATAATGAGCCGCCCCGGCTCGCCCTTTGTGTCGTCGTAGCGAAAGTCCGACCGGCTCACGCCGCGGCAGCCAAGCGCCGCATGCGCACGAACCGCCAAATTCATCGCCTCATCATAGATCTTCGCCGGGACCTTGGCCGGCACAATGTGCTCCGACCCACCGTCCGAGTACTTCGCCTCGAAGTCGTAGAACTTCGTCTTGGCCACGATTTCGGTCACGGCGAGCGGCTTGCCGTCCATGACGGCAACCGTTAGTTCGCGCCCCGGCACGAATTCTTCCACCATGACCTCGTCGCCCAAATTCCAATCCGCACTCGTCAACTGTTCCGGCGGACGGTTGTCGCCGGGTCGAATAATAAAGACCCCGACGCTTGATCCCTGATTAACGGGCTTGATCACGAATGGCGGCTTGATCGCCGTCTGTTTCGAGACTTCGTGGCGCGAAACGACAATGTCGTTGACGATCGGCAACCCAGCGGCCCGAAACACACCCTTCGCTCGCTCTTTGTGCATCGCAACCGCGGACGCAAGAACGCCCGAATGCGTGTAGGGAATGCCCATGATCTCGAGCAACCCTTGAACGCAGCCGTCCTCGCCCCACTGGCCGTGCAGCGCGTTGAAGCAAACGTCCGGCTTGAGCTTGGTCAGCACGTCCGCAATGTCGCGTCCGACATCGACCTCGGTGACCTTGAAGCCCTCCTCGCGCAGCGCCTTCGCCACGCCCTTTCCGGTAACGAGACTGACCGGCCGCTCTGCAGACCACCCGCCCATCAAAACCGCGACGTGCCGTTGCTCGGCCATTTCTTGTCCTCCACCTCAAACTAAAAAACAGAACTGCCCTTCTCCCGCTCGCGGGAGAAGGTGGACCGCCGCGTAGCGGCGAGACGGATGAGGGGATGCTGCACGAACGCTCAAGCAGCGTCCCCTCATCAGTCACGCGTCTGCGACGCGCGCCAGCTTCCCCCGCACGCGGGAGAAGCGCAACCAACCACAACTACCGCTTCCCGATCCGCTTGATCTCCCACTCGAGCTCGATACCGGTGGCCGCCTTGACCTTCGCCCTGACCTCTTCGCCCAGATCTTCGATCTCGTTTCCCGAAGCGCGCCCGTGATTGATCAGAAAGTTACAATGCATCGTCGACACCTGGGCGTCGCCGTGCTGCAGGCCGCGGCAGCCCGCCCGATCGACCAGCTGCCATGCCTTCTCACCCGGCGGGTTCTTGAACGTCGACCCGCCCGTGCGGCTCTTGATCGGCTGCGTTGCTGCACGCGAGTCCGTGATTTCGTTCATCCTCGCTTCGATCGCAACCTTGTCGCCGGGCGCGCCTTCGAATAGCGCTTCGACGAAGATCAGATCGGCCGGCGCATGCGACTTGCGATATTGAAACCCCATCGCTGCGTTTGATAGCGTCACACGCTCGCCCTGACGCGTGAGCGCGTGCGCTTCCACCAAAACGTCCTTGAACTCGCGCCCATAGGCACCCGCGTTCATGCGCAAGCCGCCACCGACCGCACCGGGAATCCCGCGCATGAACTCAAGGCCCGAGAGCCCCGCATCGAGTGCAGCCTTCGAAACCGCAACATCGAGCACGGCAGCGCCCGCACGGATGCGGGTTCCTTCCGCTCGCACATTCATGAACCCGCGCCCCAGACGGATGACGACACCGTCAACACCGCCATCGCGCACCAGCAGGTTCGATCCGACGCCGATCACCGTGATCGCAACGTCGCTCGGAACGCCTTTCAGGAACGCAGCCAAGTCGTCGGCATCCGGCGGAATGTAGAGCACCTCAGCCGGACCGCCCGCGCGAAACCACGTCAGGTCCTTGATCGCCGCGTCGGCCTGATAGGGCCCCTTCACGCGCGGCAGCCGCGCGATCAGATCGCTTGGCCTCGCCTGCATCGCTAGCCTTTGCCTTCGCTCAAAGCCTGCAGCTGGCTTGGCAGCAAGTTGGCCCAATTCGTTATCGTGCCAGCGCCCATGCACACAACGTAGTCGCCCGGCCGTGCAAGCTCGGAAACAACCTTCGCAAGCTCATCCGGCGACTGCAGCGCAACGACATTGCGGTGCCCGTGCGCACGCATACTGTCGACCAGTGCATCGCGCGATACGCCCTGAAGCGGCTGCTCGCCCGCCGGATAGACATCCGACACGACGACCGTGTCCGCGCCGTGCATGCAGGTCGAGAATTCCTTGAACAGGTCTTTCAGCCGCGTATAGCGATGCGGCTGAACCACCGCGATCACGCGCCCCATCGCCACCTGCCGGGCGGCCTTTAGCGCCGACAGAATTTCGACGGGATGGTGCGCATAGTCGTCGATGATCGTCACACCATTCCAGACGCCGGTCTTCGTGAACCGGCGCTTGACCCCTTCGAACTGCGCCAGCGCCTCGCGCACCGTCACATCCGGTACGCCGAGTTCGCGCGCGACTGCGATGGCAGACAACGAATTCTGCACGTTGTGTTCGCCGGGCATCGGGAGCGTCAAACCTGCCAACGTCCGCGCCCCGCCTTTCACGCGATCCGACAACCGCACGTCGTAGTGGGAAACCCCTCCCTCGAATCGCACATTGACCGCGCGCACGTCGGCCTGCGGCCCATAGCCGTAAGTGATCAACCGTCGGTCGCTCACCCGCCCGATCATCGACTGCACCTCCGGATGATCGATGCACAGCACCGCAAAGCCGTAGAACGGAATATTCTCGACGAACGTATCGAATGCACGCTTCAAGCCCTCGAAGCCCCGGTAGTGATCGAGATGCTCGGGATCGATATTGGTCACGATCGCGATCGTCGCCGGCAGCTTTACGAACGTGCCGTCGGACTCGTCTGCCTCAACCACCATCCAATCGCCTTGGCCAAGCCTGGCATTCGTGCCGTACGCATTGATGATCCCGCCGTTGATCACCGTCGGATCGAAACCGCCCGCTTCGAGCAGCGAGGCCACCATGGTCGTCGTTGTCGTCTTGCCATGCGTGCCCGCAATCGCGACCGCGCTCTTCAAGCGCATCAATTCGGCTAGCATCTCTGCGCGCTTCACCGTCGGAATCTGCCG
The DNA here is from genome assembly GCA_964647355.1 of uncultured Flavobacteriaceae bacterium. Lineage (GTDB taxonomy): Bacteria > Pseudomonadota > Alphaproteobacteria > Micropepsales > Micropepsaceae > SZUA-430. The sequence continues at coordinate 6,060 of CAZYGK010000070.1, read as the reverse complement.
CGCGCGCGCCGCCGCCAACTCCGGGTTGTCGCCCTTCACCGCCGAGGAGTAGACGACGACCGCCGCATCGCCCAAATTCTCTGCCGCATGCGCGCCGATCGCGACCTTGATGCCTTGGCCACGCAGACGCTTTACGTTCGTGCTTTCGGCAGCATCCGATCCTTGAATCTTGTAGCCGAGATTGTGCATCACTTCCGCGATGCCGCTCATCCCGATACCGCCGATGCCGATGAAATGGAGAGGGCCGATTTGCAGAGAAAGCCGGCTCATGTGGCCGTACACTCCGTGAAGACAGTCGAGGGTCTAAAGCCCGCCGACCTCGTCCACGAGATCGGCAAGCCTCGAAGCGGCGTCGCTTCGCCCTAGGCTTAGCGCTTTCGCCGCCGCGGCCTCAAGCAAAACCGGGTTTTGCGCCAATTCTGTGACCTTCGCCGCAAGCTGATCGGCCGTCAGATCTGCCTCTTTGAACGCCCAAGCCGCTCCATCTGCGGCAAGCTGCCCCGCATTAACGCTCTGATGGTCGTCCATCGCGAACGGATAGGGGATCAGGATCGATGGCCGCCCGACGGCGCAGAGTTCGGTCACCGTAGAGGCACCCGCCCGGCTGATGACAAGATGCGCCGCCGCCAACCGCTCGCCCATATCGGAAAAGAACGGCGCCAGCGTCGGCTGCAACCCGATGGCGGCGTACCGCGCTTTCGCCGCCTCCAGATCCTCGGGCCGGCATTGCTGCGTCAGGTGGATCCGCTTGCGCAAGCTCTCCGGCAACTTGGCGATCGCCTCCGGCACGAGGGTCGAAAACACCCGCGCCCCTTGGCTGCCACCGAACACCAACAGATTGAACGGCCCGTCGACCGCGGGCTTGGAATATGCCCGCGTGGCGGCGATCACGGCAGGTCTCACGGGGTTGCCGGTGACGGCCACCAGCGGCTGCAGCACCGGATCGAGATGCGTGAGCTTCGAAAACGCCGCGGCGATCTTTGTGACCTTTGGCGAAAGCCAGCGATTGACACGGCCCAACACAGCATTCTGCTCGTGAATGATCGAAGGCAAGCCGCGCCGCGCCGCCGCAAACATCGTCGGTAGCGCGGGATAGCCGCCGAACCCAACGACCACGCTCGGCTTCAGCCGCCCCAGCGCAAAGTACGCGGCAAGCGCGCCCCGCGCGAGCCGCACAAAGGCCAGTCCTTTGCCGACGAGACCTCGCCCCGCAAACGTCGCCGAAGGCACGGTCACGATTTGTGCCTGCGGAAATGTCTGTGCGTAGTTGTGACCGCGATCATCGGTCATCAGCACGACCGGACGCCCGCGCTTCGCCAACTCCTGCGCCAAAGACTGCGCCGGGAAGATATGCCCGCCGGTTCCGCCGGCGGCAATGACAACAGGCCCTGCCATCACCAACCTCGCTGCGATGCGGTCCGCCGTCGCGTGAGCGCGAGCAGCATGCCAACGGTCAACGCGAGTGCCAATGTCGATGAGCCGCCATAAGAAACAAACGGCAGCGTCATTCCCTTCGCCGGTATCAAACTCAATGTCACCGCGATATTGATCACGGCTTGCAATCCGAACATTGTCGCCAAGCCCGATGCCGCAAGCTGCACAAAGTGATCCCGCTCTTCAACGGCATGCCTGAGCGCCCGCACAACGATCACGCCAAAGAGCGCAATCAAGACCGTACATGCTGCTAGCCCGAACTCCTCGCCGGCAACCGCAAAGATGAAATCCGAGTGCGCATCAGGCAGCACGAATTTCACCGCCCCCTCCCCCGGACCGACACCGCCAAACCCACCCTGCGCAAATGCACTGAGCGACGTGTTGACCTGGAATGTGTCGCCTTCCGCGGTCCAAAATCGATCGATGCGGCTCGCGACATGCGGCACAAAGAAATAGGCGCCGAGCCCGCCGCCGACACCCGCCGCACCGAACAGCGCGAGCCACTGCCACTGAAGTCCTGCCAGAAAAAACATCGCGATGACGACGACCGTCGCGAGCATCGTCTGCCCGAAGTCCGGTTGCAGCACGAGTAAGCCCGCAAATGCCGCATACACGAACCCGGCGATCAACGCGCCGGGGAAGCCGGGTGTCCGGTTGCTCTCCGCAAGCGCTGCGGCAGCAAGCACAACGAACGCGGGCTTCGCGAACTCCGACGGCTGCAGCGAGAACGGGCCGATGAGCAGCCAACGGTTCGCGCCCTTGATCTCCGGCCCCACGAACAGCGCCGCAATCATCAGCAACAGCGAAACCGCATAGACGATGAGCGCGAGCCGCCGCACGTCGCGTGGCCCCGCAAGGGAAACGGCAAGGATCACGATCAACGCCGGCGCGACAAAGCTGAGTTGCTTGTAGACAAAATGCAGCGGCTCGACCCCGATCCGCCCAGCGACCGCAGGGCTCGCCGCCAAGGTGAGCAGCACGCCGGACACGATCAACGTCGCAATCGCAGCCAACGACCATCGATCGATTGTCCACCACCACGTGGCGATGAAGCTCCGGTCCGTGCGCGACAGCAGCGCCATCAAGCGGATTCCTTCAACCGTGCCTCATCGGCAATCAGCTTGAACACCCGCTTGAACTCTGCCCCGCGATGCTCGAAGTCCCGGAACTGATCGAACGAAGCGCACGCCGGCGACAACAGAACGACGGGTTCACCCGGATCGGCAGCGGCATCCTTGGCTGCAGCGCGCATCGCCGCTTCAAGCGTGCCCGATTTTAAGAAGGGAACCTGCGCATCAAGCGTGGCCGCAAAAGCATCCATAGCATCGCCGATGAGATACGCGCGTTTGATGCGCGGAAAGTACGGCGCGAGGCTCTCGATCCCACCCGCCTTAGCCTTGCCGCCCGCAATCCAATAAATGTTGTCGTAACAAGCGAGCGCGCGCGCCGCCGCATCGGCGTTCGTCGCCTTGGAATCGTTGACGAAACGCGCCCGGCCCACCTGCCCCACCAACTCGATACGATGGGCCAGTCCCGGAAACGAGGTAATCGCGGAAGCCACATCCGACGGATCGACGACAAGCGGCCTGACCGCCGCATAGGCAATCGCTGCATTTTGCCAATTGTGCGCGCCGGGCATCCGTTCCAGCGTCGCGAGATCTCGCACCTCGCGCGACGCGGCACCGGTCGAATCGTAGAGCTTGCCGTCGAGCACGAATATCCCGCGCCCCAGCACCTTGCCGATCGACACCGGCGTGACCGCAACCCCACCGCGTGCCGAAAGCTTCGTGCAGATCTCGGACGAATAGGAATCGTCGACCCCGACGATCGCGTGATCGCCGCGCCCCTGGTGGCGGAAGATGTTGGCCTTAACGGCGGCGTAATGCTCCATCGTGCCGTGCCGGTCCAAATGGTCGGGCGTGATGTTGATGAGCACGGCCACATCGGGCCGTACCGACGGCGTCAGGTCGATCTGATAGGAACTCATCTCGACGACGTAAGCCCGCCGAGGCGACGGCGGCGCCAACTCGAGGATCGGCTTGCCGATGTTCCCGCCGACTTCCGCATCGTAGCCGAGCTTCGAAAGCAAGTGTCCGATCAGCGCGGTCGTCGTCGACTTGCCGTTCGTCCCCGTGATGCACACGATCTTCGGATGCGCCGCCTCTGCATCCGCCGGCCGCACCGCGCGGAAGAAGAGCTCGACGTCCCCAATCACCTCTGTGCGCGCCTCTTGCGCCTTCACGACGAACGGATGCGGCTTCGGATGCGTGAGCGGCACGCCCGGGCTTAAGATCAACGCCGCAATGCCGCGCCAATCGACATCCGCCAAGTCGCTGACCGTGACCCCCGCACGCTGCGCCGCCTCGCGCGCATCCGCCTTGTCGTCCCAGCCGACAACCTCGGCGCCGCCCGCGATTAGCGAGCGCGCCGCCGAGATCCCGGATCGCGCAAGGCCGAAGACCGCGACGGTTTTTCCTTTGAAGTGCGGGACAACGATCACCGGCGCATCACCTGATCTTCAATGTCGCAAGACCGACCAGCGCCAAGATCACCGCGATGATCCAGAATCGGATTACGATTGTGGGCTCGCGCCAGCCGAGCTGCTCGAAGTGATGATGGATCGGCGCCATCTTGAACACGCGCTTGCCGGTCAGCTTGAACGAAGCGACTTGGATCATCACGGACAGCGCTTCTAGAACGAAGAGCCCGCCGACGATGCCGAGCACGATCTCGTGCTTGATCGCGACCGCCATCGAGCCAAGCATGCCGCCAAGCGCAAGCGACCCAGTATCGCCCATGAAAACCATCGCTGGCGGCGCGTTGTACCAAAGGAAGCCGAGCCCCGCGCCCAGCATCGCCCCACAGAGCACCGCGAGCTCGCCCGTGCCCGGCACGTAGAGCAGCTGCAGATACGTCGTGAAGTCCGCGCGCCCGACGACATAGGCAATGATGCCGAACGTGGTGGCGGCCACCATCACCGGCACGATCGCCAATCCGTCGAGACCGTCGGTCAGATTGACCGCGTTCGATGCGCCGACGATCACGAGCAAACCGAACACGATGAACAGCGCGCCGAGCGGAATGACGAAGTCCTTCAAGAATGGCAGCGCGATCGTGCCCGAGAGCTTCGGCGCAGCCGCCCCGCCCATGTTCCGGTGCAACTCCATGATCACGATCACGGCCGCAATCGAGATGATGCCTTGCACGAGCAGCTTGAAGCGCCCCGACACGCCGGCCGACGACCGCTTAGTCACCTTCAAATAATCATCCCAGAACCCGAGCATCCCGAACCCGAGTGTGACGCCCAGCACCGTCCACACATAGAGATTGTTCAGATCGGCCCAAAGCAGCGTTGAAACGGTGAGCGCGATCAGGATCATGAACCCGCCCATCGTGGGCGTGCCCTTCTTCTCCAGGATGTGGCGCTGAGGTCCGTCCTCTCGGATCGGCTGGCCGTCCTTGCCCTGTTTGACCTTCAACCAGCGGATCAGCGGGGGTCCGATGATGAACGCGATGATCAGCGCCGTCATCATCGCCCCGCCGACGCGGAACGTGATGTAGCGAAATACGTTGAAGAGCTGGAACTGATCGGCAAGCGGAACGAGGAAATAGTGCAGCATGAAACCCCGCCTTTACGGCGCCGTCGCAAGAGCCCTGAGGGCGTCGACCACGAGGCGCATTTTTGAACCGTTGGAGCCTTTGACCATGACGATGTCGCCGGCCCGGACTGTGTCCGCCACCGCTCGCGCGATCTCGGACGAAGCGCTTGCATAACCGCCGCGCTGGCGCTCGGCAATTGCCTGCCAGAGGTGATTCATGAGCGGACCGCTCGCAAACACCAAATCGATCCCATGCTCACTGAGCGGTTTTGCCAGGCCCGCGTGCAATTCGCCCGCCGTCGGGCCCAACTCCAGCATGTCGCCCAACACCGCAATGCGCCGGCCGCCAGCGCCAGGATTCGACCGCCCGAGTGTCGCAATCGACACAGCCATCGACAGCGGATTGGCATTGTAGCTCTCGTCGATCAGGTCGAAAGCGCCCTTCGCCATCGTGATTCGCTGCCGCGCGCCGCGCCCTGCAAGCGCACTCAGAGTGGCCATATCCGCCGCCGCACGTTCGGCATCGGCGCCGAGCGATGCAATCACCGCCAACACGCCCAAACTGTTCAGCGCCCAATGCTCGCCCGCCGCGCCCACACGATAGCGAAGCGCTTTCCCGAACAAAGTGATCGCAACATCCGATCCGTCCTCGTCCAGTTTCAGATCGGTCAGACGGACATCGCACGGCGCCGCGCGGCCGTAGGTGAGAATGCGCGACGGTTTGGCCTTCGCCGCATGCTCCTTGAGCCGCGCCGTCCATTCGAGGTCGCCATTGATGACCGCAACCCCTCCGGGCTCCAGCCCCGAGAAGATTTCGCCCTTCGCGTCGGCGATCGCACCGACCGAAGCGAAGTGCTCCAAGTGCACGGCCGCCACCATCGTGACGATCGCAACATGCGGACGCACTTGAGCGACGAGCGGCGTGATCTCGCCCGCATGGTTCATGCCGATCTCGAAGATGCCGTACTGCGCATCGCGCGGCATGCGCGCGAGTGACAGCGGCACGCCCCAAAGATTGTTGTACGAC
>CAZYGK010000069.1:0-16207 GCA_964647355.1 uncultured Flavobacteriaceae bacterium | reverse complement strand
AAAGGCCGGACTGCTGGGGGTTGATCAGCAGCCCGGCCTCGTCACGCCTTTGCCGATGCTGTTGGGGGAGCGCATCGGCAGGTTTCCAGGATGAGGGGAACATCCCGGTGCCGGAGCCTTTGTCTGGGGGAGAACCGCCCCGGCCTCATTCAGATAGGTGCGAGGTCTCGCGTTCTCAAGGACGTCAAAATGTCCAATCGCGAGCTTGTGAAACGAGGAAATCGCGGAAGACCGTGACGCGTTTCGACCCGCGTAAGGTTTCCGGGTAGCAAAGGTAAACCTCGTAATTCGGGCCCAGCGTTTCCGGGAGCACGCGCACCAGCTTGTCGTTGCCGTGCGTGAAGTAGTCCGGAAGCGCGCCGAGGCCGATGCCGCTCTCGATCGCCTTGCCCATGGCGATGATGTTGTTCACGTACATTTTTGCTGTGCGGGGATTGCCCGGTTTGCGGCCGACTTCGGCAAGCCAATTGACCTTCGACAATTCGATCGGGGCGTCGCCGTAGGTGATGACGTCGTGGCTGTCGAGTTCGGAGACGCAGTCCGGTGCGCGCTTGCGGGCGACGTAATCGGGCGAGCCGTAGATGTGATAGACCACGTCGAACAGTTTGCGTTGCACGAGGTCGTTCTGCACCGGTTGGCGCATGCGAAGCGCGACGTCGGCTTCGCGCTGGTTGAGGTCCAGTTCGCCGTCATGCAACAGCAGATGGACGCGCATATCGGGATAGAGTTCGGTGAACTTCTTGAGGCGCGGCGCGAGCCAATACGTACCGATGCCTACGGTTGCGGTCACGCGCAAATCGCCTTGCGGCGTTTCACGGCTGTCGAGCAGCTGTTCTTCGACGCATTGGAGCTTCTCGAAAATGACCTTGGTGGTTTCGAACAGCTTGGCGCCTTGTTCGGTGAGGTTCAGGCCGCGGGCGTGGCGCAGGAAGAGCGGGACCTTCAGCTCTTCCTCGAGCGCGCTGATTTGGCGGCTGACTGCGGATTGGCTTAAGGCCAATTGCTCGCCCGCATGCGTCAGGCTTCCGGCCGTCGCGACGGCGTGGAAGACGCGCAGGCGGTCGAGGTCCATGCTCATTCCGCGGCGGCCTTCACGTGTTCGTGGTGGGCGAGGAATTTCTCGGCCTCAAGGGCGGCCATGCAGCCCATGCCTGCGGCCGTGACCGCCTGGCGGTAGACGCGATCCTTCACGTCCCCGGCGGCAAACACGCCCGGGATGTTTGTTGCGGTCGAGTCGGGTGCCGTCTTGATGTAGCCGTCAGCGTCCATGTCGACCTGGCCTTTGAAGAGTTCGGTCGCGGGGACGTGGCCGATCGCGATGAAGAGCCCGTCCGTCGCGAAGTCGGTCGTCGTGCCGGTCGCCACGTTCTTCAGCTTGAGGTTCGTGACCGACTTCGGGTCGGTGGTGCCTTCGATTTCGTCGACGGCGGTATCCCAAACGACTTTGATCTTGGGGTGGTTGAGCAGACGTTGCTGCAGCATCTTTTCCGCACGCAAGGCGTTGCGGCGGTGGATGAGCGTGACCTTGTTTGCGAAGTTCGTGAGGAACAGCGCCTCTTCGACGGCCGTGTTGCCGCCGCCGACGATTGCGACTTCCTTGCCGCGATAAAAGAAGCCGTCGCAGGTCGCGCAGGCGGAGACGCCGAAACCCTTGAACGTCTCTTCGGAGGGCAGGCCGAGCCAGCGCGCCTGGGCGCCGGTTGCGATGATCAGCGCATCGCAGGTGTAGATCGTGCCGCTGTCGCCCTTGAGGCGGAACGGGCGGACCTTCAGGTCCGCGTCGACGATGATGTCGTCGGCGAACTTGCAGCCGACATGTTCGGCTTGCGCCTTCATCTGTTCCATCAACCAAGGGCCTTGAATCGTCTCGGCGAAGCCCGGGTAGTTTTCGACGTCGGTCGTGATCGTGAGCTGGCCGCCCGGTTGGAGGCCGGCCACGAGTAGCGGCTCGAGCATCGCGCGCGTCGCGTAGATGGCGGCGGTGTAACCGGCCGGGCCGGAGCCGACGATCAGCACTTTGGCGTGCGTGGTTTTGGTCATTTTCGGAGGGGTCCCTGTTTGCTCCATATAGGAACGCGATTTGCTGCACCGCAAGGTTCTGCGCTGCGATCACGCAGCGTTTACCGCGGTTCCAGGCCGATTTTCCTGCGGATCACGGCCGCAATTCGGGCGGTTTCGTTGAGCGGCTCATACGTCCATTGCGCGATTTCGCCTGTGAATTTCCGGGCGATTCCGCGCCGTTCCAAATCGGCGTGGAGGCGGGTGAATTTCGAATCGCCGCCGGGAAGGTCCACGATGTAGACCGGCTTGCCGGTCGATGCGGCTTCGACGGCCATGTTCGTCGAATCCGATGTCACGAGGATGACATCGGCGAGGGCGAGCAGACCGAAATAGGGGTTGTCGCCGCTGCCGTCCCACACATACGCGCGTGTTTCCGCGAGGGCGTCTTTGATGGTGCGTGTTTGCGCATCGCCGGTGCGGCGTGAGGTTGTGACCATCAGACCGAAGCCCCGCACGTCGAGTTGCTTCAGTTGGGCTGCGAGCGCTCGAGCGTCGTCCTCGCCAAAGCTGTGCGATTTCGACTTGCCGCCAATCAGCACGGCAATGCGCGGGTGCTTGTGCGGCTCGAACGTCGACCGCCACTGCGCGGCGGCAGCGTCGAGCTTGGCGCGTGTGACGGCGTTGGGGCTGCCGACAATCACTTCGACATTTTCGCCCGTTAGGCCGTCGTGCTCCGGCGGCACGACGAGGTCGAAGCGCTGTGGGTCGATGCGCGGGTCTTGCAGTTGGACGGTGAACGTCTGGCCGCCAGAGAGGCGCTTCACGGCGAGCACATAGGGGATGGCGCGCCAGCCACAGCCGATGACGAGCTTGGGCCAAGGGCCTGAGAACGTGCTGCTGCCGGGTCCCAGAGCGCTGAACGGCGCCGGCCACGCGGTGACGGGGAGCAGCGTCCATGGCAAGCGTGGGTGGACGATCTTAACCTCGACGGGCAGGCCTACAGCCTCGGCGAGACCGCGGGTTTGGCTCGCCAGTCCGGCGCGGCCATCGGAAATGGCCCAGGTAACGTTTTCGACCGCGGTAGCGTTCACAGTGTTTCGTGGTCCTGTAATTTTATTGCTGAAATCATCGACTGAATGCGTTAGAACGGTCCCCACGCAATTTTCTGACCCTGCCCGGATACGATCATGCAGCGGATCAAACTCGACGCCATCGACAGGCGCATCCTTCACGAGCTTCAGGCCGAAGGCCGCATCACGAACGTCGAACTCTCGCACCGCGCGAAGATTTCGGCACCGCCTTGTTTACGGCGGGTGCGCGCTTTGGAGCAACAGGGGCTCATTCGCGGGTATCACGCCGATTTGGACCCGAAGGCCTTGGGCTACGAGGTGACGGCGTTCGCGTTCGTCGGGCTTGCCAGCCAAGCGGAGCCCGATCTGAAGGCGTTCGAGGCGCAGGTCCAGCAATGGTCGATCGTGCGCGAGTGCTACATGATGTCGGGCGAGACCGACTTCGTGCTGAAATGCGCGGCGAAGGATCTGAGCGAGTGGCAGAGCTTCGTCACCGAGAAGCTGACCGCGGCAAAAAATGTCGCTTCGGTGAAGACGGCGCTGACCATCCGCGCTTCGAAGCGGGAGCCGGGCGTGCCGGTGGAGTTGTAGGGCGTCAGAAAAAAACCGCCCCCACTGCGGGGCGGTATTCTTCACTGAATCACTTGAACTCCACCTTCGTGATCTCGTACGAGCGGCCGCCGGAGGGCGTGTTGACCTCCACCGTGTCGCCGGTCGTCTTGCCGATGAGGGCGCGGGCGAGCGGCGAGGAGATCGAGATGCGGCCTTTGGCGAAGTCGGCTTCGAGGTCACCGACGATTTGATACTTGGCCTTCTGATCCGTGTCTTCGTCGACGACGGTCACCGTCGCGCCGAACTTCACGACCTTGCCTGAGAGCTTCGAGACGTCGATCACCTGGGCGCGGGAGAGCTTGTCTTCAAGCTCCATGACGCGGCCCTCAATGAAGCTTTGGCGTTCCTTCGCAGAGTGGTATTCCGCGTTTTCGGAGAGGTCGCCATGGGCGCGCGCTTCCGAAATCGCCCGAATTACCGCGGGGCGTTCCACCGACTTCAGGTGTTTGATCTCCGTTTCGAGGGCCTGAAAGCCCTGAGCGGTCATGGGGATCTTTTCCATAATCTCTGCTCAACTCTTCAGCCGCACCAAGGGACAACAAATTCGAAGGGCCTTGGTGGTGCGACCGCCCAAGGCCTCTGAAACTGTTTCAAAATGCTCGCGAGACGATGGCTTCTCGAGCCTGCGCGGAGGACGCATCCCCCTGTAGCGCATGGGTGAGAACATAAGGGAAATACCGTCAAATTTCAAGGTCGGAATAGGCACGAATTCCGGCCCTGAATCGTTTGGAATCAATGTGTTAACGGGCGAAAGCTTGGAGCGGAGCGACGTCCAGCGTAGTTACGCGCAAGGCCTCGATTGCTTGCACGGCGGCCTGCGATCCGGCGACCGTCGTGTAGTAGGGGATCTTTTGCGTCAATGCCGTGCGGCGGATCGAGAGCGAGTCCTTTAGGGCCTGCGCGCCTTCGGTTGTGTTGAAGACGAGATCGACGCTGCCGTCTTTCATCGCGTCCACGATGTGGGGGCGGCCTTCATAGACTTTGTTGATGCGCGTGACGGCCAAACCCTGGTTCTGCAGAAAGTCGGCGGTGCCGCCGGTTGCGATGATTTTGAAGCCGAGTTTGATCAGGCGTTGGACAATGCCGACGGTTGTTTTCTTGTCGGCATCGCGCACGGAGACGAAGACCGTGCCCTTGTCCGGCAGCGTGAGGCCCGCCGCAATCTGGCTTTTCGCGAAGGCGCGTTCGAACGAAACGTCGATGCCCATGACTTCGCCGGTGGATTTCATTTCGGGCCCGAGCACGACGTCGACACCGGGGAAGCGGGCGAAGGGCATGACCGCTTCCTTGACGGAGATGTGGGTCGGGGCGGGGTCTTTCAACTTGAACGAAGCGAGCTTTTCGCCGGCCATGACGCGCGAGGCGATGGCGGCGACGGGGATGCCGACGGCTTTGGCCACGAACGGGACGGTGCGGCTTGCGCGCGGGTTCACTTCGAGGATGAAGATTTCGCCGTCTTGGATTGCGAACTGGATGTTCATCAGGCCAACGACGTTCAGCTCGCGGGCGAGCGCGGTTGCTTGGCGCTTCAGTTCGTCGATGGTCTCACGCTTTAGCGACCAGGGCGGGATCGAACAGGCGCTGTCGCCGGAGTGAACGCCCGCTTCTTCGATGTGTTCCATGATGCCGGCGATGAAGACGCTTCCGTCGTCCGCGATCGCATCGACGTCGACTTCGATGGCCGAGCGCAGGTATTGGTCGATGAGGACCGGGTCGTCGCCCGAGATCTTGAAGACGTCGGTTTGGGCGAGCGTCTCCTTCATGTGTTCTTCGTCGCGCACGATCGTCATGCCGCGGCCACCCAGCACGAACGACGGGCGAATGACGACGGGGTAGCCGACTTCGCGTGCGGCTTGGAGCGCTTCTTCGGTGGTGAGCGCGGTGCGGTTGACGGGTTGCTTCAGGCCGATGTTGTCGATCAAGGCCTGGAAGCGTTTGCGATCTTCGGCGATGTCGATCGCGTCGGGCTGTGTGCCCATGATCGGAATCTTCGCCGCTTCGAGGGCGGCGGCGAGTTTCAGCGGGGTCTGGCCGCCGAACTGGCAGATGACGCCTGCGACTTCGCCGTTCGCTTGTTCGGTGCGGATGAGTTCGACAACGTCCTCGGCGGTCAAGGGCTCGAAGTAGAGGCGGTCAGAGGTGTCGTAGTCGGTCGAGACGGTTTCGGGATTGCAGTTGACCATGATGGTCTCGAACCCGGCCGCCTTCAGCGCGAAGGCGGCATGGCAGCAGCAGTAGTCGAACTCGATGCCTTGGCCGATGCGGTTCGGGCCGCCGCCGAGGATCACTGCCTTCTTGCGCGCGGTCGGTTCGCTTTCGCATTCGACGCGGCCGGCCAGCGGAGCCTCGTAGGTCGAGTACATATAGGGGGTGAGTGCCCGGAACTCGGCGGCGCAGGTGTCGATGCGCTTAAAGACCGGCGTCACGCCCAAGCGGCGCCGGTGGCCTGAGACTTCGCTTTCGCGCTTGTTGGTGAGCTTGGCGAGGCGCGCGTCGGAGAAGCCCTGCGCTTTCAGTTCACGCATGCCGTCTTCGTCGTCGGGCAGGCCGTGCTCACGCACGCGCTCTTCGGCTTTGACAATGTCTTCGATTTGCTCAAGGAACCACGGGTCGATCTTCGACGCTTGGTGGATCTCGTTGATCGTGAGTCCCAAGCGAAACGCTTGGGCGACGACGAGGATGCGGTCGGGCGTTGCTTTGGCGAGGGCTGCGATGGTGGCGTTCTTGTCGTCGCCGGAGCGCAAGCCCGGGATTTCGATTTCGTCGAAGCCGGACAAGCCCGTTTCGAGCGAACGGAGCGCCTTCTGCATCGACTCGGCGAACGTGCGTCCGATCGCCATTGCTTCGCCGACCGATTTCATCGATGTGGTCAGGACGGCTTCGGCGCCCGGGAATTTTTCGAACGCGAAGCGCGGTATTTTGGTGACCACATAGTCGAGCGTCGGTTCGAACGAGGCTGGGGTCGCCTTCGTGATGTCGTTCGTGAGTTCGTCCAGCGTGTAGCCGACGGCCAGGCGGGCTGCGACCTTCGCGATCGGGAAGCCGGTTGCTTTCGACGCCAGCGCGGATGAGCGCGAGACGCGCGGGTTCATCTCGATGATGACGAGGCGGCCGTCCTTCGGATTCACCGCGAACTGCACGTTCGAGCCGCCGGTTTCGACGCCGATCTCGCGCAGCACCGCGATGCTCGCGTTGCGCATGATCTGGTACTCTTTGTCGGTCAGCGTGAGTGCCGGTGCGACGGTGATCGAGTCGCCTGTGTGCACGCCCATCGGATCGACGTTTTCGATCGAGCAGATGATGATCGCGTTGTCGGCTTTGTCGCGCACGACTTCCATCTCGTACTCTTTCCAGCCGAGCACGGATTCTTCGATCAAGACGGACTTGACGGGCGAGGCGTCGAGGCCGCGCTCGACGATTTCGGCGAATTCTTCTTTGTTGTAGGCGATGCCGCCCCCTTGGCCGCCGAGCGTGAATGAGGGGCGGATGATTGCGGGCAGGCCGACGTGGTCGAGCGATGCCATCGCCTCGTCCCTCGTCGTCGCGACCGCCGAGCGTGGACATTCGAGGCCGATTTTTTCCATCGCCTGGCGGAACTGCAGGCGGTCTTCGGCTTTCGCGATTGCCTCGGGCTGCGCGCCGATCATCTCGACGTCGTATTTCTTCAGCGTGCCCGCCTTGGCGAGGTCGAGCGCGCAGTTCAACGCGGTCTGGCCGCCCATCGTGGGGAGCAGCGCCATGCGGGCGCGCGGGTGTTCCTTGCGCTCGCGAGCGATAATTTTGGCAACGAACTCCGGCGTGATCGGTTCGATGTAGGTCGCGTCCGCGAGTTCCGGGTCCGTCATGATCGTCGCGGGGTTCGAGTTCACGAGGACGATGCGGTAACCCTCAGCGCGGAGTGCGCGGCAGGCTTGCACGCCCGAGTAGTCGAACTCGCATGCCTGGCCGATGACGATCGGGCCCGCGCCGATGATCAGGATCGTGTCGATGTCGGTGCGTTTGGGCATCAGACGTCTCTATGAACGGTTGGCGCGCGGCGGTCGGCCCGCGGCTCAAATGGCTGTTGATGTGCGCGACTGCGCTGATCCGCTTGATCGCGAGCAAGCGCGTTTGTTTTAGCGGTCAAGATTTTGGAGCACGGTGGGCGCAGTGTGGCGTGCGTGCCTACACGAATTAGCATCTCGTTAAGTACGGACCTGTAGCGCTGGTCGTCATGATTTTGTGGTGATCGATGCGTGATCGATCGTTTTTGCGAAAGGTCTTTGAGATGAAGTACGCCTTTGCCTGTGCTGCGCTTGCCGCCGGGTTCGTTTCCCTGCCGTTCGCGGCAAGTGCCGCGGAAGATGGCCCCTGGATGGTCCGTGCGCGCTTGTTGCTGGTCGCGCCGAATGAAAGCGCCAACGTTTCGATCGGCGGCGACGTGAGCATCGACAACTCGGTCGTGCCCGAAGTCGATGTCACCTACTTCTTCACGAAGAACATTGCAGCGGAGCTGATCGCGGCCGTCACGCCGCACGATGTCACGCACACGTTCGGCGTCGATCTGGGCAGCGCTTGGCTGCTCCCGCCGACGTTGACGCTGCAGTATCATTTCGATCCGGACGGCACGGCGATGCGGCCCTATGTCGGCGTCGGCCTCAACTACACGACGTTCTTCGGCGTGGACGAGCCCGCCGGGCTCAACATCAGCTACGACGACTCGTGGGGTCTTGCGCTGCAGGCGGGCGTCAACATTCCGTTCGGCGACGGCTGGTCGGCGAACGTCGACGTCAAGTACATCGACATCAACACCGACGTGACGATCCTGGGCCTTGGGCCGGTCGTGCGTGCGGACGTGGACATCAACCCGATCGTCGTGGGGATGGGCGTCGGCTACCGCTACTGAGGTTTGGCGGAGGGCGCGGGTCACAACGCGCCCTCCAATTCCTTGAGTTCCCAGGCGATGTTCTTGCGGGCTTGTCCGGCGTATTCGCCTTCGAAGATGCCAGTGCGGAAGATGCGCGGGGCGGCCAGCGTCTTCTTTAAGAATGCCCCGCGGCCCGCCTTCCACCCCGCCTCGTCGACATGCGCGTATTCGGCGCGGACATCGCTCACGTATTGGCGGTAGGCGGCGTCGGGCGCGCCCAGGATCGAGAAGTCGGCGTCGAGGAAGATGTCGTCGTCGTAGTCGCGGCCGCCGGCGGTGTGGTTCTTGGTGGCCAGGATCAGCTGCACGACGTGGCTCTTGAGTGCGCCGTCCGCGCCCAGATCGTCGAGCTCCTTCATCGCCCGCTCGGCGCTCTTGGCCTCGTTGTCTTGGCGGCGCGGGTCGTAGACGATGTCGTGATACCAAGCCGCGAACGCGACGCGCGGCCCGTCGCCGATCTCCTCGCCGTGCGTTTCGAGCGTGTCGAACAGCTGCGTCAGATGCGCCAGCGTATGATAGTGCCGCTGCTGCTCCGAATACGACGCACAAAGCCGGTCGAACGTACGCCCCACGACCTCGGCGTTGAAGTTGCCGAGCATTTGCACGTGCGTACGCCAGCGGGCTTTGAGGGCGTCAGTCACCGCCGCTCCTCCATCGCCTTGGCGAATCGGTCGAAGAGGTATTGGCTGTCGTGGGGGCCGGGGGAGGCTTCGGGGTGGTATTGGACCGAGAACACGGGGCGGCCTTCGAGGGCCAAGCCGCAATTGGTGTTGTCGAAGAGGGAGGTGTGGGTTTCTCTGACGCCGCGCGGGAGCGTTGCGGTGTCGACCGTGAAGCCGTGGTTCATGGAGACGATTTCGACTTTGCCGGTGGCGAGGTCCTTCACCGGGTGGTTTGCGCCGTGGTGGCCTTGGCGCATCTTTTTTGTTTTCGCGCCGAGGGCGAGCGCCAGCATTTGGTGGCCGAGGCAAATGCCGAAGACGGGTACGCCGCTGTCGACGAGTTTCTTGATCACGGGGCCGGCGTAGGCGCCGGTCGCGGCGGGGTCGCCGGGGCCGTTCGAGAGGACGACGCCGTCGGGCTTCATGTGGGCGATCGTGTCGTAGCTTGTGTCGGCGGGAACCACTGTTAGGCGTGCGCCGATGCTGCTCAGCGATCTTAAGATGTTGCGCTTTACGCCATAGTCGATGACGACGACGTTGAAGCGGGTTTTGCGTTGCGGTTTGTAGCCTTCACCCCAGGCCCACCGTTGTTCGTCGAGCGTCCAGATCTGGCGGGCGGTCACGTCTTTCGCGAGGTCCATGCCTTCGAGGCCAGGCCACGCCGCTGCTTCCTTTTTCAGGGCGTCGATGTTGAACGTGCCGGTCGCGTCGTGGGCGATGACGCCGTTCGGCATACCGTTTTCGCGGATCAGGCGTGTGAGGCGGCGGGTGTCGATGCCGCCTAAGGCCACGATGTTGTGGCGCTTCAGCCAAATATCGAGCGCTTGCGCGTTGCGGTAGTTCGATGGGTCGGTGATCGACGCTTTTACGATCATGCCGCGGGCGGCGGGGGTTACTGTTTCGATGTCTTCGGCGTTTGTCCCGACGTTGCCGATGTGGGGGAACGTGAAGCAGATGATCTGGGCTGCGTAGGAAGGGTCGGTCAGGATCTCCTGATAGCCCGTCATCGCGGTGTTGAAGCAGACTTCGCCGACCGCGTGGCCCGTTGCGCCTAGGCCGAAACCTTCGAAAACGGTGCCGTCGGCGAGCACGAGTGCGCCCGTGATTCGTTTGCGCGCGCGGGCAGGGCCCAACTCGCGGGGGCTTGAGGTCATCGTCATGTCGGTTCGCGGCTTTGCGGGGGCTGGCCGTCTGCCCGCAAATTCGGCGGACCATATGGGACGGTGTTTGTGGAGGTCAAGAAATGGGCGGGGTTGCTTCCACAAGCGAGAATGCGTTTTCCCGCCAAAGAGTTAGGCTTTGCGCCAAGTGCGGCTGTATGTTCCGCCCCTGAGATCGAAATTTTGAGGATCGGCGATGCTGCGAGAGAAATTCAATGCGGCCTTGAAGGAGGCCATGCTGGCGAAGGATCAGCGGCGGGTTGGGACCGTTCGGTTGATCCTGGCTGCCTTGAAGGAGAAGGACATCGAGGCGCGCGGGCTTGGCCGTGAAGCGACGAGCGAGGAGGAGATCCTTGGCCTGCTGCAGAAGATGATCAAGCAGCGGGTGGAGTCGATCGAGACCTACGACAAGCACGGGCGGCCGGAGTTGGCGGCGCAGGAGCGCGAGGAGAAGGCGATCATCGAGAGCTATTTGCCGGCACAGATGTCGGCGGATGAGGTGCGCGCGGCGGTGAAGGCGGCGGTGGCGGCGACGGGGGCTGCGTCGGTGAAGGACATGGGCAAGGTGATGGCCGAGCTTAAGGGCAAGTTCGCGGGCAAGATGGATTTCTCCAAGGCGAATGGGGTGGTGAAAGAGGTTTTGACCTCGACCTAGTTGGGAAAGCGCCATGCGCTTCACGCCACGATTTGTTGAGGAGCTTCGCGACCGGGTTTCGGTGACGGATGTCGTCGGGCGGAAGGTGAAGCTTGTCCGGCGCGGGCGGAACTTCACCGGGCTTTGTCCGTTTCACAACGAGAAGACGCCGTCGTTCTCGGTGAATGCGGAGAAGGGGTTTTATCACTGTTTCGGTTGCGGCGTGCATGGCGACGTCATCACGTTCGTGATGGAGACCGAAGGTCTTTCGTTTCCGGAGGCTGTCGAGAAGCTCGCCGGCGATGCGGGGATGGAGTTGCCGGCGCGCGACGCAAAAGCGGAGGCCCGCGAGGAGGCTCGGCGGTCGCTCTACGATGTGATGGAGCTGGCGGCTGCATTCTTTCAGCGCGAGTTGCAGGGTTCGCGCGGCGCGAAGGCGCGGGCCTATCTGGACGGGCGGCAGCTCACCGGTGCTGCGGTAGAGCCGTTCCGGTTGGGGTTCGCGCCAGATTCGCGCTCGGCATTGAAGGAGCATCTGACTGCTAAAAACGTTTCCGTCGAGGAGATGGTGGAAGCGGGACTGCTCATTGCGCCGGACGACGGTGGCGCGCCGTACGATCGTTTTCGCGGACGTGTGATCTTTCCGATTATCGATGCGAAGGGGCGGGTGATTGCCTTCGGCGGGCGGACGCTCGATCCGGACGGTAAGCCGAAATATCTGAATTCGCCGGAGACGCCGCTCTTCAAGAAGTCGGCGGTGCTGTTCAACTTTGGGCCCGCGCGCAAGGCGGCACATGGCGGCGCGATGCTGATTGCGGTCGAGGGGTATGTCGACGTGATCGCGCTCGTCGCTGCGGGCTTTGAGGCGGCTGTTGCACCGCTTGGAACTGCGCTGACCGAAGAGCATTTGCAGATGATGTGGCGGATTGCGCCGGAGCCGGTGCTTTGCTTCGACGGCGATGCTGCGGGCATCAAGGCGGCGCAACGCGGGATCGATCTTGCGTTGCCGCTCCTCGAGCCGGGGCAGTCGCTCCGGTTCGCGCTGCTGCCGGGCGGACAAGATCCCGACGACCTGATCCGCGCGCAGGGTGCGGGTGCGATGCAGGCGGTACTCGACGAGGCGGTAGCGCTTTCGGAGATGCTGTGGCGGCGCGAGATCGGAGATGCGGACCTCTCGACGCCGGAGCGGCGGGCCGGGGCCGAGCGCGATCTAATGAAGCATGTGGATGCGATCGCCGATCCCAAGGTGCGCGAGCACTATCGGACGGCGATGCGCGATCGGTTGAAGGCGCTGTTCTCACCCGGCGAGCCGCAGCGCCAGGGCGGTGGGTCCCAGGGGCGGCGGGAGCCTTGGACACCACGCTTCCAGGGGCGCGGGGCTTTCAAACCGGAGCGACCAGGGGCGCGGCCCCAGTGGACCCCGCCGGTCTCCGAGGCGCTGCGGCGTTCCGCAGCAGGGCGGGGGTTGGCTCAGGCGCAGGCGGTCAGCGAGCCCTCTGCAGCGGCGCTAATCCTGGCCGCGATGACCCATCCGTTCCTGCTTGAGGAGCACGCGGAGGCACTTGCTAACCTCCCGATTTCTGAGGGAAATCTTGACAAAATCAGGCGCGAACTCCTACATGCCGCGTCTTTGGGACATTCCCTTGACAGTCAAGGCTTACGCGACCACCTCACGCAAAGGGGGCTCGGGGACGTTTGCGAGCGGTTGGAGCGGCGGCCAATGCTTAAGTCCATGGCCATGACGCGGCGCGAGACGCCTCAGGCGATTGTGTCGCGGGAGTTCCAGCACACGCTCGCACGGCACCGTAAGCTGACCGAACTTGAAGCAGAGCACGCGCAAGCGGCCGAGGCATTGAGGCGCGAGATGACCGACGAAAATCTTGCACGCCTGCGTGCCATTACGGACGAACTGAGATCGACGATTGGGGCGGAAGCGGGTCCGCCTGACGCCTTCTGAGTACGCATATGGGTAGGACGGTTCGGTTGCCACTCGCGTTGTGAGTGCCCGGGCCTTGAAGCTTTTGGAATTACAACGAAACGCCGTGACGAAGAAGCAGATGCCAGATCGCAAAGCCGCAACAAAAGACAAGAAACCCGACAAGAAGGGGGCGAAGCCTCCTGCGAAGGCGACTGCCAAAGTTGAAGCTAAGAAGCCTCAAGACCTCAAATCCATCTTGAAGGCGATGGTCAAGCCGCTCCCGCCGGCGAAGCCGAAACCTGCCAAGGTGACAGCTTCCGCAATTGTTAACGGCGCGGCAAAATCCTCGCCCTCTCACCCATCCGGACAAGCAATGACAAAAACGACGACGACCGCCGTCAAGGCGGCGCAGCGGCCCGGCGTTCAATCGGGCAAGCCTGCAGCGAAGGGCCAGAAGGGCGATGGCGAAGGCCAAACCGAGGAACGCGGCGATCCGCTGCTCGATCTGACCGACGCGGCGGTCAAGAAGATGATCGCGCGCGCCAAGCAGCGCGGCTTCATCACGCTCGACGAGCTCAACAAGGTGATGCCGTCCGAGCAGGTGTCGTCGGAGCAGATCGAAGACACGATGTCGATGCTCTCCGACATGGGCATCAACGTCGTGGAGACGGATGAGAAGGAAGAAGAGGGCGAGGGCGGCGCCGTCGCGATGGCGCAGGAAGAATCCGCCGTCACGAAGGTCGAGACCGAAGCCGTCGAGCGCACGGACGATCCCGTGCGCATGTACTTGCGCGAGATGGGCTCGGTCGAGCTGCTTTCGCGCGAGGGCGAAATTGCCATTGCGAAGCGCATCGAGGCCGGCCGCGAGCTGATGATCGGCGCGCTGTGCGAAAGCCCTTTGACGTTCGAAGCGATCATGGTTTGGCGCGACGAGTTGAACGAAGGGAAGATTCTGCTTCGCGACATCATCGATCTGGAAGCGACGTATGGCGGTGGCCCGGAGGCGAAAGCTATGGCCGCCGAAGGCGCTATCGTATCACCTGACGGTGTTGTTGCGCCCGGCGGCGTGCCGGCGGGGCCGCGTCCGTTTACACCGCCGAAGCCCTTCGTTCCGCCAAAGCCCGTGCTGCGCGTCGTGCCGCAAGCCGCGCCGAAGCCGGTCGAGCGCAAGATCGATCCCGACGACATCACCGCCGTCGAGGCGCCGACGCGCGTTGAAGAAGAGGCGCCGGAGGAGGACGAAGCCGGCCTCTCGCTTGCCGCGATGGAAGCGGCGCTGAAGCCCAAGATCCTGGAAACGTTCGACGAGATCGCGAACCGCTACAAGAAGCTCGGCAAGCTGCAGGACGCGGAGGTCGAGGCGCATCTGTCGTCGGAAGAACTGTCGACGAGCCAGGACCGCCGCTTCAAGAAGCTGAAGAACGAGACGGTCGAGCATGTGAAGAGCCTCAGGTTGAACAACAACCGCATCGAGGCGTTGGTCGAGCAGATGTACTCGATCAACAAGCGCATGATCATGATCGAGTCCCGGTTGCTGCGACTGGCCGAGTCTCACGGCGTTGCGCGCGAAGATTTCTTGAAGGAATACGAGGGCGAGGAGCTCGACCCGAACTGGATCCGCCGCGTCGGGCGTCTGACGCGCAAGGGCTGGAAGGAGTTCGCTTCCGACGAGCGCGATCGTGCGCGCGATCTTAGGACCGAGATTCAGACGCTGGCGCAGGAAATGCGTCAGCCGATCACCGAGTTCAAGCGCATCGTGCGCACCGTGCAGAAGGGCGAGCGCGAAGCACGGCAGGCGAAGAAGGAAATGGTCGAGGCGAACCTGCGCCTCGTGATCTCGATTGCGAAGAAATACACGAACCGCGGCTTGCAGTTCCTGGACCTCATTCAGGAAGGCAATATCGGCCTCATGAAGGCGGTCGATAAGTTCGAGTACCGGCGCGGCTATAAGTTCTCGACCTATGCGACGTGGTGGATCCGCCAAGCGATCACGCGCTCGATCGCGGACCAAGCGCGCACGATCCGCATTCCGGTGCACATGATCGAGACGATCAACAAGCTGGTGCGGACATCGCGCCAGATGCTGCACGAAATCGGCCGCGAACCGACGCCGGAAGAGCTCGCCGAGAAGCTCGCGATGCCTTTGGAGAAGGTGCGCAAGGTTCTGAAGATCGCGAAGGAGCCGATCTCTCTCGAAACGCCGATTGGCGACGAGGAAGATTCGCATCTGGGCGATTTCATTCCGGACACGAACGCGGTGCTGCCGATCGACGCGGCGATCCAGTCGAACCTGCGCGAGACGACAACGCGCGTGCTCGCCTCGCTCACGCCGCGCGAAGAGCGCGTGCTGCGCATGCGCTTCGGCATCGGCATGAACACCGACCACACGCTCGAAGAAGTGGGCCAGCAGTTCTCGGTCACCCGCGAACGCATCCGCCAGATCGAAGCGAAGGCGCTGCGCAAGCTGAAGCACCCAAGCCGCAGCCGGAAGCTGAGGAGCTTCTTGGACAACTAGCGACCGTTCAGAGTGTCTTGGGCCGCCTTCGAATGCTCGGGGGCGGCCTTATTGTTTGCGTATCGCCGATCCGATGACCCCTGCGATGATCGGGATCATCAGGTAGGTGAAGCCGATGTCGGCCATGTAGGCGTCCGGGCTCATGCGCATTTGCTCAGGGCCGAAGATGAAGAACGGCGCGTCGAGGGCGAGGGAGATCAGCATCCAGATCGTGCCGGCGAGGAGGCCTTGGTCGAGGCTGGGGTTCGCGCTGCGGCTCAGGTGCAGGTAGCCGAATAGCGAAGCCGAGAACGCCATCGCCACCGACATCGAGGTGTCGAAGAGCGCGGTCTCCGGCGGTACGACGGGGAAGATCGCCATGCCGGCTACGAAGGGGACCGCCCACACAGCGATACCGAACAGAATTAGCCTCAGCATCGTATTCTCCCTCCATTGCGCGGTACGCTAACAAAGGCCCCTATGCTCTGCCTAGATTCTGACTTGGGTCAAAGCCTAGAGCGGTGCGGCCGGCGAGGCTGTGTCGGTGTTCGGGAGGTTGGAGATGACGGCTGGGGAGATAGCGCGGACCCATTTTGCGGCCGCGATGGCGGCGGCCAAGGCCGAAGGGCAGGACGCCGACGCGGTCGCGCGGAACCTGCTTTCGCGGGTCGTTTCGTCGATGCTGGAGCGGCGTAGCGTGGCGGATGTGCGGGCGGAGCTGCTCGCAGCTGCCGAAAACGTCGACCCGGA
>CAZYGK010000068.1:0-16261 GCA_964647355.1 uncultured Flavobacteriaceae bacterium | reverse complement strand
TCCGCACCGGCCGCAAACCCGGCACCCGCGTCTTCACCGTACGCAACAACACGCTGGGTGTGCCCACGCTCATCATCGGTGGTTAGCCGCACCCGGGAGCGCGGACATCCTGTCCGCTCTTGCTGAGTTTCAACCGCTGTAAGGGCGGCCAAGATGGCCGCGCTCCCGGGTGAGCCCAGTTCTCCGCGGCCGATGACAAAGCGGCCCTCAGACGCTACGCTCCTGCCGCCCTAAAGACGGAGGCTGACGTGGAGGCACGCATTGTGATCATCGCCATCGCGCTTGCGGTGCTCGCTCTCTTGTCGATCATTGCGGCGCGCACGTTCCCGAAGGGCGCGAGGGTTCCGATGCAGTGGGGCATCACCGGCAAGCCCACCTGGTACGCCCCGATTGCGTTCGCCGTTTCCGCGACCCCGGTCCTTGCAGCGATTGTGTTCACGCTGTCCGTGGCACTTACGGACGTTAGCGAAAAGGCACGGCGGGACTTCGACACCGCCTGGCCGGTCATGGTGGGTATCTTCTTGTTCGTCCACGTAGTGCATCTCCTTGGCGCGTTCTGGCACTTCGCGTCGCGGCGGCGGGCCGAAGGTCGCTAGGCCGATAGCATCGCTTTCACGCACGCCCGATATTGCGTCATAGCGCCGTGCTCGCGCGCGTGATGCCGGTCTCTGACGAGCCACGTGCCCGCCACCATCACGTCGCGCACCGCGCGCCGCCCCGTCACGAACACATAGCTCGCCAGCGCCTGATCGCCATCGCGCCCGGCGAGCGACACATGCTCCGTATCGACCACGATCAAATCCGCGCGCTTGCCCGCTGCGACCTCGCCCGCATCGAGCCCCAGAACCTGCGCGCCGTTCCGCGCCGCCTCGTCCCAAAGCCGCGCCGCCGTCTGCGGCTGGCCCGCACTCGCCGCCACGTTGCGCCGCCGATGCAACAGGCGCTGCGAGTACTCGAGCGCCTTCAACTCCTCGGCCGGATCGACCGCGACATGACTATCGCCGCCAACCGCGATGCGCCCGCCTGCGTTGAAAAACTCGGTGAGCCGGAAGATTCCATCGCCAAGGTTCGCCTCCGTGGTGGGGCACAAGCCCGCCACCGCGCCACTCTCGGCCAAGGCCCGCGCCTCACGCGTGTTCATGTGCGTCGCATGCACGAAGCACCAGCGCTGATCGACCGGAAACTGCGTCAGGATGTAGTCGATCGGGCGCGTTCCGTACTTCGCAATCGCCTCGTCCACTTCCCCGGTCTGCTCCGCCGCATGCAAGTGGATCGGCGAAGAAGCCTCCACCCCGGCAATCGCCTCGCGCATCAACGCCGGCGGCACCGCGCGTAGCGAATGCAGCGCCAAGCCCAACTGCGTCACGCCGGCCTTGCCCCGCATCGCTTCGCGGAGCGCCAACAACTCCTGCACCGTCTTGCCGAACCGCTTCTGCCGCTCGCTCAAAGCGCGTCCGTCCGCGCCGCCGGTGACATAGAGCGTCGGCATCAGCGTCAGTGCGATCCCGCTCTCAGCGGCCGCAAGCGCAACCGCCTCCGCCATCGCGGTCGATGGCGCATAGGCGGCGCCGCCCGGCTGATTGTGCAAATAGTGGAACTCGCCGACGGACGTGTAGCCCGCCTTCAGCATCTCGACGAAGAGGAAGCGCGCGATGGCCAGTTGCGCATCCGGATCGAGCCGCTCGGCAAAGCGATACATCGCCTCGCGCCAGCTCCAAAAATTGTCGCGGCCGCCGGCATCCCACTCCGCAAGCCCCGCCATCGCCCGTTGGAAGGCATGGCTGTGCACGTTCGCCATCCCTGGCAGAACGAGCCCGCGGATCGGCTGATCGCCTTCTGCGGCAGCCCCAACCTCTGCGCTGCGAATCACACCGTCCGCGACGGCGATGCGAACGCCGTTGCAAACGCCATCCGGCAGAAGAGCATGGTCGGCAAAGTAATACTGCATGTGTCCTCCGCCCCCACTTTGTCATGGGTGACGGACCATGACAAAGTGGGCCGATGTCGAAATGGGACCATCTGTGGATCAACGCCCGCCTCGCGACGATGCGCGAGGGCGCGGGCGCCTATGGCGCAATCGAGAACGCGGCCTTGGCCGACAAAGCGGGGCGCCTCGTTTACGCGGGCCCAATGCGCGACTTGCCGGGCCAACCGGACGCGCTCGCGAAGCATGTGATGGATGCCGGCAACCGCTGGATCACACCTGGTTTGATCGACTGCCACACGCACCTCGTCTTCGCGGGCAACCGCGCGCCCGAGTTCGAGAAGCGCTTGAAGGGCGTGAGCTACGAACAGATCGCCCGAGAGGGCGGCGGCATCATGTCGACAGTCCGTGCCACGCGCGCGGCGAGCGATGATGAGCTGTTCGCCCAAGCGCATGCCCGCTTGCAAGCGCTCTTGAAGGAAGGCGTGACCACGGTCGAAATCAAATCCGGCTACGGCCTCGACCGCGAGACGGAGCTTCGCATCTTGCGCGTCGCCCGCCGCTTGGGCCGCGAGAGCTTCGTGCGCGTGACGACGACCTATTTGGGCCTGCACGCAATCCCGCCGGAATACGCCGCGAGCCGTGCCGAGTACGTCGCCGAGATGGCGGGCCCTACGCTCAACGCCGTGGTGGCCGAGGGCCTCGCCGACGCCGCCGACGCGTTCTGCGAAGGCATCGCCTTCACGCCGCAGGAAACGGAGCAGTTCTTCGCCGCCGCAAACGCTGCCGGTCTTAGAGTGAAACTCCACGCCGACCAGCTCTCCGACACGAACGGCGCGGCACTCGCCGCGAAGTTCGGCGCACTCTCCGCCGATCACCTCGAATACACCGACGCGGCCGGCGTCGCCGCGATGGCGAAAGCGGGCACCGTCGCCGTGCTGCTGCCCGCCGCCTTCTTCGTGCTGCGCGAAAGCAAGAAGCCGCCGATCGAGGCCTTCCGCCGCGCAGGCGTGCCCATAGCGGTTTCGACCGATTGCAACCCAGGCACCGCGCCCACTGTTTCGTTGCACACGACGATGGCGATGGCGTGCACGCTATTCGGCCTGACGCCGGAGGAAACACTCGCGGGCGTCACCCGCAGCGCCGCCCGCGCGCTTGGTCTTCAACACGAAACCGGCACGCTCGAGGTGGGAAAAGCCGCCGACTACGTCGCCTGGCCGATCGGCCACCCCAGCGAACTCAGCTATTGGATCGGCAGCATCTCCCCCCACGCAATCGGCTGCAGCACGTCGCTCGCCGCCGCCAGTGAGTCCGCATGACCTATGCCCTCTACCCAAGCCTAAAGAACGAAGCCGTCATCGTCACCGGCGGCGCCAGCGGCATCGGCGCTTCGATCGTGGAGCACTTCGCCGCCCAAGGCGCGCGCGTCGGCTTCCTCGACCTCGACGACGAAGCGGGCAGGGCGCTCGCCGCGAAAAGCGGCGCAAGCTTCATCAAGTGCGACCTGCGCGACATCGGCGGCTTGCGCGGCGCAATCGCAAAGTTCGAAACCGAACACGGGCCCACGCTCGCGCTCGTCAACAACGCCGCCCGCGACGACCGCCACACGGTCGAAGAAGTCACGCCCGAGTTCTGGGACGAGCGCATGGCGACGAACTTACGCCACCAATTCTTCGCCGCCCAGGCCGTGCTTCCCGCAATGCGCAAGCGCAAACGCGGCTCGATTATCAACATGGGCTCGATCAGCTGGCGCCTCGCGCTTGGCGGCATGCCGGCCTATGTCACTGCGAAGGCCGCGGTTGAAGGCTTGACCCGCGGCCTCGCCCGCGACGTGGGCGCCGATGGCATCCGCGTGAACAGCGTCATCCCCGGCTGGATCATGACCGAGCGGCAAGTGAAGCTCTGGCTCACGCCGGAAAGCGAAGCCGACTTGATGGTCAAGCAGTGCCTGAAGGAAAAGCTCTACCCCGACGACGTCGCGCGCATGGCCCTCTGGCTCGCCGCCGACGACAGTCGCATGGCGACGGCGCAGAGCTTTGTCATCGACGGCGGCTGGGTTTAGGCGGCTGCCCGTGGTGTAGCGCCACCCGATCTCACTTCGTATCTTCAACCCGATATTTATGTCTTGCGCGCAAGCCTGCAGGAAACCGGTGGCATCACAAGGCTTTTTCGGGCACGAAATCTCCTTGCACAAGGCGTGAAGTCGGGGCGGCGGCGCAGCATGAGCGAAATCCTCAACCTGCTTACTCTCGAAGAAGACGGTCTCGCAAAGCTCTACAGCGAGCGCGTCGAGCCCATTCTGCGCAGGCAGGAAGAAAGTCGCCGCGAAGCCATGAGGGCCTTTTGGCTCCGTGTCGCGCTGACCGTGCCGGCGACGCTCGGCGCCGCCGCCCTAGCGACTTGGATCTTCGCCGATGTGCAGGCGGTGTTCATGGCGGGCGCCGTCACGGCGATCGGTGGCGGGGCGATCGCCTATATGCCGTTGCAGGCCGTGGCGAGCGCCACGAAGCTGCAGTCGTTGACCGCGATCGCTGGTGCGATCGGCTGCCGCTATCAAGTGTCGGGGTTCCAGCCGGAAGCGCTGCCGACCTTTAGTGAACTCAAGCTCCTGCCGAGTTGCGATCGCTCGAACTACGAAGATTGCTTCGACGGCAGCCACCACGGCTGCAACTTCGCCTTCTACGAAGGGCATCTCGAGAACAGGGTGCAAACCAAAAACGGCTCGCGCTGGGTAACGGTCTTCCGCGGCCAGCTCGTGCGCATCGCCTTTCCGAAGAAATTCTTGGGGACGACGATCATTCGGCGCGACCGCGGCATGTTCAACTTCATGCAGCGCTGGATGTCGACCCTGCAGCACGTGGGCCTCGGCGACAGCCGGCTCGAAAAGGCGTTTGAGGTCTACTCGAACGATCAGGTCGAAGCGCGCTACCTCATCCACCCGGTCTTCATGGAGCGCTTGCTCGAACTCGAGACCGCGTTCAAAGGCAAGAACCTGCGCGGTGCCTTTGTCGACGGCGACCTCCTGATCGCGATCGAAGGCGGCGACAAGTTCGAGGTGGGCTCGATGTTCTCGAACCTGAACGACATCGCGCGCGCACGGTCGATCGTCGCCGACATCACCGAGATCATGCGCTTGATCGACGCCGTGTTGACGGCGGAGCAGGGCGCCTTGCCGCAAAAGGAAACGGGCCCGGCATCGCCGGACCCGTCTGATTGAACAAGACGTCGCGCGGACGCTATTGCCCGAGCAAATCCTGACCGTTCGCCAGAATCTTCCCGTCCTTCGTGAACTCGATATCGATGAGGTAGGCGCGATCGTCCTTCGGCGAGGCGGGATCGGGTTTCCCCATCGCGCGGATCGCGGCCAGCATGCCCATGATGTCTTGCGCCATTTCGTCCTTGAGGCCGCGCTTCTCCATCGCCTTCGAAAGTGCGTCGATCCCGCTGAACCGCAGCATCACCTTGCCTTGCGGCATGATGTTCTCGGCCGGCAAATAGCTCGCGGCACCCTTGCCCGTCATTTTGGCGGTAGGCGTAAGCAGATTGAGCTTGTTGAGCGCGATCTGAAGCTTCGCAGCGCTCAAAACCTCCAGCGCCCGCCCCGAAAGATCCGCCGTGACCTGCTCCAGCGCCGCAGCACCCGCGGCGGTCGCATCGCCGCCCTTTGCCGTGTCGGCGGCCGCCTTCCTCGCCTCGGCCTGCAGCTTCGGTAGCGAGTCCATGTAGATTTCCCAGAGCTTGCGCCCGGGGACGCCCGACGCCTCAAGCTCCATCGAAGCGTCCTGAACGTCGGCTTCCGGTGGGAACATCGGTGCGTCCGATGTGCCGGACATGCCACCCATCCCGAACGCCATCTTGATCTTCGTCAGGCCGGCGTTGTCCGGCCCGGCGCCGAAGCCGACCGATGACGTCTTGAGCGCGAACTCGGTCTTGCCGTCCTTCACCATCTCAAGCCCGTTGAGCGCGTAGGTGTAGTCGACGGTGCCCATGAAGTCGGGCATGCGCTTCAGGAACGCGACCATCTTCGGATCGAGTTCGCCGCCCGTCCAGGCCTTAAAGATGTCGGGGTTCGACAGCGTGTAGCCGGCTTCCTTGGCGGCCTTCGCCCAGTCTTCCATGCGCGCGCCGACCATCGTCGCCACGACATTGATGCCCGCCATCTTCATGGTCGTCTTATCCGAGGGATCGTCGGCCACGAAGTTCGTGAGCGTCATTTGGTACTTGCCGTCGTAGAGCCCGGAGCCTTTCGGCGTTAGCCCGCCGCTGATTGCGATCTGCTCGATCTTGCCTTGGCCCGGCTCGCCAGGCGACGTGACGACGATGTTGCCGAGGCGCATGTCCAGCTTGTCCATCGACTGCAGCTTCTCGACCCAAACGCCCTTGATCGTTTGACTGCCGATCTTGATCTCGCCTTCGACCTTACCGGCCTTGTCTTTGACCGACATCGTGCTCGGCAACGTCGCTTCGACGTTGACGAGCCCATCGCCCCCATTGCTGAACTTGAGCGTAATGGGGTCGAGAACGGCGGCGCCGCCGTCGGTGCCCTTAAAGCTCAGCCGCGGCAGGATACCCACGACCGTACCGTCGCTTTTCGTCTCGACTTTCGCGGTGCCCTCGGCCGTCGCGACGAGGTCCGAACCCGGCTCCGCCTTAGTCACCAGCGTGACGAAGTCGTTGAGCCGCTGCTGCAGGAGTTTGGAGTCGACTGCGGGCCCCGTGCTCGATCCACCGCAAGCGCTCAGGAAGACGGCGAACATCAACGCGGGTAACGACCGCCGCGCCATACGACTGCGTATCATGGGATTCTGATCCTTGTGCCGAAAAGCGGGCGGAATGTGCCGGGCTGCGCCGAGGCGGGTCAAGTGCGCCTTGTCACGCGGAAAGGCGCAAATCCTCAAGGCATTGGGCGCCAACGGCAACGAAACTGCCGGATTCGGAAGCAAGCTGTACGCGCGCGGCCCGCCAAGCCGTCCACAGAACGCTCGTGTGATTCAATCTCAGCGAGCGTCGGCGTTCTCGATGCTCGAATGGGGCGTCGGTGCAGATCCGAGCCGCAGCCTGCTTTTACGCATTGTTAGTCAATATCTGCCGTCCCCTTAACGGCTCCTTCGCACATCTGAGCGATATTGGAAACGAAGCATCAACAATAAGAACGTGGGTTGTCGCCGTGGCACGGGTTCTCATCTGCGAAGACGACGAATTGTACCAGCAAATCGCGGACGCGGCCTTCGCGGGAAGCGGCCACGAAGTCATGTTCGCGCCGAACGGCCGCGAAGCGCTGAAGCACCTGCGCGCGTCGCATTTCGACATCGTCGTAACCGACTTGCTGATGCCGGACAAAGACGGTCTCGAAGTCATTCGCGCCATCCGGGAAAGCAGCTCGACGACGCCGATCCTGGCGATGACCGCGGGCCTGGCGTCGCTTAAGGAGCCGCTCTTGGTTGCCGCGTCCGCGCTGGGTGCGAACGACGTCATCCAAAAGCCGTTCCGTCCCGTTGCGCTTCGCGAACGGGTGGAAGCGTTGCTTACGGCAGCGCGCAAAGACCAAAACGCCATCGCCGTCTAACGCCGGGGAACCATCTCCGTGCGCGCGAACAAGACGTCTGACGATAACCCCTCGAACTCCCGGCAAGGCCTTGCCCGGATATTCGCCATTCTGGCCATTCTCAATGTTGTGACGGCTCTGGGCGGGTTGTCGGTCGGACACTACACGCTCAACCTGCTCGGCGACCGGCAGGCCGCCAACAAATCCTGGAACGAACAGAACGCGCAACTCATTCACTTGCGCGACACGCTGGCCGAACTCGACGTGCCCGCGAACAACGTCTTCCAAACCGAAGACGTTGCGCTGGAACGCAACCGCCTTGCCCGCGCCGAGGGTGCGTTCGGCATCGCGTTCGCCAAGTTCGGTGAAACCTATGAAGTAACCGAAGGCCGCAAGAGCGCATTGACGAAGGCGCTGCGCGCGGAACTCGACAAAGTCCGCGATGCCGGCGCCGAAATGGGCACCCGAACGCACGTGGTGCTGGACTACTTCGCCGTCGGCCGCCGCGCCGACGCTGCGAAGGAAATGGTCGTCGTCGACGAGCACTACAAACGCGCAAGCGCAGCAATCACGCAAATCATGCAGCTGATCATCGCCGATCAGAACGACGAGGTGGCACAGGTCAGCGCCTCGAT
Source organism: uncultured Flavobacteriaceae bacterium (assembly GCA_964647355.1). Lineage (GTDB taxonomy): Bacteria > Pseudomonadota > Alphaproteobacteria > Micropepsales > Micropepsaceae > SZUA-430. Next base: position 8,157 of record CAZYGK010000068.1, on the reverse strand, counting down.
CAACGATGCACAGTTCGCCGAGTACGGCTTCGTCGGATTGGTCATTCTGCTCGTGCTCGCGAGCTTCCTCTATGCCCGCTCCGCCAATCGTCTCTGGCGTCACGGCGACGAACAGCGCCAGATCTATGTCGCCGCGCTCGAAAAGGCGAAGCTCGCCGCCGAGCAGGCGAACGAGGCAAAGTCGGCGTTTCTCGCCAACATGAGCCACGAAATCCGCACGCCCTTAAACGGGATCGTCGGGATGGTCGAGATCCTGTTGGACTCGCCCCTCAGCCACGAACAGCGCGTTCAAGCCGAAACCGCACGCGCCTCCGCCGACCAATTGCTGCAGGTCATCGGCAACATCCTCGACATTTCCAAATTGGAGGCCGGATCTCTGTCTCTCGAACGCGTGCCGTTCGATCTGGCACCCGTCGTCGAGAGCGCCGCCCAAACCTTCGCCGCCAAGGCGCACGCCAAGGGGCTTGAAATCTGTGTCGACGTTTCGGCCGAGGCGCAAGGCGCCTACAAGGGCGATCCGACGCGGCTGCGCCAAGTGCTGTTGAACTTGCTCGGGAACGCCGTCAAGTTCACCGAGAAGGGCCTCATCTTCGTCCAGGTGGGGGTGAACCAGGGCCGCCTGCGCTTCGCCGTTCGCGACACCGGCCCCGGTATGAGCCCGCACGCGCGCGCAAAGCTGTTCCAAAAGTTCGCGCAAGGCGACGAATCCATCACGCGCCGCTTCGGCGGCACGGGGCTAGGGCTCGCGATCTGCAAGGAAATCGTCGAGGCTATGAAGGGCTCGATCGCCGTGCAGAGCGAGCAGGGCAAAGGCTCGCTGTTCATTGTCGAGGTCGCGCTTCCCAAGACCGCCTCGCCGTCGACGGCGACCGACGCGGCGCCGCTCGCTGGAAAGCGTGCACTGGTGGTCGACGACGTCGCGCTCAACCGTGAGATCCTTGTGCGCCAGCTCAGCCGCTGGAACATGAAGGTCGAAGCCGTCCACGACGGTGTCTCGGCGCTGATCGCGATCGACCGCGCCGCAAACGCGGGTGCGCCGTTCGATGTCGTCTTGCTCGACCGTCACATGCCGGGCCAAACGGGCAACGAAGTGGCCGATGCCATCCGCAAGCTCGAAATCGGTAAGACGATGAAGCTCGTGCTGTGCTCGTCGATCAGTCACGGTGTCACGGTTTCGGCGCAGGCGAGCGCGCAGTTCGACGCCGTCTTGTTCAAGCCGTTGACCCAAACCGCGCTGCTCGAAACGCTCGCGAATGTCTTTAGCGACAACCCGCTCGTGCGGGCGCAGACCGCCCAGCTCGAGAACACGCGCCTTGCCGGTGCCGAGATTCTGCTCGTCGAAGACAACGAGACGAACCTTTACGCTGCAACGACGATGCTGACCCAGCTCGGCTGCGTCGTCACTACGGCGCGCACGGGGCTCGAAGCGCTGCGCGAAGCGGCCAAGAAACCGTTCGACGTCATTCTGATGGATATGCAGATGCCCGAGATGGACGGCCTGCAGGCGGCGCAAAACCTCAGAGCGACGCCGGGTCCGAACCAGTCGAAGCCGATCCTGGCGCTAACCGCCAACGCGTTCGTGGAAGACGCCGCGCGCTGCCAAGCCGCCGGCATGAACGAGCACCTGACAAAGCCTGTTCGGCGCCACATCTTGGAAGGCGCGCTGCTGCGCTACGTGCGTCCGCGCACGTCCCCGCAAAAACCTGCCGCCAAGCTCTGCGAGCGCACCTGGGCGGACTTGAAGAGCGACATGCCCGCAGAGGCGATCAAAAAGCTGGTTTCGACGTTCACAACGAACCAAGCGCGGGATATCGAAGCGATGCGCGACGACGTCGCTTCGAACGACCGTGAAACATTGCGCCGCCGGGTTCACTCGCTCAAAGGCGCGGCCCGGCTCTTGGGGGCGACGCAACTCGCCGACGCAGCCTCGGCCTTCGAAGCGGTCGCTGACACGGTTGAAGCATCGGCAACCGCCGAGCCCCTAGACGAACTCAAGCGGCTGTTCGCGGACGCGTCGGCGCAGATGTCGGCGAAAGTCGCCGAACTATCAGTTGCTGCCTGAGGCGAAGCTGCCGGCAACCGCCGTGGTCGGCAGGATGAAACCCTTCGCGCGGTAGAGGCGGCGGCCCCATTGGTTGGTCGGCGTGTACCAGACGCGCACCTTCGTCCAGTCGTTCTTGGCGCTTTCGTCGCGCATCGGCGCGCTGAGATAGATGCGTCCGTCATTGCCCCAATTCGCGTGGTCGACGACGATCGTCCGCGGGTCCAGAACCTGGCGGACGACAGCTACGTGACCGCGGCGCGCCGTGCGATAGCCGCGCATCACGAACACGGCGCCTTCTTGCGGCCGCCGCGAGCGCGAGTACTTGCCCTCGGCAAGGTTCCACCAGCGGTTCGCATTACCCCGGATATCGATCCCCGACGCCTCCCGGGCGAACGGCACGCATTCCAGGTCCGCATCGACGATCCGGGGTTGAACCCCGGCTAGGAGGGCCTCCGGAGCCGGTTTGGCCCGCGGCGCCGTAACAAGGCTCTCCTCGATGGCGGTCAGCTTGGCCTCGGCCTCGGCGAGGGGCAGGTCATAGATCGAAGTATTCGCAGGCTCCATTTCGCCGCCGGCAAATGAAGACGAGTAGTTCGAAGGAACTGTCTGACAAGCCGACAAGCCAACGCCGGCAAACAGGAGTGCCGTGAGGCAACGCGTGGTATTGGTCTTCAAACGATACACTCCCTCGACTGGAAAGCGGTCCAGTCAGACCTTGAGCACCTATCGGGCCGGGGTTCCTGGGGCCCTAGGCTGAGGGAGTCAACTTAATGATTGATTACCGTTAACTTTTAGCTCAACATCTAGCAAAATGGCGCTGAGCGACCACAATATCTACCTCACGAACCGCGACGAACTTGCAGCGGTGTGTGAGTTCGGTGTCATCGGGCGGCCATCCGCTGGCTTCCATCAGGTCCCAAAATGAAACCCTGAACCTGGTAGACCCGCCCGCCATAGTGGCCGCCGGGGGCGTACCAGACCCGCACTTCCGACCAGTCGTTGTCCTCGGAAACGTCCATGACCGGGTTGTCGAGGCTGATTTCCCCGCCATTCAGCCAATTTGCGTGGTCGACGACGATTTCGCGGTCGTTCACGACGCGGCGGACGACCGCAACATGGCCGCGCTGGGCGTTGTTGTAGCTCTTCATGACCATCACGGAGCCCTGAGCGGGCGCGGACGAACGGCCAAACCGGCCTGCAGCTTTATCCCACCAGGTGTAGGCATCCCCCCAAATTCCTACCCCCGAATTGTCGCGGGCATAGGGCACGCATTGGAGCTTGGGTCCGCCGCGGAGAACGCGCGGCTGGGCGTCCGTGGAGTGCCACGACACCGGACCCGGGTCGTCGAAACCCGCACAGCCGGAAAGACCGACCGCGAACGCGGCTGCCGCCAGAGAGGGAAGAGCTTGCAACTTCATAGTTCGTTAACCACCCAGATAATGAGAGCAGCAAAGGCGCCAAAAACCCCGCTGTCACGCGAGCCCCATCCTCGCGCAACGCCCTCTGAAAGGCCGTTCAAATGAGAGGCGTGTTTTAGTTCAAACTGCAACGGACCAGGAATTGCGCCAATGTCGCTGTTCGCGCTGGTTTAGGCCGGGTAACCGCGGTTGGGAATAATTTCCACAACTAATCGAGCGTCCGCCGGTAGCGCAAAAGCGCGATCGCCATCGCCGCGAGCATGAACGCAATCAACGGCCAAATGTCGGCCATCATGTCGCCGAGATGGCTGCCCTTCAGCATCACGCCGCGCACGATGCGCATGAAATGCGTGTTCGGCAGTACGGACCCGATCCACTGCGCCCACTCCGGCATGCCGCGAAACGGAAACATGAAGCCCGACAACAGGATCGACGGCAAAAAGAAGAAGAACGTCATCTGCATGGCCTGCAGCTGATTGGCGGCCACCGTCGATATCGTAAATCCGATCGAGAGGTTCGCGGCTATGAAAAGCGCAAGCGCAATCGAAAGATCGAAATAGCTCCCGAGCATCGGCACGCCGAACAATAGCCGGGCCGCCACCAACACGACCGTGACCTGGATGTAGCCCATAAAGATGTAGGGCAAGATCTTGCCGGCCATCACTTCGAACGGCTGCAAGGGCATCGCGAGCAGATTTTCCATCGTGCCGCGTTCGACCTCGCGCGTGACGGCGAGCGCGGTGATCAGCACCATCGTCATGGTCAAAATCACGCCGATCAGTCCCGGCACGACGTTGTAAGCCGAGATGCCTTCGGGATTGTACCGGCGATGCACGATCACCTCGAACGGTGCGGGCGTCGGTCGCAGTGCCGACAGCGCCCCCGTCAGTTCGCGGTTGAAGACGGTCGCGGGAAGCTGCGCGACCGCGCCCACCGCGTTGGCGGCTGCTGCAGGGTCGCTGGCATCCGCCTCGATCAAGACCTGCGGACGTTCGCCCCGCGCAAGCTCGCGCGAGAACTCCGGCGGCACGGTCACGACGAACGCGACCGCGCCGCTTGCAAGCAAGGCAGTACCCTCGCGCTCGCTTCCGATGATCTCCGTCACGTGGAAATAGCCGGAGTTCTCGAGCGCTCTGACGAGCGTGCGCGAATAGACGCTCGGATCCTGAATATTCACGGCCGTCGGTAGGTGCTTGGGGTCGCTGTTGATGGCAAAGCCGAACAGCACCAGCTGTACGATCGGAATGCCGATGATCATGCCGAACGTAAGCCGGTCGCGGCGCATCTGAATGAGTTCCTTCAGGAACACGGCGCCGATCCGCGAAAGTGAAATGCCGAACATGCGCCTCACCCCGTCAGCCGCGCCCGGAACGGCGCCATCAGGTGAATGAACACGTCTTCCAGGCTGGGAGTTGACCTCTGCCAGGCGAAGCCGGGCCGCGCGCGAAACGGTGCAATGGACTGCTCGAGCAATGCCGCGTCTTTGCCGCTCACATGCAGTGTGACGCCGAAGACCGACACTTGATCGATACCCTCGCGCCCCTGCAGTTCCACGGCCAGGCTGCGAACGTCTTCGCCGGTCACGATCCATGTCGCGAGCGTCGAAGCCGCGATCACTTCATCGACGGTTCCCCGTGCAAGCACGGTACCGTAGGCCAGATAAACGATGCGATCGCAGCGCTCGGCCTCGTCCATGTAGTGCGTCGAGACGAGGACGGTGAGCCCTTGTGCCGCCAAGTGATGGATCTCGTCCCAGAACTCGCGCCGCGCCTGCGGGTCGACGCCGGCGGTCGGCTCGTCCAGCAACAGCAGTTGCGGCTTGTGCAAAATGCAGGCGGCGAGCGCGAGGCGCTGCTTCCAGCCCCCGGACAGCGTGCCCGCAAGCTGCTGCTGCCGTCCGACAAGGCCCAGCCGCTCGATCGCCTGATCGACCACACGCACGCGATCGTCCATCTCGTAGATGCGCGCGACAAAGTCCAAATTCTCGCGGATCGAAAGATCCTCATAGAAAGAGAAGCGCTGTGTCATGTAACCGACGTTGCGCTTGATAAGCGCAGCCTCGCGCTTGATGTCGTAGCCGAGGCACGTACCGCTGCCGCCGTCGGGCACCAAGAGCCCGCACAACATCCGGATCGTTGTCGTTTTCCCGCTGCCGTTCGGGCCCAGGAACCCCCAAACTTGTCCGCGCGGTACTTGAATCGAAAACCTATCGACGACCTTTCGTCCGCCGAAGCTTTTGCTCAGCTCGCTGACGTCGATCGCGAGCGGGCTGCTCATGGCAACGTCACGTCGATCGGTTGGCCCGGTAAGAGCACACCGCCCTCGGGCACCGCTTCGACCATCCAGACGAGCTTCTCGCGCGACCCGACGCTGTAAATCACCGGCGGTGTGAATTCGGCAGTGGAGGCGATGAACGTCACGCGACCCTTCAAGCCCGTAGGACAGGCGTCGCAAGCAACGCCCACGACCGCACCGACGGCGAGCTTCGCGCGCACCCGTTCGGGCACAAAGAAGCGCAACTTCACGTTCTGCGGTGGTAGCATCTGAATAATTGCACCGCCGGGCGGAGCGAACTCTCCCGCTCGGCGCAGCGTATCTTCGATGCGTCCGGCAACCTTTGCCCGAATGCGCCGCTGACTGAGCGTGTACTCGGCGCGCGACAGCGAAGCCTTGGCCGCGTCCGCGCTGGCCCGCGCCGCCGCGATCTCGTCGTTGCGCGCACCTTTCCGCGCAAGCGCGAGATTGGATTGAGATTGCTTGACCTGCATGGCCGCGGCATCGCGTTGAGCGCGGCGCGTATCGAGGCCAGCTTGCGATACGAACCCACGCTGTTTGAGATCCGTCGCGCGCTTGAACTCGGCCTCCGCCAGCGTGCGATTGGCGATGGCTTGCGTCAGTGCCGCCTCGAGCGCCGCGATCTCATCGCTTCGCCGGCCCTTCTCGAGGTTGGCAAGCACCGCTTCCGCCTGACGCAACTGCGCTGCCGCCTGATCGCGCTGTGCGACCTGCGCATCCGCGTCCAGCGTGAAGAGCGGATCGCCCACTTTCACCTGCGCACCGCGCGCGACCAGAACTTCGCTGACCCAGCCGCCTTCCGGCGCTGCAACATACACATACTCGCCTTCGGCATAGCCGGTGATCGTCCCCGGTGGTTCGCCGTTGCAAGCGCTGACCAGCAACGCAAGGGCCGTTACCAAGATGGTCGAACGCTTCATGGCTCGCTCCCAACAGTGATACCGCGCAGGAACGTATCGATGTGCTGTGTGACGAACGCTTGGGCGTCCAGTGGCGTGCTGTCGAACCGCTCGAACGTCGTGCGCCAAATTGCGGTAAAGAGTAGGGGCGATATCGCGCCGAAGGCAGCATGCTGCGGATCGACGTTGTGGAAGCGTCCCTCCTCGATCCCGCGTTCGATGATCGCACCGATGATGGCGATACCGCGCGAGATCACTTCGCGCTTATAGCTCTCCGCGAGTTTCGGGAACCGCCCGCCTTCGCCGATGATGAGCCGCGGAAACTTGATCATCCGATCGTCCCGCAAGATGCCGCCCATGAACGTCAACGCGCGCCGCAACATCTTGTCGGCCGGAATTGTCTTGTCCGCCGCCAGCGCGCGCAGTTGCTCGACATTGGGCATCGGGATCGAGCGTACGAGCGCTTCGAACACGTCGTCCTTGCTCTCGAAGTAGAGGTAGATCGTGCCCTTGCTCACCCCGGCGCGTGCCGCGATGTCCTCAAGCCGTGCGGCTGCAAAGCCTTTCTCGAAGAAGACGTCGAGCGCTGCTTCGAGGACTTCCGCAGGGCGCGCGTCCTTCCGTCGTTGCCACCGTTGCGTCCGCATGGGGTTCGTCATGGTTAAATAAATAACTGACCAGTCATTTATTATCACCTATCGCGCTCGTGAACAAGATTAAGAACTGGTTACAAGAGTAACGTAGTTAATCTATTGAAAAATAAGGAGAAAACCAACAAGCCGACGAGCCATGCAGGGGAGGCAGACCTGACATGCAGCTAGTGCAGTTGAATTCGTAGTAGTACGGACTACATACTAGTCCATCAGCAGAGACGAAGCGCCGGACCCACCCGCAGGACCCGAGGGCACGGCAGAGACACAAGGAGAGACGGCAATGAAGACAATGACGGTCATGATCGAGTGGTCTGCGATCGCAGTCGCCCTGTACGCGACGCTCGCACTGGCCCTACCGGTCGAAGCCTTCGCCGGCCTCGCCTAAGCCCAGATCCCAAGCCCAATCCGAAATTCCAAGGAGAATAAAATGCAAACCCTCACCACATTGATCCAATGGTCGGCGATCACGTTCGTTGCTTACATCGGCATCACGATGGCGTTCGTCGGAAACCCCGGCTTCTTCGTCTAAAAACACGGCCGGACAAATCAGCTTCGGGGCCCGCGGCAAATCAAAAGCCGTCGGGCCCCGACGTCGTTTTGGGCCTCGCCCACGACCTCGTGCCCGCCCTTCTGGCAAAGATGACGTAGGTCGAGGGGCGCCAGAGCATCCGTCACCGTCACGGCGAGATGCTCCCCTTGAGCCATCCCCCGCAGCGCCTTTTCGGTCATGAGCGACGGCATCGGGCACTTGAGCCCGGTGAGGTCGAGTTGTCGCGCCGCCGTCCAAGCTGCTTCGTTCATGGAAAGTTCGATTGACCCTTGGCGGTGAGCGAATAGTTTCTGGAACG
>CAZYGK010000067.1:0-17083 GCA_964647355.1 uncultured Flavobacteriaceae bacterium | reverse complement strand
GACATCGGCACGATGTACATCGTGTTCGCGATCTTCGCGGGCCTGATCGGCGGGGCGCTGTCGATCGGCATCCGCCTGGAGCTGCAGGAACCCGGCGTTCAGTGGTTTGCGGGCGATGAGCATCTCTACAACGTCTTCGTCACCGCTCACGCCCTGATCATGATCTTCTTCATGGTCATGCCTGCCATGATCGGCGGTTTCGGCAACTGGTTCGTGCCGCTGATGATCGGAGCGCCCGACATGGCGTTCCCGCGCATGAACAATATTTCGTTCTGGCTGCTTCCGTTCTCGCTGCTGCTGCTCGTCCTGTCGATGTTCGTCGAAGGCGACTCCGGCGGTCACGGCGTGGGTGGCGGGTGGACGATCTATGCGCCGCTATCGACGACGGGTTCGCCGGGCCCCGCGATGGACTTCGCGATCCTGTCGCTCCACATCGCCGGTGCCTCGTCGATCTTGGGTGCCATCAACTTCATCACGACCATCTTCAACATGCGCGCGCCGGGCATGACTTTGCACCGCATGCCGCTGTTCGTCTGGTCGATCCTGGTCACGGTGTTCCTGCTGCTGCTGTCGTTGCCCGTTCTGGCCGGCGCGATCACGATGCTGCTCACCGACCGCAACTTCGGCACCACGTTCTTCGATCCGGCCGGTAACGGCGAACCGATGCTGTTCCAGCATCTCTTCTGGTTCTTCGGCCACCCGGAAGTCTACATTCTCATCCTCCCGGGCTTCGGCATCATCAGCCAGATCGTGTCGACGTTCTCGAAGAAGCCGGTTTTCGGTTACCTCGGCATGGCCTACGCCATGGTTGCCATCGGCGCGATCGGCTTCATCGTCTGGGCGCACCACATGTACACGGTGGGCATGAGCCTCTCGACGGAGACCTATTTTGTCGTGGCGACGATGGTGATCGCGGTGCCGACCGGCATCAAGATCTTCTCGTGGATCGCAACCATGTGGGGCGGCTCGATCGAGTTCAAGGTCCCGATGGTTTGGGCGATCGGCTTCATCTTCCTTTTCACTGTCGGCGGCGTCACCGGCGTCGTGCTCGCGAACTCGGGGATCGATACCGCGTTGCACGACACCTATTACGTGGTCGCGCACTTCCACTACGTGCTGTCGCTGGGCGCAGTGTTCGCGATCTTCGCGGGCTTCTATTACTGGGCGCCGAAAATGTGGGGCTACGAGTACAGCCAATTCTGGGGGCACGTGCACTTCTGGGTCACGTTCGTTGGCGTGAATCTCGTTTTCTTCCCGCAGCACTTCCTGGGGTTGGCGGGCATGCCGCGCCGCTACATCGACTACCCCGACGCATACGCGTACTGGAACTACGTATCGTCGATGGGGTCGTACTTGTCGGCGTTCGGCGTCCTGATCTTCCTCTATGTCGTGATCGAGATGTTCGTGTCGAAGCGTAAGGCCGCGGCGAACCCGTGGGGTCCGCATGCGACCACGCTGGAATGGACGCTGCCTTCGCCGCCGCCGTTCCACCAGTTCAACGAACTGCCGAAGATCACCGGAGGGCACGGGCATTGACCGGCGCCGCCGTCACGATTGAAGCCGAAGGGGCTCGCGCATCGCTCGCGGGCCCTTCGGACTATCTGGCGCTCCTCAAGCCACGGGTGATGTCGCTCGTCGTCTTCACGGCACTGGCGGCAATGGTCGTCGCGCCCGGCACGTTGCACCCGGTGCTCGCGATGACCGCGCTCCTCTGCATAGCGGTGGGTGCAGGTGCGTCCGGTGCGCTGAACCAGTGGTACGACGCCGACATCGATGCGATCATGACCCGCACGCGGACGCGGCCCGTTCCTGCAGGCAAGATCGGCCGGCAAGAGGCGTTGGAGTTCGGCGCGATACTCGCCGCGTTCAGCGTCTTCGCGATGGCGTTCCTTGTTGGCTACGTGCCCGCGATCCTGCTCGCCGCAACGATCGGCTTCTACGTCTTCGTCTACACGATGTGGCTGAAGCGCTCGACGGTCCAGAATATCGTCATCGGCGGCGCCGCCGGTGCACTCCCGCCTGTGATCGGCTGGGCGGCCGTGACGGGCAACGCCTTCGACGCGTTCCCGTGGCTGCTCTTTCTCATCATCTTCCTTTGGACGCCACCGCATTTCTGGGCGCTCGCGCTTGCGGGCCACGAAGACTACGCCCGCGCGAAAGTGCCCATGCTCCCGGTGGTCAAGGGCTCGCGCGCGACCCGCAACCAAATCGTCGCTTACACGTTCCTACTCACCGCCTCCGCCGTTGCGCCCTATGCGCTGGGGTTCGCCGGCATCGTCTTCGGTGCAACGGCCGCCGTCGGCAGCGCAGGATTCGTCGCACTCTCGATCGCGCTCTGGTTCGCGCCGGCCGATCGCGAACGGGTCGCCGCACTCCGCGTCTTCGCGTACTCGATCTTCTATCTCTTCGCCCTCTTCACCGCGATCGCGGCGGAGAAGCTCATCGGCATGGCGCCGGCGTGAGAGGGACGATGCCGAACCTGACCCCCGAAGAGCTTCGCAAACGCAACCAGCGCAACTGGGCGCTGGCCGCCGTATTGCTTGCCTTCGTGGTGCTCATCTTCGTCGTCACCGTCGTAAAGCTCGGCGGCAACGTCGCCAACAGGGCATTGTGAGGGCTCGATGCGCGCGTTGAACCCGAACGACAAAGTACTGCTTTCATGCCTCGCCGTGTTCGTGGGCATGATCGGCCTGACCTATGCCTCTGCGCCGCTCTACCGTGTCTTCTGCGCCGCGACCGGTTTCGACGGCACGCCGAAGATGTTCAGTGCCCCTTCCGATAGGGTGTTGGCTACGACGATCGAAGTTCGCTTCGACGCGAACGTCGCGCCCGGCTTGGCGCTCGACTTTCGCGGCGAGAAGGTCGCAACCGAGCTTCGCTTGGGCGAGAACACGGTCGACTACTTCCGTGCCCGCAACACCAGCAGCGAGCGCATGATGGGCGTCGCGAAGTTCAATGTGACCCCGCTGCGCGCCGCAAAGTACTTCAACAAGATAAAGTGCTTCTGCGAAGACGGGCAGGAGTTCAAACCTTGGCAGTCGATGCGCTTCGGTGTCGCTTATTTCGTCGACCCGGCGATCGCGAGCGACCCCGACACCAAGGACATCACCGCGCTCACGCTTTCCTACACGTTCTTCCCAGCGAAAACCGAAACCAAAACCGTCGCGCAGTTGCGCGCTGTAAACTGAAGGTCGAGATCATGGCTTCCGACGAAATCAAACACGACTACCACCTGGTACAGCCCAGCGCTTGGCCGATCGTAGGCTCGTTCGGTGCATTCATGATGGCGGTGGGCGCCATCGCGTGGTTTCAGACACTCAAAGGGGCGCCGGCGCTCTTCGGCCTGTTTAGCAATTGGTACCTGTTCGCCGGCGGCGTCGTCGTGCTGCTCATCACCTTTGTGGGCTGGTGGAGGGACGTCGTGAAGGAGTCGGTCGTGCTCGGCGACCACACGCCGGTCGTGAAGCTCGGTCTGCGCTACGGCATGATCTTGTTCATCGCCTCAGAGGTGATGTTCTTCGTGGCCTGGTTCTGGGCCTATTTCAACGCCGCGCTGTTTCCAAGCTGGATCAACCTTCCGGCCTGGCCTCCGGCGAATATCGCGACGTTCGACCCGTGGGATATCCCGCTCTTGAACACGCTGGTGCTGCTCACCTCCGGCACGACGGTGACCTGGGCTCACCACGCCGTTCAAACCGGTGACAACAAGGGTGTCGTCAATGGTCTGACCGCCACGATCCTCCTCGGCATGCTGTTTACGGCGCTTCAGGCCTACGAGTACATGCATGCCGCGTTTCCGTTTTCGGGCAACATCTACGGCGCCACATTCTTCATGGCGACCGGCTTCCACGGCTTCCACGTGATCGTCGGCACGATCTTCCTGATCGTCTGCTGGTTCCGCGCCCGTGCCGGCCACTTCACGCCGGAGCGCCACTTCGGGTTCGAGGCGGCGGCTTGGTACTGGCACTTCGTCGACGTCGTTTGGTTGTTCCTTTTCGCCTCGATCTATGTCTGGGGTGAAGGCACGCTCGCAGCCGCGCACTAGCGCGGAGGAGAAAGTGACCCATGGGTGAGTTGCAGGCAGCCCCATTGTTGCAGTCGGGGCTGCGCTGCCGCTGCCCCCGCTGCGGCAAGGGTCGTGTGTTCAAGGCCTATCTGGTCTTCGCCGAGCGTTGCGCCGTGTGCGGGCTCGACTTCCGTTTTGCCGATGCCGGCGACGGCCCAGCGGTGTTCGTGATCTTGATCGCCGGTGCCTTCATTGTCACCAGCGCCGTCATCGTCGAGATCAATTTCAGCCCGCCATACTGGCTGCACGCGCTGCTCTGGTTGCCGCTAACGATCGGAACATGCCTGGCGCTACTCCCGCCGCTGAAGGCGATCATGTTCGCGCTCCAGTACCGCAACGATGCCGGCGAAGGGCGCCGGCAGGATTAGGATGTTCCGCCCGCTCCCTATTCTGACCGCGTTCACGGCCCTGGCGCTCGCCGTCTTGATCGGCCTCGGCGTCTGGCAGCTGGAGCGGCGGGAGCAAAAGCACGCGCTGCTTGCCCAAATGGAAGCACGCGCGAAGACGCCCCCGGCGCCGGTCGAAATACTGTTCGTGACCGGCGATGTCTTTCCGGCGTATCGCCGCGCAACGGCGCTCGGCACGTTCGATCACGCCAAGGAAGTCTACGTCTACGCGCCGCGCGCCGACACCGGCCCCACGCGTCAGGGCTTCAAGATTCTAACGCCTTTCGTGCTCGCCTCCGGCGGCGTGATCGTCGTCGACCGCGGCTGGGTGCCCGAGGCGGCCAAGGATCCCGCCACCCGAGTGGGCGGACAAATCGAAGGTCCGACCGAACTCGAAGGACGTTTGCTGCCGTCCTCTGCGCCGCGCACGTTCACGCCGCCGCCCGACGTCGCGTCCCGCACGTTCTTTATCCGAGATACTGCCGCCATCGCCAAGGCACAGGGCCTCACGCTTCATCGGACACTCCTTTTCGAGGCATCGACGCGAACGCCGGGCGGTCCGGAACCGATGCCGACCAAGCTGGATATTCCCGATAACCACTTGAGCTATGCGCTCACGTGGTTTTCGCTTGGTGTTGTGCTTTTCGTCATATACCTCCGGTATCACTACATACGCGGCCGTCTTAAGTTCACGAGATGAGATACGTCAGCACGCGCGGCCAAGCGCCGGCGATTTCGTTTGAAGACGTTCTGCTGTCCGGTCCTGCGCCCGACGGCGGCCTCTACGTGCCCGAAACTTGGCCGCAACTCGACTTCGCCAGGCTGCGCGGCAAGAAGCTGACCTATGCGGGGCTCGCCGCAACCGTCCTCGCCCTGTTTGCCGAGCGCGATTGGTACGAGGCGATCGACCGCCACGCCCGCGAAGCCTACGCGAAGTTCGACGATCCGCGGGTCGCACCCCTTAGAGAGTTGGGACCGCACCGCTGGCTGCTCGAACTGTTCCACGGGCCGACGCTGGCCTTCAAGGACTTCGCCTTGCAGCTGCTCGCGCCGCTGATGGACGAAGCGCTCGCGCGCCGCAAGACGCGCGCCCTCGTCGTGGCCGCGACATCGGGCGACACGGGTGCCGCCGCCGTGGCGGCATTGGCGGGCCGCGCCAACATCGACCTTGTCGTTTTACATCCGAAGGGCCGCATTTCCGACGTGCAACGCCGTCAGATGACCACCGCGACGGCGCCGAATATCCGCAACGTTGCGATCGATGGCACGTTCGACGACGCGCAAAGCCTCGTGAAGCAGCTCTTCGCCGACCACGGATTTGCGAACAAGCACCGCCTCGCTGCGATCAATTCCATCAACTGGGTCCGCATCGCCGCCCAAGCTGCCTACTATCTCGCCACAAGCCTCGCACTCAACGAACGCGCACTGACATTCTCGGTGCCGACGGGGAACTTCGGCGACGTCTTCGCGGGCTACGTTGCGCGGCAGATTGGCGTTCCGGTCAAGCGCCTGGTCGTGGCGACAAACGCGAACGACATCCTGGCCCGCGCGATAGCGACCGGCACTTACGCGCGCGGCACCGTGCACGCAACGCTCTCGCCCGCGATGGACATTCAGGTGGCAAGCAACTTCGAGCGCCTGCTCTACGAGGCCCATGGACGCGACGCCGGCGTTGTACGTGGGCTGATGGACGACTTCGCCAAGACGGGCTCGCTCACGATCGCACCGCAAGCCTTGGCCGCGATCAAAGCGCTGTTCCTGGCCGACCGCGTCCATGAAGGCGAAACGGTCGCCACCATGAAGCTGTTCCACCGCGAAGCCGGTCTTGCCGTCGATCCGCACACGGCGGTCGGTTTGACCGCGACCCGCAAAGCCGCAGAGAGCGACGACGTCGTCGCGCTGGCGACGGCCCACCCCGCGAAATTCCCCGAGGCGGTCGAAATGGCAACCGGCGCAAAACCGGAACTGCCGGAACGCATGCGTTGGATCCTGACCGCGCCGGAGCGTTACGAAACCCTCCCAAACGCGATCGAGCCGTTGAAGGCCCTGATCGCGCACGCCTAGAACGGCGGAAATCGGCCATTTAGCGCGGGGCTCTATTGCCCATGAAAATCGTCCGCAAGTGCTCTATGTAATCCCGCTCCGAACGAAACAGGAGTGGGGATGACCCCTCATATCACGAAACTGGCGAACGGCCTGACCGTCATCACCGACCCCATGCCGCATCTCGAAACGGCAGCCCTGGGCGTCTGGGTGGACGCGGGCGCGCGCAACGAAACGGAAGCGACGAACGGCATCGCTCACATGTTGGAGCATATGGCCTTCAAGGGCACGCGCAGCCGTTCCGCCCGCATGATCGCCGAGGAGATCGAACGCGTCGGCGGTTTCATCAACGCCTACACCGCGCGCGAGCAGACGGCCTACTACGTGCGCGTTCTCAAGGAAGACGTGCAGCTCGGCATCGACATCCTCGCCGATATCCTGCAGCATTCGATCTTCGACCCCGAGGAGCTGACGCGCGAAAAGGGTGTCGTGATCCAGGAAATCGGCCAGGCCGAAGACACGCCGGACGACATCATCTTCGACCACCTTCAATCGACCGCCTTCCCAAACCAGTCGCTCGGCCGCCCGATCTTAGGGACCGAAAAGCACGTCCGCTCCTTCACACGCGACACGCTGATCGCTCAGGTCAGAGACCATTATTTCGCTCAAGGCATGCTCTTGATCTCGGCAGGCGCTGTCGAGCACGAAAAGATGGTCGCGCTCGCTCAACAGTACTTTGCGAAGCTCCAGTCCGGATCGCCGCCGAAGACTGACACCGCGCGCTACGGCGGCGGCGAGTTCCGCGCCGAAGACGACTTGGAGCAAGCGCATCTGACGCTCGCATTCCCGGGCTTCCGCGCAGACGACGACGACATCTTCGCGGTGCAGGTCTATTCGACGGTTCTAGGCGGCGGCATGTCCTCGCGTCTGTTCCAGGAAGCGCGCGAGAAGCGGGGTCTCTGTTACTCCGTGCACACATTCGGTTCCAGCTATCGCGACACGGGTCTCTTCGGAATCTACGCGGGCACGAGTGCCGCCGACGCGCCCGAACTCGTCGATGTCATTGCAGGCGAAATGAAGGCTCTGGCCGTGAGCGCCAGCGAGGACGAAGTGGCCCGTGCCCGCGCGCAGATCAAGTCGGGTCTCCTCATGGGGCTGGAGCAAGCCTCGGCCCGCTGCGAGCAGATCGCCGCGCACATGTTCACCTACGGCCGCATCTTGAGCCCGCGCGAGCTGATCCAAAAGATCGAAACGGTGGATACGAAGGCCGTCGCGCGCGTAGCCGCCAAGGTCCTCACGAACGCCAATCTCTCGTTGGCGGCGTTGGGCCCGATGGGGGCGCTTGGCTCGTACGACCGCATCGTACAACGCTTCGCGTAAAACGCATGGCGATGGCGCTGGGCCGAACGAAACCGTCGTATGTCGAGGGCAAACTCGTGCGCCTGCGCGCGCCGCTCGCCGTCGACTTTCCTGAGTGGTCGAAGCTACGCGGCGAGAGCCGCGACTACCTGACGCCCTGGGAGCCGAGTTGGGCGCCGGATGAGCTCACACGTGCCGCCTACCGGCGCCGGTTGCGCCGCTATGTCCAAGCCGAACGCGACGGCACCGGCATGATGTACTTCGTGTTCGACAAGAAGAGCGGCGAGCTGACCGGCGGCTGTCAGCTGTCGAACATCCGCCAAGGCGTAGCGCAATCCGCGGCCTCGCTCGGCTATTGGATGGGTCAAAAACACGCGGGCAGGGGTTTGATGACGGACGCCGTCGTGACACTCGTGCGCCACGCGCTCGACCGGCTCGGCTTCCACCGTATCGAAGCCGCCTGTCTGCCCACCAATGTCGCTTCGCGCCGCGTCTTGACGAAGGCGGGGTTCACGGCGGAAGGCACAGCGCGCAAGTACCTACGCATCAATGGCGAATGGCAGGATCATCTGCTATTTGCGATCATCGCCGGCGATCCGATGCCGGCACTCAAGCCCTAAAAGACGACCATGCCCACACCACCCAAAAAGACGTTTGATCTCTCGTCCCCGTCGACGCGCGTCGCCATCGGCGGCGTGGTGATCTGCCTATTGCTGACAATCTGGATATTTGCGCCCGGCGGATTCCTGGACTCGTTGACCAGGGCGCCAAGCGAAGTCTCAACCGATCACCCAAATCTACTCGAAGAACAGGAGGCTGCAGTGCCTGCAGACATGAGCGCCGAAAAGAATGCCGAATACCTGGCCGCCAACGCGAAAAAGGCGGGCGTCAAGGTGACCCCAACAGGCCTACACTATCGCGAACTGAATGCGGGCGCCGGGAAGCAGCCTGGGCCGACGAGCCAGGTGACGGTCCATTACAAAGGGACGTTCATCACCGGCAAAGAATTCGACTCGTCCTATGGGCGGGGCGAGCCGATCACGTTCCCACTGAATGGCGTGATAGCCGGCTGGACCGAAGGGCTTCAAATGATGCGCGAGGGCGGCAAAGCCGAACTCGTGATCCCGCATGACCTGGCGTATGGGCCCGGGCGTCCGGGAATCCCGCCGTACCAGACCCTGGTCTTCCAAGTCGAGCTGCTGAAAGTGCAATAACGGCTAACGTGCTAGGCGAAAATTCGGGCGCTGCTTGTCCCAGGACGGGCGGCGCCTTAACATTTTGCGCGCGCCGTCAATCGTTAATGCGAAACGCCAGTTGCGGCCCTGCGCGCCAACGAGGATAGTCGAGGGCGAAAACCCCCGTTGTAGCCAGTGCGTTGCCCCCGAATGCAGTCGAGCGCTAGCCGGTCTCATCGCTGGGCGAGGGCAGCACTTTTGCTGCTGCTCGCGCTGGCACCGGCTTGCGTGTTTGCGGCGGCTCCCGTGACGGTAGACCGCGATGTCAGCGACATCACCCACTGGCTCCAACCAAAGACAGATGCCGGCGAGAACGAGCGCACGATCGAACTTGCCAATCCGAAGAACGAGCGCGTTCACCGCGTTGTCACCCTCGACAAGGGTGCGGCCGGCATCTTCCGGTTCTTGGGCGCTGGCGCGACGAGCTCGATTGCGGCCGTCTCCACCGACGGTGGCGAAGCCAGCCTCGTCGACGTCGGAGGTGCCAAAGCAGCAAGCATCTACCTAAAGCCGCTCGCCAACACCACGATCACGATCGTCGCCAACGGCGACACCGCAGGCGCCACATGGAACCTGTGGAAGGCCGATGTCCTCGCGGCAAGGAAGCAGTCGGAGACGTTGATCGTTGGCATTCTCGCCGGTGCGACACTCATCGCCACGATTTGGCTTGGCGGGCTCGCTCTCTACTATGGCTCGTGGCAGCCGGGCTGGGCCGCAATCTCCCTCGGCGCTCTCGCCGTGTTGCTCTTGACGGGCTCCGTTGTCACCGTCGCGCCGGAACTTGTGCTCGTCACGGGCGCCGTGATGATCGCGGCAGCATTGCGCTTTCTCACGACATATCTCGGGTACGACTACAACCGCAAAAGCGCCGCCGTCGTCTTCGATGGAGCGGCATTTGCCGTGATGGGCTTCGCGCTCGCAACGGCATTCGGCGTCACCTATGCGTTCCCGATCTTGCGTGCGCTCGTGCCGCTCGCGGCAGGCGTGGCGGTCATCTTCGCGCTCACCTTGGCCTTTCGCTCGCAGGGCGCCAAAGCACTCATCCCTGGCATCGCTCTAGGCCTGATCGCCTTCATGGTCCCAAGCCTGCTTCCCGCCGACGCGGCGCAGCAGATTGCAAACCTGCCGCTGATCCGCGACGCTTTGCTGACCGCAGGCATGCTCGCGCTCGCGTTCACGGGTTCGATCCCGCAGGATCACGCGAAGGAAGATCGCGAGGCCGAACAGCTGTCGGCGGAGCAACGCAAGACGCGCGAAGTCGAGTACCGCTACGCGCTTGGGCTAGCCGCCGCTCATCAGGGTCTCTGGGACTGGAACTTCGAGACCGACAAGCTGTTCGTTTCTCCCTCGGTCGAGGCGCTTCTCGGCTTGGAAGCGGGGGCATTAGGCGAATCCGAACGCAAATGGGCACAGCTCATCGCCCCGGAAGACGTGCAGCTCTATGCCGATTCCATGAACGCCCACCGCCGCCAGGGCAACTCGTCGTTCACGCTCGAGATGCGCATGCGTCACGCGAAGGGTGGCTTCCGCTGGATCAAGCTGCGCGCAAGTTGCATGGCCAATCCGCAAGGCAAGGCGGCGCGCTGCATCGGCGTGGTCAGCGACGTGACCAGCCGCAAGGCGCAAGAAGCTCAACGTCAAACCGACGAATCTGGCGATCCCGTCACAGGCCTGATGTTGCGCAACGCCTTCCTCGCCCGCCTCGACTCGGCGCTCGCCGCTATGCGCAACGGCCAAGCGCGCCGCCAAGGCGCGGTGCTCGCAATCGACGTCGACCGTTTGCGCATCATCACGGACAGCTTGGGCCACCAAGCCGGCGATCGCTTCCTCACGCAAATCGCCCGCCGCCTCGACCACGCCGCAGGTCCCGACGACGCCGTCGCGCGCCTCGGCAGCGACGAGTTCGCCGTGCTGGTGACAGGCGTCCCTGGCGACGACGACGGCGCCAAGGTTGCCCAACGCATTCGCGATGCCCTGACGCAACCGGTCGCGATCAATGACAAAGAGATCTACCCGGCCGCCTCCATCGGCCTCGCCTTGATCGAGCCCGGCCATCGTTATGCCGGCGACGTCCTGCGCGAAGCCGAAGTGGCGATGTATCACGCCAAGCGCACCGGCCGCGGCGGGTTCGAGATCTACCAGCCGCAGATGAAGCCGCGCTCGGCAGAGCGCCTGATCCTGGACACCGATCTACGCACCGCGCTTGCCCGCCAAGAGATCGAGTTGCACTATCAACCGATCATACGCGTGGTCGACGGTTCGATCGCCGGCTTCGAAGCGCTGATGCGCTGGCGCCACCCGACCCGAGGACTCCTGTCGCCAGGCGAGTTCATCTCGGTTGCGGAAGAAACAGGTCTCATCGTCCCGCTTGGCCGCTATGCGGTCGAACGTGCGACGGTCGAGCTCAAGCGCTGGCAATCCTACTTCCCGATGCCCGAACCGCTGTTCTGCAGCGTAAATGTCTCCGCACGCCAATTGTTCCGCCAGGAGTTCTTCGACGACGTCGTCGCTGTACTACGGGCCGAGAAACCTGCACGCCTGTCGCTCAAGCTTGAGCTGACCGAGAGCGTCATCATGCAGAATCCGGACTCGACCGCCCGCGCGCTGACGCGCCTGAAAGAGGCAGGCGCGGGCCTTGCCCTCGACGATTTCGGCACCGGCTTCTCCTCGCTGGCCTACCTGCAGCGCTTCCCCTTCGATACGGTCAAGATCGATCGCAGCTTCATCACCGACATGGCGCGCAACGAGGAGACGCCCGTCATCTTGCGCGCGATCATTCGGCTCGCGCACGACCTCGACATGGCAGTCGTCGCCGAAGGCGTCGAAACGCAAAGCGAGGCGGCGAAGTTGAAGTCGCTCAATTGCGAGTTCGCGCAGGGTTATCTGTTCGGCGCACCGATGGATGCGACAGCCGCGTACAATTTCATTGCGTTGAGATCGCGCGGTCAGTCGGCGGCGCCGCAGCAGCCGAAACAGGTCTCAGGCCTGTCCCATATCCCGCGAAAGCTGTGACGGGTTGAAGCCGAGCTTGCGGATCGCGTATTCCCATTTGCCGCGCAGCTCGCTGCCGAACAGAAGATATTCGTCGGCCGGGCAGGTCAGCCAACCGTTCTGCTGAATTTCGCGCTCAAGCTGCCCGCCCTGCCAACCGGCATAGCCGAGCGCGAGCATCGACTGCTTCGGACCGCGTCCGTCCGCGATCGCCTTTAGCACGTCGACCGTCGCCGTGAGGCCGACATTGATCCCGACCTGATTGCCGATTTTCACGGTGGAGTCGCCGGCCGAATAGTCGGGGGTGTGCAGCACGAAGCCGCGGCCGGTCTCGACCGGGCCGCCGAACTGGATCACGCGCCCCGGAGAACTCGTCGCCGGGCGGATCCGCAGCTGCTTCAACAAATCGACGAACGTGATGTTGCTGACGATCTTGTTGAGCACGAGCCCCATCGCGCCCTGCTTCGAATGCGCGCACAGGAACACGACCGCCTGTTCGAACTTGGGGTCGGGCATATTCGGCATGGCAATGAGCACCTGGCCCTCCAGGTACCCGCCCGCCGGCCGCTGTTCTTTGCGCTTATTGCCGAACAATCCCATAGAACAATTCTAAACCACTTCGTTAAGGACGGGAAGTCTCGCCGTGCACGCAACCGCTGGCGCAAAAGGCGAGGGGGTCACAGAAGATTTACCCCTGTGCTGGCATGAACGGCTGTAGTCCGGCCACCACGTTTCGATAAGTTCACCGGGCATGAAGATCGCGGCCAAACTAGTAGTTGTGCTTTCGTTCCTGTGGATGACGTCTGCCTATGCCGGCGATGTCAGCCCGTGGGTCGGCGCGCCGCCGGCCAAGAGCCGCATAGTTCTTGAATCCGGCCAATACGTTGGCTCGGGAACGCACCGGGCCGGGGTGCAAATCAAACTTGATGCAGGCTGGTGGACCTACTGGCGCGCTCCGGGCTCCTCGGGCATGCCTCCAATGTTTGATTGGTCGGGCTCGGAGAATCTGGCTGACGAACCTGAGCTGATCTGGCCGATGCCTTTGCGCTCAGTGGCTTACGGTGAGGCCCTGAACTTATACAAGAATGAAGTGGTCTTCCCGATCGAGTTCCGCGCTGCCGACCCGTCGAAGCCCGTTCGGTTGCACCTTAAAGTGTCGTTCGGCATTTGCCGCGACGTTTGCATTCCAAAAGGTGCGGAGCACGAAGTGGTCCTGCCGCCTGCGACAGGTGCAGCCAAAATCAACGAGGCCAATGCCAAGCTGATCGCCTCCTATGTCGGACGCAAACCTTCAAGCGACCCTGCTGAAACCGGTATGCAGATTCGTGGGGTTGAAACCCACCTGACCGGCCCAAACGTCTACCTGACGATCAAAGTCAAAGGCCTGAAAGCTCGAAACTCAAGTCTGGTACTTGTGGAAGGCCCGGACCTGATCCGGGTGGCAGAAGTGAAGGGACGACCAACCGCAGACCTCCGGACGAAGCTTTTGATGCTCCGCCTCGGTGCGGCCGAAAAGGTACGCAACCTGTCAGGCAAGCGCATCCGGGTGACACTGATCGACGACGGCCGGGCCCTCGAACAAGTCTGGGTCGTTGGCGCGGAAGGCTCTTCCCTCGTCGGTTTCGAGCTGACCCCGGCGCCCCGCCGCCCGGTGGGCCAGGATCCCTGGGCGGGAAATCCGGGCAACGAGTAGCGCCCTTTCCTCGAAGGCGCGGATCGCCTACATCCCTCGCACAGCAAAGACAAAGCGAGAGATCCATGTCCATCAAAGTCGGCGACCGCATCCCCTCCGTAACCCTCATGCACATGACCGAGAAGGGCCCAGGCCCCATCACGACGGATGAACTGTTCGGCAACAAGAAGGTCGTTCTGTTCGCGCTTCCAGGCGCCTTTACGCCGACCTGCTCGGCGCGCCACGTACCGGGCTATGTCGAGCACGCGGGCGACTTCAAAAAGAAGGGCGTCGACGCGATCGTGTGCCTCTCCGTCAACGACGCCTTTGTTATGGGCGCCTGGAGCAAGGATCAGAACGCGGCCGGCAAGGTCGAGATGGTCGCAGACGGCAACGCAGAACTGACCAAGAAGCTCGGCCTCGAAATGGATGCCTCGAAGTTCGGCATGGGCGTCCGCAGCCAGCGCTACGCCGCCGTGATCGAAAACATGGTGGTGAAAAGCCTCGAAGTCGAAGAGCCCGGCGCCTTCAAAGTCTCGAGCGCCGACCACATGCTGGGCGTTCTATAACAACGCCGAAGTGGTAAGGGCGCATCCGCGCGGCGGACGCGCCCTTATTGTTTGCTAGAACCGGTGACCAACCCTCAAGCCGTAGGTCCGCGGCTGCGACGGCACATCGTAGGGCTGTGCGCCGCACGTTTGGATGGCGCACTCGGTATAGCGGCCCAACAGCGCGCGCTCGTCGAACACGTTGTTCACGTAGAAGTCGACCGTGAAAAGGCCAGTGTCGAAGCCGGACGACAGATCGACCAGCGTGTACGACGGCAGGCGTCCGATAATGGCCGATTCCGTTGCGCGCAGGTCGATACCTGAGTCGCCCGAATACACCAGCGCCCCCTGCGCATATGCGTCCCAGCCATTGAAGTTGAACGTGTAACGGCCGATCAAGTTGGCCTTAAAGTTCGGCGTCACGGGCAATTCGTCGATAGCGGCCGGGAAGCCCGGATCGCCTTGGAACTCCGTGCCGAGGAGGGTCGCAGAACTGGACAGTTTGAAGTTCTCGCTTACGGCCCACTCGAGGTCGGCCTCAATGCCCTTAATCGTCGCCTGGCCAGCGTTCTGGATCTGCGTAAGACCATTCAGCCCCAAGAATGAGAACTGGAAGTCTTCCCACTCCTCCCAGAACACAGCACCGTTGAAGCGAAGTGCCCCGCCCGCGAGCGTCGTCTTCCAACCGATCTCGTAGTTGGTGAGGAAGTCTGAGTCATACGGCGGCAGCGTTCCGCGCCGGTTGACGCCGCCCGGTCGATAGCCAGTGGACCACGTCGCGTAGACCATCCGGTCGTCGTCGATCTTGTACGACAAGTTTAGCCGATGCGTGTAACCGTCTTCTTCGGTCAGCTTGTTCAGGTTCGTACAAGGCGCACCGCGCGTGGTCGGTCCTGCAAAGCACGATCCCTCGCCAAGCAGCGGCACGCCGTATGCCGCGCCAAACGCCGCCGAGAAACCGAAGAAGCCTTCAAGCGAGTTCTCGGACTTGAACAAGCGCAACCCGCCCGTAGCGGCCAGTCGGTCCGTCAAGTCGAAGGAGACTTCGCCGAAGATGGCTTTGTCGATGTCGATTCGCTTCTGCGACGTCAGCCAGATCGTGTCCGTCAGCGTTGTGATCGAGTGTCCCGGGAAGAACCCGTCTAGGACGTACTGCTGGTAGATGTCGTGCACCTGGCGCTGGTAGAATAGGCCCGCGATGAACCGGAACCGGTTGTCGCTCGATGACGCAAACCGAAGCTCGTGGCTCTCTTTCGTGTAGCCGTCGCGCCCGATGATGTGCTGTGCCGGGTTGATCAGCGTGCCGCCCGGAATGACGCCGTCGCTGGTGAAGTACGAGCCGTAGCCCAGCACCGTGTCGTAGAAGAACCCATAATCCGCGTAGTCGGACTGTGTATCGGCAGTCCGATTCAGATAGCCGCTGGCCAGAGTGACATCGAGGTCCGCGACCTTGCCCTCGACGGTTAGCGCCGCCATGTACCAGCGATCGTGCCCGGTTTCCGGGAACCAGTGCGTCACCGCAAGGTCGCCGACCGACTTGTCGAACGCAAAGATGCCGTTCGACTTCTGATCTTGCGCCATCAACATCGGCGTGACGCTCCAACTGTCGTCGAGGTCGATCTTCAGCGCCATGCGTGCGCCGTATGTGTCGACGTCGTTGTAGTCGTCTTTCGCACGGTCGAAGTTGTCGTCCAGAATTCCCGACGTTGGATAAAGCCGGGTACCGGGAACGTTGTCGATGTAGCCGGCATCGTGTTGCGACCAACCGACGATGCGGATCGCGGCGTTCTCGGACAACGGTGCATTGACGTATCCCTCGGCTGCAAAGCCGATGCCGCCGTGCTCGACTCCGTACACTTCCGCGCTTACGGCAGCCGCGAACTCCGCGGTGTCCGGCTTGTTGGTGATGATGCGGATCGTACCCGATTGAGAGTTGGCGCCGTACAGCGTGCCCTGCGGTCCTGCCAGCGCTTCGACGCGCTGGATGTCGTACACGTGAACGTCAAGCGCGCCTTGGATCGTCGTGATCGGAATTTCGTCGATATAGGTGCCGACGCTGGGCATCGGGCCGGAGTGGTTGCGATTTTCACCGCTGGCCACACCGCGCATGTAGACGCCGACAAAGCCGGGTGCCGTCGGTTGGATGGTCACGTTCGGCAAGAACTTGCTGAAGTCGTTGATATCTACGACCTGCAGTTCCTCAAGCTTTTTCGTACTTAAGACTTGCACCGATGCCGGCACATCCTGCAGCGCCTGAGACCGTTTTTGTGCTGTGACGGTGACCTTTTCAACCTGCGCGTCCGCCAATGCCGGCGAGATGTTGCTGAGCGCGGTCGTAGCTAAAAGTGCGCTGGTCAGCTTCAATCCGTGCCGCCGAAGTTTTCCGTCTCTCATTTTTCTTGCCCCCAAAAGTGATGTTAGCCCTTGTAGTCCCCAAGAGCCGGACCAAGCGCTTCGCGCAATGGTTCCAGCCACTGTTCGTAATTCCGCCACTGCTCGACGGCGTCGGTGAAGATCGGCCGCCGCACTTGCTCCGAGCTCGCCGTCCTGACCGCGCGCTCCGTCTCGTTGAACCGCAGGCAGGCCTCTTCGAACGGCAGGCCGCAATAGGCGAGCAGCCGTCGCACCTCGCCCTCGGTGTCGGCGACCATCCGTTCGTAGTGCACGCGGTGCACGCGCCCCGGCAGCACCTCGTCGAAGTGCGCCATCAGCAGCGCATAGTCGCGGTAGTACCGGCCGAGTTCGACCAAGTCGTAGGTGAACGTCTGCCCGCGCGCGAAATG
>CAZYGK010000066.1:0-17468 GCA_964647355.1 uncultured Flavobacteriaceae bacterium | reverse complement strand
AGATCGGCATGCCGCGCAACTGGCGCATCGGCGGCGTCGCGCAGGAAGTGCCGGCAGGCCCCGAGACGCTGCTCGACACCGTGCTTGCGGCGGACACGGAGCGCGCGTCGCTGCTCAGCGAAGCGGAGACGGCGAGCGATCCGGTGCGGATCGCGGAGATCGAGACGCGGCTCGCCGACATCGGCGCCCACCGCGCGCCTGCGAAGGCGGCGGAGATCCTGGCCGGTCTCGGCTTCGATGCCGCCGCGCAACTCAGGCCCTGTTCGGAATTCTCCGGCGGCTGGCGCATGCGGGTGGCGCTCGCGGCAGTGCTGTTCTCCGAGCCCGATCTCCTGCTGCTCGACGAGCCGACGAACTATCTCGACCTCGAAGGTTCGCTTTGGCTCGAACAATATTTGCGCCGCTTTCCGGGCACGATGATCCTGATCAGCCACGACCGCGACCTGCTCAACACCGCCGTGAATTCGATCCTACATTTGGAGGACAAGAAGCTCACGTTCTACACCGGCACCTACGACACGTTCGAACGCACGCGCTCCGAGCGCCTCGCCCTGCAAGAAGCCGCGCGCACCAAGCAAGACGCGCAGCGCAAGCACATGCAGGCGTTCGTCGACCGCTTCCGCTACAAGGCCTCGAAGGCGCGGCAAGCGCAGAGCCGGCTGAAAGCCATCGCCAAGCTGCAGCCGATCGCCGAGATGTCGGGCGAACGCGTGGCGCCGTTCCGGCTCGGGGAACCCGAGGAACTCTCGCCGCCGCTGATTGCGATCGACAACGCGAGCGCAGGTTACGACGGGCGCGAGGTGCTCGCCCACATGGATTTGCGTATCGATCCGGACGACCGGATCGCGCTCCTCGGCGCGAACGGCAACGGCAAGTCGACGTTCGCGAAACTGATCTCGAACCGGCTTGCCGCGATGGGCGGGACGATCACGAAATCGCGGCGGCTTCGGATCGGCTATTTCGCGCAGCATCAGCTCGACGAACTCGCGGGCGAACTCACCCCGGTTCAGCACTTGATGAACCTGATGCCGCGGATCACGGAACGCGAGGCGCGGACGCGGCTCGGCGCCGCGGGCTTCCCGGACTTCAAAGCCGGCACCGCGATCGAGGATCTCTCGGGCGGCGAACGGGCGCGTTTGCTGATCATGATCGCGGCACTCGACGCGCCGCATCTGTTGATCCTGGACGAGCCCACGAACCACCTCGATATCGACAGCCGCGAGGCGCTGGTTCTGGCCTTGAACGACTACACGGGAGCGGTGCTGCTGATCAGTCACGATCCGCATCTGATCGAGACCTGCGCGGACCGGCTCTGGCTTGTCGCGGGCGGGCGCGTCCAGCCGTTCGACGGCGACATGGACGACTACCGCAAGCTGCTGCTCGCCGAGCGCGAGCCTGCGGGCGGAAAGGCGAAGCCGGCTGCGCCGAAACTGACGAAGGCCGAAGAGCGCAAGGCCGCCGCCGATCGGCGCGCACAGCTGACGCCGCTCAAACGCGCCGCCGACGAAGCGGAGAAGCGGGTCGCCAAGCTGCAGGGTGAAATCGCGAAGATCGAAGCGGCGTTGCACGCACCCGATCTCTACGCGAGCGAACCGCAGAAGGCGCTCACGCTGACGAAGCAGCGCGGCGAGTTGCAGCGCCAGCTGGACGCGGCGGAAACGGCTTGGCTTGAAGCGAGCGAGGCTTACGATTCCGCGCGTTCCGAAACTGCGTGACGCGCATTAAGTGCCGATTAACCGCCAAAGCGCACCTTCATACCCTCGTTGATTCGCGATGGACTAGTTGGGGAATAGGGTAGGTATGAAAGCGGCCGCTACTACGCCGGAAGCGCAAATGCGCGCCTTGAAGACTTGGGCAGTCGAGCGCATGACGAAGGGCACCGACACGCCGTTCGCTTGGTTCCAGTTCATGAAGCTGCTCGAGGTCATCGATACGTTCCTGGAAGCGGGCGACGAAGCGGGGCTTCGCGACAAGCTCCCGCCGCCTCAGCCGCGCAAGGTAGCGCGCGCGAAGCCGCTGCCCGCCAACGTCGTGCGCCTCGACTTTGCGATGCGTCAGCAGGCGGCCGAGTAATCAGCCCTCGAGATTGCGCCTTGCGACGTTGTACCAGTCGCGGTTCAGATCCTGCGCGTGGCGGGGCTGACTCTTGAAGGCGTTGACGACGCCTTGCAGCAGTGCCTTGGCCTTGTCGACTTGGCCGAGTTTGAGCAGGAACATGCCGTAGCGGACCTTCGCCTCGAAGCCGGCGAAGTAGCCGGTGACAGCCTCGTAGTCGGCGGCCGCCTCGTCGTTCTTGCCCTGCCCTTCCAGCGCGCGGGCATAGATCAGGTGCCCGTCTTGCGAGGAGAAGCCCGGGTTCTTCGCGCGCAGATGATCCAGCGTTTGCTGGCAGTCGGCGAAGTCGCCCTTCTCGATCTGCACCTTCGCGAGGCCTAGGAGCATGTTCGGATCGTCGGCAAAGGGCGGCGCCAACGCGGAGCGGTAGAGTGCCATTGCGTCGTCGTACATCTTCTTGCGTAGGCACTCCTCGGCGAGGGCGGCTTTCGCGGCGGGCGTTCCGCTCATCTCGACCTCGGCTTTGCGCTCGCGATATTCGCGGTCGGGGTCGAGGATCGTCGTGACATCGCCCGCAACGCGCCGGCCGCGGCGCGTGTAGGCAAACTCCGGAAGGATCTCCATGATCAGATAGGCAACCGGTCCGACGCCCGGGATCATGAGAATGTAGACCCACTCCTGCTTGCCGCTCATCATGGCGTGGCGAATGCAGAATATCTGTAGGAGCAGTTCCGCGAGAACAAGAATGGGCATGGGATCGCGCTCGGCTGAGGTTGGCGAGAGCATAGGACTCAGGGAGAGAATAAATCGTTGCCGGGCTGGCGCAAACCCGGTCGGCTCAGGCCCGTTTTTCCCACTTACCGGCCGCGCCCTGTTGCCAGTAGGTCACTTCATGGCCGCTGGCTTTGGCCTGCTTCCACTGTTCGCGGGCGGCGTCGAGGGCGGCGGGGTCGCGCCCGTCGAAGATCATGACGATGCGGGCGGCAGCAGCGACTTGGGGTGCGGCCCAATCCTTGGCTTCGGCGCCATCGACGAGGAACAGCACTTCGGCGTCGTTCGTGTTGGCATCGCCTGTGGTCAAAAGGATCGGCTGTTCGGCGGCGTTGGGATCGCGGTCCTGGGCGTGCGGGAGAAAGCTCTCTTCGCGGTAGCTCCAGAGGTGGGCATCCAACGCGGCGATCCGTTCGCTGGAGCCCGCGCGAACGAGCGCCTTCCAGCCGCGCTCGCGCGTCTTCTCAAGCAGGCCGGGCAGCACGTCTTCCAGTGCCGCCCGTTCGAGGTGATAAAATAGAACCTCTGCCATCAGCCTTCGTAGTGATCGGCGACGAGGCGATTGAGCAGCCTGACGCCGAAGCCGCTTGCGCCTTTCGGCGTCGAGTTGCGGGCTTCCTCGAACCACGCGGTGCCGGCGATATCGAGGTGCGCCCAGGGGACCTTGTTGACGAAGCGCTGGATGAACTGCGCCGCCGTGATCGAGCCGCCGAACTGACCGCCGATGTTCTTCATGTCGGCGATGGGACTGTCGATCATCTTGTCGAAGCGCTCGCCCATCGGCATGCGCCAGAGATCTTCGCCTTCAGCCTTGCCGGCGGCCGCGAGGCGCTCGGCCAGTTCGTCGTTGTTCGAGAACAAGCCTGCGATCTCGAGGCCGAGCGAGACGCGGATCGCACCCGTGAGCGTCGCAAGGTCGACCATGAATTTCGGCTTGAAGCGGTTCTGGCAATACCAAATCGCGTCGGCCAGAACGAGGCGGCCTTCGGCGTCGGTGTTCAGGACTTCGATCGTCTGCCCCGACATCGACTTCACGACGTCGCCCGGGCGCTGCGCCTTGCCGTCGGGCATGTTCTCGACGAGGCCGCAGATGCCCACCGCATTTACGCGCGCCTTGCGTCCCGCAAGAGCGTGCATCAGACCGGTGACGGCGGCTGCGCCGCCCATGTCGTACTTCATGGCGTCCATGCCGGCGGCCGGTTTGATCGAGATGCCGCCGGTGTCAAACGTGACGCCCTTGCCGACGAAGGCGATGGGCTGGGCGTCTTTGTTCTTGGCGCCTTTCCACTGCATCACCAGCAGTTGCGACTCGCGCTCGGAACCGTGGCCGACGCCCAAGAGCGTGTGCATACCGAGTTTGGCCATCTCTTTCTCGCCCAAGACCTCGACCTCAAGGCCCATGTCTTCGAGCTTGCGGGCGCGTTTGGCGAACTCTTCGGGGTAGAGAACGTTCGGCGGCTCGGTCACGAGATCGCGTGCGTAGTAGATCGCACTCGCGACCGCTTCATGCGATCGCCAGGCCTTCTTCGCGTCGGCGGCGTCGGCGGCACCGACATTGACCTTGGCGAGCGTCGGCTTGTCGGTCTTCTTCTGCGTCGTGCGATAATTGTCGAAGCGGTAGCTGCGCAACACGGCGCCCTGCGCGACGCGCGCCGCGAACTCTGCTTCGTCTGCATCGGACGCACTCTTGGGTGCCTGGAGCACCACGGTCGCCACCTTCTCGCCGCTGGTCAGGAGGCGCGCGACCGCCGTCGACCCAAGGCTCTCAGCCGATCTGCCGTTGAACGCGTCGGCCTTGCCGAGGCCCACGACGAGCAGCCGGTCGAGGTCGAGGCCGGCCGGTGCCAGAACCTCAGCAACCTGACCTTTGGCGCCGGTGAAGCGCACCGCTTTGAGCGCGCGGCCGATCGCCCCCTTGGACTTCTTGTCGAGTTGGTCGATCAGGCCGGTCAGGTCGTCGCTTTCCAGGACGCCGATGACCAGCGCGCCCTCTTCCGGGACTTCGGGCTTCACAAAGTTGATTTGCATGGGACTTGTTGCTCTTAACGTGAACACATAACGGCGCTAGGTTGGCAGGCGGTAGGCTGGAAAACGTTGCGCGGCCGAAGCGGCTGGATTACCAGCTTGGCCGTCGAACGCTACCCATGTTGATTCAGCTGGTAGTGCCGACAGGCGCCGGGTTGTACCGGGCCGGGCCATCGTTGTGAAGCGGCCGACACGGCCATCCAGGGTGCATAAGCTGCCATGACCGGAATTCAGAGCTACTTGTTCCGGCAGATCGGCGGGCCGCTTTTGTTCTCCACCTTCGTGCTCACCGGGGTCGTTTGGCTGTCGCAATCCCTGCGCATGCTGGACGTCGTGATCAACCAGAGCCAGTCGGTCGGGACCTTCATCTATTTGACGGTCTTAGCGCTGCCGCAGCTCATGCCGTTGATCCTGCCGTTCGCGCTGTTCTTTGCGGTGCTGTACGCGGTCAACCGGCTGTACGTCGAAAGCGAGCTGGTCGTGATGTTCGCGGCCGGTTTCAGCCGCTGGGTCGTGGTGTGGCCGGTGCTCATCATCGCGATCGCCGTCACGGTGATCGGTTATCTCTTCAACCTCGTCGTGATGCCTGCCGGCATGCGCGAAATGAAGAGCCGGGTGTTCGAAATACGGGCCGATCTCGTGAACACGTTCGTGCGCGAAGGCTCGTTCACGAACCCGATCAAAGGGCTCACCGTCTACGTCAGCGAGAACAATGCCGGGGGCGACATCCGCGGCATCCTCGTGCACGACGCGCGCAACCCAAAGGGCATCGCGACCTACATGGCCCAAAAGGGACTGCTCGCGAACACGCCGACCGGCCCGCGTTTGATCATGAGCCAAGGCAACGTGCAGTGGCTCGAAGGCGGCGAAGGACGTCTGAAGATTTTGAACTTCGAACGCTACACGTTCGATCTCGGTCAGTTCGACAAGAGCCAAAACGCGCGTTTCTTCGAGGCAAGCGAGCGCTATCTCGGCGAATTGTTCAACCCAGAGAGCTCGATCGCAGACAAGCAGAAGCGCAAGTTCATATCCGAGGCGCACAGCCGGCTCAGCAGCCCGCTTTATTGCATCGTGTTCGCGCTGATCGCGGTCGTGGCTCTCGTCGGCGGCAATTTCAACCGCCGCGGATATGCGCGGCGCATCGGCCTTGCGTTCTTGATCATGTTCGCGGCGCGCCTTCCGGGCTTTGCGTTTCAGCAGTTGACCGCATCGAACCCCGACATGGCGTTCCTGATGTACGTGTGGCCGGTGCTTTGGATCGCGGGGATGATCTTCATCCTCGCCTACCCGGGCTTCGAGCTGTTGCGAAAGGGCAAGATGGCCCCCCTTGCGGCGGAGGCGGCCCAATGAACTTCAGCTGGACCCTGGCACGCTATTTGGCCGTGCAGTTTTTGTTGAACGTGGCGATCGTATTCGGTGTGTGCGTCACGCTCGCCTTCGTGATCGACATCGTCGAACTCTTGAACCGGACGGCAGGGCGCGAAGTGGTACCCTTGGGCACCATCGTTGGCATGGCGCTGCTCAAGCTTCCGAACCTTACCGAAAAGATGATGCCGTTCGCGGTGCTGTTCGGTGCGATCTGGTGCTTTGCCCGGCTTACGCGCAGCCAGGAACTGGTCGTTGCGCGAGCCTCCGGCGTTTCGGCGTGGCTGTTCCTGGCGCCATCGCTCGTCACCGCGCTGCTGATCGGCGCGTTCATGACGACGCTTTACAACCCCTTCGCCTCGACGCTGATCTCACGCTACGAGGAGTTGGAGGCCCGTTACATCAGGGGACGCTCGTCGCTGTTGGCGGTCAACGCGAACGGGCTGTGGTTGCGGCAAGGCGACGAGAAGGGCCAGACCGTGATTCACGCCCTGCACGTGTCCGACAGCGGCCTCAAGCTGCAGGACGTGATCATGTTCATCTACGAGGGGAAGGATCAGTTCCGGGGTCGAATCGATGCCGGGGCCGCGGCCCTTGAGAAGGACAAGTGGCACCTCGAAAAGGCCTGGGTCACGGGTCCGGACCGTCCAGCTGTGTTCTATCCGTCACTCGACGTGAAAACGTCGTTAACTCCGGACCAAATTCAAGAAAGCTTTGCAACCCCTGATACTATCGCGTTTTGGGACCTTCCCGGCTTCATTGCACAGGCTGAAGCGGCAGGGTTTTCGGCCACAAAACATAGGCTCCACTACCACGCCTTGCTTGCGGGACCGATGCTGTTATGCGCTATGATCTTCGTAGCGGCGGCATTCTCGCTTCGGCTGGCGCGTCTAGGGGGGGCTGCGAGGCTCATACTCTCAGGCGTTCTGACCGGGTTCCTGCTCTATTTCTTCACGGACGTGACACACGCCCTGGGGATGTCGGGCACGGTACCCGTGGCCTTAGCGGCGTGGGCGCCGGCTACGACTGCGTTGTTGTTTGGTATGGCGTCATTGTTCAATCAGGAGGACGGATGAAGGTCGCGTATCGCCTCATCGCCGGTCTTCCGATTCTGCTTTCTACAGCCTCGATCGCTGCTGCCGCGGGTCACGCGCCGGTGGTGATACCGCTTGCCAATTTGGCGGCGGACGAACCGGCCGCTGCCGCACCGCAGGAACCAG
The DNA here is from genome assembly GCA_964647355.1 of uncultured Flavobacteriaceae bacterium. Classification (GTDB taxonomy): domain Bacteria; phylum Pseudomonadota; class Alphaproteobacteria; order Micropepsales; family Micropepsaceae; genus SZUA-430. Next base: position 10,032 of record CAZYGK010000066.1, on the reverse strand, counting down.
CCGCGACCGAGAAGAAAGAAGAAGTTCTCATCCGCGCCGACAAGATGACCTACGACGCGAACACGAGCGTGGTCACGGCCGAAGGCAGCGTCGAGGTCACCTATGGACCGCGCACGCTGCTCGCCGACAAGCTTTCCTACAATCAGGAAACGCGCATCGTCATCGCCGAAGGTAACGCGACAATTCGAGAGGCGAACGGCACCACGCTCTCAGGCAACCGCTTCGAAGTCACTGACGACATGCGGGAAGGCATCATCGAGAGCATGAACGTCATCATCGCGGGCCGCGGCCGTTTGGCCGCGGCGCGCGCCACCCGCACCGGCGGCAACATGATGACGCTGGAGAAGGCCGCTTACACGACCTGCGAGCCTTGCAAAGAGGATCCGACTAAGGCGCCGACCTGGCAGATCAAAGCATTTCGTGTGGTCTACAATCAGGCGAAGGCGCGCGTCGAATACGAAGACGCGTTTTTCGAAGTGTTCGGCGTTCCGATCGCCTACATGCCCTATTTCTCACACTCGGATCCGGAAGCTCCGCGCCAGTCGGGCTTCCTTGTCCCGAACATCGGCCATTCGACGGATATCGGCTACTTCGCCGAGATCCCGTACTACTTCGCGCTCGACCCCAGCTACGACTTGCTGCTGTCGCCAATGTACACGGAGAACGACGGGCCGTTGCTGAAAGGCGAGTGGCGCCAGCGCGTGGTCGACGGGCAATACTACATCCAGGCCAGCGGCCGGTACGGCGAGCCGCGGAACCGTTTCGGCGTCGAATACGGCGACGAGACGCTGCAAGGCCATGTTTTCGGCAAAGGCCGGTTCAAGATCGACGACGTTTGGAACTGGGGCTACGACGCCGAGGTGACGTCGAACGACACGTACCTCAAGCGCTACGACATTTCGTCGAAGGACCGTCTGGTCAACAACCTCTTCATCGAGGGCATCGACGGCCGTTCGTATGCCGCGGTCAACGGCTGGTACTTCCAGGGCTTGCGCGAAGAAGACGATCCGGGGCTGACGCCGCTCGTGCTGCCGTTGATGGAACTCGAGTATGTGCCGGACGAGACCGTGCTCGGCGGGCGCTTCCAGCTCTTGGGCAACGCGCTCTACCTGCATCGCGGCGAAGGGCAAGACACGGCGCGCGTTTCGGCGACGGCGGCGTGGAAGTTGCCGGTGACGACGACCGGCGGTCACTTGTTCACGTTCTTCGCCAATCTGCGCGCGGACGGCTACCACGTCACCGATACGGGCGTCAGCGGCACGGAAACGCAGACCGTCGGCCGCGTGCTGCCGTGGGCCGGCGTCGAGTGGCGCTATCCGATGATCCGCACCGACTGGGGTTGGAAGCAGGTGATCGAGCCAATCGTGCAATTGATCGGCGCCCCCTATGGCGGCAACCCGGACGAGATTCCGAACGAAGACAGCGCCGCATTCGAATTCGACGAAACGAACCTATTCTCGTTCAACAAATTCCCGGGCCTCGACCGCTGGGAAACGGGTCCGCGTGTGAACGTCGGCTTCCGGGCCGCCGCCTATTTCGACGAAGGGTTCATCGAGGCCATCGTCGGCGAGAGCTTCCGCTTCCACGAAGACGACGCATTTACCGAGGAATCCGGCTTACGGAATCAGCAGTCCGACTATGTGGGCCGGCTGATCGTGCAGCCGGACGACAATTTCCGGCTGGTCCACCGCTTCCGTATCGACCAGAGCGCGTTCCGTTACGAGCGCAATGAAATTTACGGCGAGGCGTTCGATGTGGATTGGTACCTGTTCCGCGCCGGCTACCTGTTGCTGGAACCGGAGCCGCTGATCCCGGTGCAGCGCGAGGAAGTCTCGCTGGAAGGCCGGGTGCGGACGATCGAGCATATCTGGCTGCGTGCGTCCGGTCGGCGCGACCTGGCCGACGAGCAGATGATCGAAAGCAAGTTCGGCATTTCCTACGAAGACGATTGCGCCGAGTTCGGCTTGGACTTCCGACGCCGGTTCACCCGGGACCGCGACATCGAGCCCGCGTCATCGTTCCTGTTCACGTTCCGTCTAAAGGGCGTGAATTGAGGCTGAAATCGGGCGCTTTCGGCCTGTCGTAACCACCATTGATCGGGCCTGAGAAGTGGTTATTCTCCCGGACGTTGTGACGGTCCTTGCGGTTGAGTCGCGCCTGCCGCCTCGCTGACCGTTTTGTCGCTCTCGTTTTCGCGGAAGTTGCGATGTCTCGTCGATCCTTAGTTCGTGCCTTCGGTGCCATCGGCGTTAGCGTGGTGGGCATGCTCGCCATTTCGGGTGACCACTCGAGCGCTGCCGGTGCCACGCAGGAGCCGCGCACGATGCGTGCGGCGGCGGTCGTGAACGACATCATCATTTCGACCTACGACCTCGATCAGCGCATCAAGCTCGTGATGGTCACGTCGGGCGCGCAGGGCCCGGATGCGGCCAAGCGCCTTCGTCCGCAGGTGTTGCGCCAGCTGATCGACGAACTTCTGCAGCTGCAGGAAGCGCAAGAAGCAAAGGTCAAAATCACGACCGAAGAGCTTGAGAAAAACTTCAAGCGCGTCGCGGAACAGAACAACACATCGACCGACTCCATCAACAAGATGCTGGATCAGAACGGCATCGCGCGCGCGACGCTGCAAAACCAGCTGAAGGCCGACTTGGCGTGGCAGAAGTTGATCCAAGGGCGCCTCGCTGCACGCGTGACGGTGTCGGAGGACGAGGTCGAGCGGGCTTACCTGCAGGCGGTCGCCGCGTCGTCGCAAACGCAGTATCAGGTTGCGGAGATCTTCATCGCGGTCGACGTCCCCGAGGCAGAAGAACAGGGGCGGCAGAACATCCAGAGCATCCTGGGCCATTTGCGTTCCGGCGCCAGCTTCTCGGCCATTGCGCGCCAGTTTAGTCAATCATCGTCGGCGACCAACGGCGGCGAAATCGGATGGGTGGGCGAAGGCGACGTGCCGCCGCCGGTGGCGGAAGCGTTGAAGAAGATGTCGCCGGGCAGCGTGTCGGAGCCGATCCGAGCAGCCGGCGGGTACTACGTTATCGGCTTGCGCGAAAAGCGCTTACCGAAAGATTCAAAAGTCGCCCTGCCGGACGGCGGCGCCGCATCGAAGCCTCAGGCGGCCCAGAAGATGAAGGGCTCGCTGACGCTTGCCCGCATCGGGATACCGCTCTCGGAAGGCGCGTCGAAGGCGAAACAGGAACAGGCGAAGTCGTTGTCGGTCGAACTCTATCGCTCGATCAACGGGTGCTCGAACGCAGGCCAGATCGCGCGGTCGCGCGGTGCAACGTTCGACATGCTCGGGTCGATGAGTGTGAAGGACATGGCGCCGCAGTTCGTCAAAATCCTCGAGCAAACGCCCAACGGCCGGGCGACGCCACCGTTGCGGGGCGCGCAGGGCGTCGAGCTCTTCGTCATTTGCTCGGGCGGCATGATCCCGGCAGCCGGCATGCCGTCTGCCGGTGGGCCCACGACGACGAAGTCGAAAGACGTGACCAAGGAAGACATTGAGAACAAGCTCTACAGCCAAGAGCTTTCGATGCTCGCGCGGCGCTATCTGCGCGATCTGCGCCGCGACGCGACGATCGAGATGCGGGACAACTAGGACCGCATGGCCGACGCCTCACGGCCGCTTGCACTGACGATGGGCGAGCCCGCCGGTATCGCGGGCGAGATAGCGATCAAGGCCTGGCATGCGCCGGACGGGCGCCCTGTGCCGGCGTTCTGCGTCATCGGCGATCCGGATTGGCTACGCGCGGAAGCGCACCGGGTGAAGAGCCATGTGCACGTCGTCGAAGTCGCTTCGATGGCCGAGGGGGCCAAGCGCTTCTTCGAAGGAATTCCGGTGCTCGTGGAGCGATTGGCCGCGAAGGCGGCGCCGGCGAAGCCTGACGCGCGCAATGCGGCGGCGGTTGTCGCATCGATCAGCAAGGCCGTCGGCCTGGCCCAGGCCGGCCAAGCGGCGGGCGTCGTCACAAACCCTATCCACAAGGCCACGCTCTATAGTGCGGGTTTCAAGTTTCCCGGGCATACGGAGTTCCTGGCCGAGCTTTGCGGCGGTGCGAGCCCCGTGATGATGCTCGCGATCGAGGGTTTGCGCGTCGTGCCGGTGACGGTTCACTTGTCTCTGGCGCAGGCGTGCGCCGCGCTGACCACCGAGGCAATCGTTAGATCGGCGATGACGGCGCACGATGCGCTTCTGCGGGATTTCGGAATTGCGGCACCGCGGCTCGCTGTTGCCGCGCTCAACCCGCATGCGGGAGAAGGCGGCGCGATGGGTGCCGAGGAGGCGACCGTGATCGGTCCGGCGGTCGGCGCTTTGCAGGCGCAAGGCGTCGACGTGAAGGGGCCGCTGCCGGCCGACACGCTGTTTCATGCGGGCGCGCGGGCGCGGTATGACGCCGTGATCTGCATGTATCACGATCAAGCGCTGATCCCTTTGAAGACGCTCGACTTCGCGGGCGGCGTGAACGTGACCTTGGGGCTTCCGATCGTGCGCACGTCGCCCGATCACGGAACGGCCTTCGACATCGCGGGTCAGGACAAGGCCGATCCGTCGAGCCTGCTTGCCGCGCTTCGGCTCGCGGCGCGGATCGCAAGCCAGCGCAAGCGATCATGAGCGAGGGCGACGGCCTGCCGCCGCTTCGCGAGGTGATCGCGGCGCTTGGGTTGAGCGCGCGCAAGGCGCTGGGACAGAATTTTCTCTTCGACTTGAATTTGACGCGGCGGATTGCGCGCGAGGGCGGCCCGCTTGCGGGGCGGACGGTTGTCGAGATCGGTCCGGGTCCCGGCGGGCTCACGCGGGCGTTGCTGGCCGAAGGGGCTGGGCGCGTCGTTGCGATCGAACGGGACGAGCGATGCTTGCCCGCGCTTGCGGCCGTGAGCACGGCCTATGGCGGGCGGCTCAGTGTCGTGCCGGGCGATGCGCTGGAAGCCGATGAGGCTGCTCTTGCGGGCGGGCGGGCGGTCGTGGTCGCCAACCTGCCCTATAACATCGCGACGGTGCTGCTCGTGAAGTGGCTGACGGCCGAGCCGTGGCCGCCCTGGTATGAGACGCTGACCTTGATGTTCCAGCGCGAGGTCGCCGAGCGGATCGTGGCCAGACCCGGTGGGCACGCTTACGGGCGGCTCTCGGTGATCAGTCAGTGGCGCACGAACCCTCGCATCTTGTTCGACGTGCATCGCAGCGCCTTCACGCCGCCGCCGAAGGTGACCTCGAGCGTCGTGCGGTTCGAGCTGCTGGCGCAGCCGCGCGGCGAAGCCGTCCCTGCCCTGCTTGAGCGCGTCACTGCGGCTGCCTTCGGGCAGCGGCGGAAGATGCTGCGCTCGAGCCTGAAGTCGCTTGGGCCCTTCAGCGATGCGCTGATCGCGGAAGCGGGGCTCGACCCGACGGCGCGGGCTGAGGAAATTCCGGTCGAGGGTTTCGCGGCGCTGGCGCGCGCGTTAGGCCGTCAGACCGCGGACAAACTCTGAGAGGCCGGTTTGGCGGGTGCGCTTGTAGCGCTCGGCCTCGACGATGAAGGCGATGCGGGTTTCGGCCGCTTGGATGTCGCCGTTGACGATGACGTAGTCGTACTCGGCCCAGTGGCTGATCTCGTCGTTCGCCTTGGCCATGCGCTGGGCCACGACTTCGGCGCTGTCCTGCGCACGCGAGCGCAGGCGGCGTTCGAGCTCCAGGCGCGAGGGCGGCAGGATGAAGATCGAAACCACATCCTCTCGCGCCTCTTGCTTCAGCTGCTGCGTGCCTTGCCAGTCGATGTCGAACAGCACGTCGAGGCCTTGTGCGAGCGCTTCCTCCACCGGCTCGCGCGGGGTGCCGTAGCTGTGGCCAAAGACGGTCGCGTGCTCGAGCAGTTCGCCGCGCTCGACCTTGGCCTTAAAGGCGGCCGGCGAGATGAAGTAGTAATCTTGGCCGTGTACCTCGGTCGGGCGCTTCGCGCGCGTCGTCACCGACACCGACATGGTGAAGTTCTGGTCGGTTTCGAGCAGGCGTTTGGCGAGCGTCGTCTTGCCGGCGCCCGAGGGCGACGACAACACCAGCATCATGCCGCGGCGCTTGATCGTGGTTAGGGTCATTCGACGTTTTGCACCTGTTCGCGAAGCTGATCGATCGTGGCTTTGAGTTCCAAGCCGACGCGGGTCAACTGAATGTCGGACGACTTCGAGCAGAGCGTGTTCGCTTCGCGGTTCAGTTCCTGCGCCAGGAAGTCGAGGCGGCGACCTTGCGCGCCGGCGTCGGCAAATAGCGTGCGGGCTTGCGTGAGGTGGGATTTCAGGCGATCGATTTCCTCGCGCACGTCGGCCTTGACGAGTAACATCGCGATCTCTTGCGCGAGGCGGTCTTCGGCGAGACCGGGCCGCGCTTTCAGGATGTCGTCGATCGAGGTTTTGAGGCGCGTGCGGAGCTGCTCCGGCTGCGTTGCTGCGAGCGTTTCCGCTTCGCCGACCAGGGCCTCCATACGGCTCGTGTGCTGCTTTAGGATCGCGTCGAGGCGGGCGCCTTCGTCGCGGCGGGCGGATTTGAGCGCATCGAAAGCGGTGGCGAGGCTGCCCAAGACAGCGGCGTCGCGGGCGGCGAGTTCGGCTTCGCCGAGCGCCGGGGCTTGCGCGTCGATGACGCCGCGCAGCGAGAGGATGCCGTCGAGCGTCGGCGGGGCCGCCTTGACGCTGCCTTCGAGCTGCTTCAGTGCGGCGAGCACTTGGGCGAGGGCTTCTTGGTTCACGCGCACCGCGCCGCGCGAGGGATCGGCGTCGAGCGTGAGCGAGGTCGTGATGGCGCCCCGGCTGAAGCGCTCGTTCGCGAGGATGCGGGCGGGCTGCTCCAGGCCTTCGAAGCCTTCGGGCACGCGTACGCGGACGTCGAGGCCGCGCGAGTTCACGCTGCGGACTTCCCAATGCCAGCGCCAAGCGCCTTGGGCGCCTTGGGTGCGGGCGAAGCCGGTCATGCTGGAAATGGGCATCAGATGGGTCCGGCCTTTCGAGTCACGACCGGACTTTAGGGGGTGCGGCGCGGCGGCTCAATGTCAGGGCGTGCCGTTACCACCCGCGGCGGCGCGCTGCTTCTCGATCTCGCGCCAGTTTTTCACATTCTTCTCGTGTTCGGCCAAGGTCGGCGCGAAGACGTGGCCGCCGGTGCCGTCGGCGACGAAGAAGAGGTCCTCGGTCTGGGCCGGGTTCATGACGGCGGCGAGCGAGGCTTTGCCGGGGTTGGCGATCGGCGTCGGCGGCAGACCAACGATGACGTAGGTGTTGTAGGGCGTCGCCTTGTCCAGCTCGCTCTGGCGGATGCCGCGGCCGAGCGGCACGCCCTTCGTCAGGCCGTAGATGATCGTCGGGTCCGATTGCAGCTTCATGCCCTTGCGCAGGCGATTGACGAAGACGGCGGCGACGCGCGGGCGCTCGGAGGCGACGCCGGTTTCCTTCTCGACGATCGAGGCCAGGATGACCGCCTCTTCCTTCGTCGAGAACGGCAGGTTCGGCGCGCGCTGGGCCCAAAGCTCGTTGAGCACGCGCGTATGGTCGTCCTGCATGCGCTTGATCAACGCCGGGCGGGTTTCGCCGCGATTGAAGATGTAGGTTTCAGGCAGCAGCGAACCTTCGGGCGGCACGTCCGTCAGCTCGCCCGTCAGCGTCGGGTGTTGACGCACGAGCTCGACGATCGTCGCGCTGGTTAGGCCTTCGGCAAGCGTCAGCTTGTAGACGATCGATTTTCCGTCGACCAAGATGTTCATAATCTCAGCCGGCGAGGCGCCGGAGGGGATCGCGTATTCGCCCGCTTTGAGCGCCGAGGCTTTCTCGTTGTACATGACGCCCAAGCGGAAGATCAGCGCGCTGCGCACGACGCCGCGTTGCTGCAGGATATTTGCCGCTTGGTTGAGTCCGGTTCCCATCGGCAGGGACACGATCGTTTCGGTTTCGCCTTCATAGGCACTGGGGCCCGGCGCATCGAACTGATTGAGGATGTACCAGCCGCCCACCGCGGCCGTAGCGGCTGTGAGCAACAGAAGGACAAGAACGAAACGGAAGAAGGAACGCAAAGGCCTGGGCTCCGCGTTTGAGGGGGCGCGCTTTAAGGATTATCGGTTACTGCGGCGCGCCGGTCAAAATCAACGTGGCGTTTGTCCCGCCAAATCCGAACGAATTCGACAGGGCGGCGCGGATTTCGCGCTTCTTCGCCTTGTGCGGGACGAGGTCGATCTTCGTCTCAACCGAGGGGTTGTCGAGGTTCAACGTCGGCGGGCAAATCTGGTCGCGCAGGGCCAGGATGCAGAAGATGGCCTCCACCGCGCCCGCTGCGCCGAGGAGGTGGCCGATCGACGATTTTGTCGATGACATCGAGACTTTCTCGGCGGCGTTGCCGAACAAGCGCTCGACCGCCTTGAGCTCGATCTCGTCGCCCAGGGGCGTCGAGGTGCCGTGCGCATTCACGTAGTCGATGTCCGAGGGCATCATGCCGGCGCGCTTCAGCGCCATCTGCATCGCCCGGAAGCCGCCGTCGCCGTCTTCGGCCGGTGCCGTGATGTGGTAGGCGTCGCCCGAGAGACCGTAGCCCCTGATCTCAGCGTAGATTTTGGCGCCGCGACGCTTGGCGTGTTCGAATTCTTCCAGAACGACGCAGCCTGCGCCCGCACCCATGACGAACCCGTCGCGATCCTTGTCATAGGGACGCGAGCCTTTTTCCGGCGTGTCGTTGAACGCGGTCGATAGCGCGCGGCAGGCGTTGAAGCCCGCGACAGCGAGGCGCGAAATCGCCGATTCCGTGCCGCCGGCAAGCATAACGTCGGCGTCGTCGAGCGCGATCAGGCGGGCCGCATCGCCGATCGCGTGCGCGCCGGTCGAGCAGGCGGTCACGACCGCGTGGTTCGGGCCCTTCATGCCATAGCGGATCGACGCATAGCCCGAGGCAAGATTGATCAAGCGGCCGGGGATGAAGAACGGGCTGACCCGGCGCGGGCCCTTTTCGTGCAGCGTGATCGCGGCGTCCGCGATCCCCGGCAAGCCACCGATACCGGAGCCGATGAGAACACCGGCGCGACAGCGCTTCTCTTCGGTATCGAGGACGAGCTTGGAGTCTTCAAACGCTTGGCCCGCCGCACCCATCGCAAGGACGATGAAATCATCAACCTTGCGCTGGTCCTTCGGGTCCATCCACTTGTCGGCATTGAACGTGCCGTTCGTGCCGTCGCCACGGGGGACATCGGCTGCGATCTTCGTCTGTAGATCTTCGGTGTTGAACGCGGTGATCTTCTTTGCGCCGGACTGGCCGGCGAGGAGCCGCGACCACGACTCCTCAACGCCGCTTGCCAGCGGGCTGACCAGTCCTAGACCTGTTACAACGACACGCCGCATCAAGAGACAGCTAGTGCGATTCTGGCCGGGCGCAACCGCCTTAGGCCGCTTTTTCTTTGATGAACTTCACGGCGTCGCCGACGGTCACGATCGATTCGGCCGCGTCGTCCGGAATTTCGACGTTGAATTCCTCTTCGAACGCCATGACCAGCTCGACCGTATCAAGGCTGTCCGCGCCCAGATCGTCGATGAAGCTCGCATTCTCGGTCACCTTTTCGGCTTCCACGTTCAGGTGTTCGATCACGATCTTCTTCACGCGGTCGGCGATATCGCTCATTTTTTCGTCCTTTGAGAGAAATTGGATACCTTATAGAGGGCCGAGGGAGAATCCGCCGCCCTTGAATTTGCGCGGGTTGGTAACACACCTCAGGCGAGCTTGCCAACTGCCGGGCGGAGACGGTTAAGCCCTTCAAATCATAGCCATTCCGCCGTTCACATGCAGGGTCTGGCCGGTGATGTAGGCGGCTTCCTCACTCGCCAGGTACGCTACGGCAGCGCCAATATCGGCACCGCTACCGAGGCGCTGGGCGGGAATCTTGGCCATGATGGCGGCGCGCTGCTGGTCGTTCAGAACGTCGGTCATGGGCGACTTGATGAACCCCGGCGCGACGCAGTTCACCGTGATGTTTCGGGTCGCCACTTCCTGGGCCAGCGACTTCGTCATGCCGATGATGCCGGCCTTGGCGGCGCAGT
>CAZYGK010000065.1:0-17728 GCA_964647355.1 uncultured Flavobacteriaceae bacterium | reverse complement strand
GCCAAGTCGATGCGCGGCTCGGGCATGGACGATGTCATCTTCGCCGGCACGAACAACCGGCCCTCGCGCAATACTGCCGAGGTGTCGCTCGTCATCGACAACATGACGCGCTCGGCACCTTCGGCCTACAACGACGGCGAGGCGATCGAAATCAGCCGCCGGATCGAGCGCGAGATGGGCTCGATCTACAAGATCAACGGGCGCGACGTGCGCGCGCGCGACGTGCAGATTTTCTTTGCCGACGTGTCGTCGGGGGCGCATTCGCCGGCGCTCGTCCGCCAAGGGCAGATCGGGCAACTGATCAACGCGAAGCCGATTGCGCGCAGAGCAATCCTGGAAGAAGCCGCGGGCATCTCCGGCCTGCATGCGCGCCGGCATGAGGCCGAGCTGAAGCTGAATGCCGCGACGACGAATCTCTCGCGTGTCGCCGACGTGATTCAAGAGATCGAAACCCAGCTTGCAAACCTGAAGCGGCAGGCGCGGCAGGCGTCGCGCTATCGCAATCTTTCGGGTCACATTCAGCGCGCGGAAGCGCTGGCGCTTTACGTACGCTGGCAAATGGCGTCGACCGCTGCGGCTGCCGCCGAAGAAGAACTCGGCCGTATGCGGGCGCAGGTCGAGGAGATGACGCTTAGGGCGGCGCAAGCATCAAACGCGGTTCTGGAAGCGGACGAGAAGCTCCCTCCGCTGCGCTCGGCAGCTGCGGAACGCAGCGCGGCATTGCAGCGCCTCACCGCCGAGCGGATGGCGCTCGACGGCGAAGAGGCGCGCGCGAAGGAAGCAGCGGAGCGGCTGACGGCGCGGATTGCGCAGATCGGACAGGATCAGGGTCGCGAAGCGGCGCGCGTCGACGATGCCAAGGCGATGACCGGCAAGCTAGCCGAAGAGCGCGCGCTGCTTCAGGCTGCGGCTGCCGGCGAAGGCGAGGCGCAGGCACAAGCGGCGGACGCACTGCGTCTTGCAGAAGAGACGATGCGCGAGGCGGAAAGCGCGAGCGACCGTGCAACCGCCGAGCTTGCAGAAGCGAAAGCAAAGCGTGCGGCATTGGAGCGGCGCGCGGAAGACGGACGGCGCTCCGCGGCGCGGCTGCGCGGCGAGCTTGAGAACATTGCGGCCGAGATCGAGCGCCTGGGCCGCGAGGCGGCGACGGCGCCGCTTGTCGAAGAGGCTGCGGCGCGCGTCGCGGCAGCAGTGGCGGCGGCAGAGTCGTCGAAGTCCACCCACGCTCATTCGGAAGACGCATTGCGCGCCGCGCGCGATGCGGAGAATGCGAAGAAGCAAGCAGTGGAGACGACTGAGCGCGAGCTCGATCGTCTCAAAGCTGAAGCGCGTGCGCTTACCGAGATGCTCTCGGAGTTGGTCAGCGAAGGGTTCACGCCGGTTGTCGATCTCGTGCATGTGACGCCTGGATTCGAAGGCGCGCTGGGTGCTGCACTTGGAGACGACTTGAACGTACCGCTCGATCAGAAGGCGCCGATTCATTGGCGGTCACTCGGCGCGCCACGAACAATGCCGGCTTTGCCGGAGGGAGCGCAGGCTCTGGCGCATCTGGTCCAGGCGCCGGAAGCGTTGGCACGACGGCTGTCGCAGATCGGCGTGGTCGAGCGCGACCAGGGTGTCGAGCTGCAGTCGCAGCTGCTGCCGGGTCAGTGCTTGGTGAGCCGCGAAGGCGATCTTTGGCGCTGGGACGGGTTCACGGCCACGGCGGAGGCGCCGACGCCGGCGGCCGTTCGCTTGCGTCAGCGCAACCGCTTGGCCGATCTTGAAGGTACGATCGCGACTGCGGTCGAGAACGCGCGCGAGCTTCGGGCCGTGTATGAAGCCGCTCGCGAAGCGCGCGAGGCAGCCGAGACCGCGGAGCGCACGGTGCGCAACGGCTGGCGGCAAGCGGAGACCGAGGCCGCAGCGGCGCGCGCGGCCTTGGCGGAAGCAGAGAAACGGCATGCGCAAACGGCTGCCCGCACACAGTCGTTGAACGAGCGGCACCAAAGCCTGACCGCCGACGAGAGCGAGGCTCAGCACATCGCAGAGCAGATCGCGACGGAGTTTTCCGCACTCGCTCCGCTTGGCGAGTTCGAGGCGCAACTTACCAGCGTGCGCGATGCGTTGACCGAGGCGCGCGGCGCGTACTCGAACGCAAAGGCGCGGCACGACGGCGTCGAGCGCGAGGCGCGCGCGCGGCAGCAAAGGCTGCAGGCGATCGCCGCCGACCTTGAGGCATGGGAGCAGCGCATCGCGGCCGCATCGGGGCAAATCGAAGCGCTGCAGGCGCGCGAGGCGGAGGCGCGGAGCGAACTCTCGGCTCTCGAGCACATCCCGGCGCAAATCGCCGAGAAGCGCACGAAGCTGTTCGAGCTGTTGAGCGAGGCAGAGACGGCGCGCAAGGAGGCGGCGGACGCGCTCGCGGCCGCCGAGAGCGGCTTGAAGGCGGCCCAGTCCGAGTCGCGGATGGCCGATCATGCGCTGTCGCATGCGCGTGAAGAGCGCGCGCGGTGCGAGGCGGTGCTGGCATCGCAGCAAGAGCGGCTGACCGAATCGGTTACGCGCGCGCGCGATACGCTCGACTGTGCACCGGAAGAGCTGGCGGCGAAGGCCGAACATCAGCCGGGCGATGCGATGCCGGCGCTCGATGCGGCAGAGCAGCGGGTCGAGAAACTTAAGCGCGAGCGCGAGCAGCTTGGCGGCGTGAACTTGCGCGCCGACGAAGAGGCCGAAGAGTGCGAAACGCGGCTCACGAACCTTCAGACGGAAAAGAACGACCTTGAAGAGGCGATCAATCGCCTGCGCCACGGTATCGGTTCGTTGAACAAGGAAGGCCGCGAGCGCTTGCTTGAAGCCTTCGACCGGGTGAACGCGAACTTCCAGAAGTTGTTCACGTCGCTGTTCGGCGGCGGTGAGGCGCGGCTGACCTTGACCGAATCCGACGATCCGCTGGAAGCCGGCCTCGAAATCTTGGCGCGGCCGCCAGGCAAGAAGCTGCAGACAATGTCCCTGCTCTCGGGCGGCGAACAGGCGCTGACCGCGATGGCAATGATCTTTGCCGTGTTCCTGTGCAACCCCGCCCCCGTCTGCGTGCTGGACGAAGTCGACGCACCGCTCGACGACGCGAACGTGGAGCGTTTCTGCAATCTGCTCGACGAGATGACGCGGATGACCGAAACGCGGTTCCTGGTGATTACGCACCATGCGCTCACCATGTCGCGCATGGACCGGTTGGTCGGCGTCACCATGCAGGAGCGCGGCGTCAGCCAACTCGTGGCAGTCGACCTTGCGGGCGCGGAACGCGTTCTCGCGGCGGCGGCGGCGGAGTAGCTGCTCTACCGACCGGTCACCGAGACCCCATCGCTCACCCGCTCACCTGGGTGCGAGACCACACGCTCGCCCGGTTTGAGGCCGTCGAGAACCTCAGCCGTGCGGTCGTTCACCTGGCCGATCTTTACGGGCGTAAGGCGAGCGCGGCTGCCGTCGACGCGGAAGACGGCCCAGTCGGCGCCTTGGCGGAAAAGCGCGCCGATCGGCACCTGCACGGCTTTGTCGGACTTCCAACGCAAGATCGCGGCATCGATCTGATAGCCGTGGCCGAGGCGGCGCCAGCGGTCGCGCGGGTCGATTAGATCGACGATGACATTGACGCGCTGCTCTTCGATGCCGAGCGAGGAGACCTTCATGAACCCGAATGGTTCAACGCGGCGGACGCGCGCATTCAGAGCGCCCTCTCCGCCCCAGCGCGAGATCAGCACGGTGTCGCCTTCGGATACCTTCACCGCATCGGTCGACAAGAGGTCGACGACGACTTCGAGATCGGCGGCATCGCCGACCTCGACGAGCGGCGTCCCCATCTGCACAACGGCTTCGTTCTCTTGCGCAACACGCAGGACCTGCCCGTCGATCGGCGCGCGGATCGTAAAGCAGCAATGCTTATCGCCTTTGGTCCGGCCGCCGTCGGAGGGCACGACCAGCGAGGCCTCGGCCGTCTTTACCTCAAAGGCGCGCTGGCGCAGTGCCGCCTGAGCGGTCGACAGCGCGGCTTCCAAGGAAACGACGGCAGCTTCCGCGTTGTCCAAGCGCGCCTTGGCCACAATCCCCTTGGCAAAGAGCTGGCGCGCGCGTTCGCGTTCTTGGCGACCGAGCTTCAAATCCGCCTCCCGACCGCGGACATTCGCTGCGGCCAAATCCTGCGCTGCGCGCGCAGCCGAAACCGTGAACTCCAACTCGCGCTGGGCGCGAGCATCGCGAAACGCGGGATCGGCGGGTTCGATGGTGGCAATGACGGTCTTTTGCGCTTCGATCGCGTCGCCCGGGTGCACCTCCACGCGGAGCATCCGTCCGGCGATCGGGGCCGAGACGACATACACTTCGCGTACCCGCGTAACACCGTCGTCTTCAATCGCGACGGACATGGCGCCTTCACTCACCGTTGCTATGTCCACGGCAATCGCTCGCGGCCACAACGCGAAAACAAGGCCCGCTAGGAGCAGGCTAGCGAGGCCGATCGGCCAGGCCCAGGGTTTCAAAGCGTTCATGGGGTCAATCCCGTCCCTTCAAGACGCGCACCAAGTCGAGTGTTTGAATGCGCCGCACAACAACGGCGGAGCTGACCGCGGTCGCTGCCATGATGACCAGCGCCGACCAGGCATAGGTCGCAGGCGCAAGGCCCAGCGGTATCTGATAGAGGTCGGTCTCGAACAATTCCATCATCAACGATGCCATGCCGTAACCGAGGATGCAGCCGATCGGTAAGGCGACCAGCGTCAACAGCGCGAGTTCGCCCACGAGGATCAGCGCCACCTCGCGCTTGTGATAACCGAGCACGCGCAGGGTTGCGAGTTCGTGCGAGCGCTCCGACAACGTGATGCGGCTGGCATTGTATGCCACACCGAAGGCGATCACGGATGCAAATCCGACGTAGAACCAGATCATCGTCATTAGGTTCTGATCCAACAAGTCACGAAACATCCGGAACGCCCGGCGTTGCAGTTGGATCGTGAACAGACCCGGCGTTTGCTTGACCTCAGCGAAAAGGGCAGCTTCCCCCGCGGCATCGGTTTTGAGCCACGCGCTGTCGGCGACCTCGCCGTCGCCGGTGAGGCGATTCAAAGCCGCGCGCTGCATGTAGACCGCGAGGCCGACATACTCATCGATCACGCGCGTGACTTGCACCGTCGTGCGGGTGCGGCGACCCTCAAGGACGGCGACGTCCACTTCGTCACCTGGTTTCACGGCCAAATGGTCGGCCAGGCGGCGCGTGAGGAGCAGCCCCGCCGGAGGGAGTTCGATCGTGCGACCGTCGGCGCCGACCTGCTGCGATAGTTCGGAGTGCTGATCGATTCCCAGGATCGCCACGCGCTTGCTGCGCGGCCCGTGCGTCAGCTTCACACCGACGGCACGCCGGAGTTCGGCACGAAGGACGCCGGGCATGCGCTCGATTTCACTACGGACGGAGTCGGCGCGCGGTTCGATGAACCGCAGCGTCACATCCTGACGCTGGGCACGGAAGAAGAAGGAATCGATCATCAACGTGACCGAGTCGATGAACTGCACGGTCGCGATCAGAAGGCCGAGCGAAAGCGCGATGCCGGTCACGGTCATGCCGGAGCGGATCGGAAAGCGCGTCACGTGGCGCACGATCATGTATCCCGTCGTGCTCAGATCACGGAGCAGGCCGATGCGCTCCATGAGACTTGGCCTGTACGTCGCAGGGCTTGGCGGCGACATGGCAACCGCGGGCGTCAGGCGCATCGCCTGACGCGTCGCAATCAGGGCGCCGCCGCATGAGACCGTCATAGCGATGGCTGCGGAGGTGAGGAGAATGTCGGGCGCGACGGCAAAGGCAAGCGCGGGAAAGCGGAAGTACTCGCGATAGAGTTCGGTGATCTGATAGCCCAACCAGGCGCCGGCGAGCCAACCGATGACGAGGCCGATCACGCTGACGGTGAGCGCAAACTTCACGAAGTGCCAAGCGACCGCGGCGTCCGAGTAGCCGAACGCCTTGAGCAAGCCGATCTCGTGGCGCTGCGTTTCGATCTGGCGCGAGATGACGGTATAGAGAAGAAATGCCGAAACGATGAGGAAGATGGGCGGGATGACGCTCGCCATCGCCGAGAGCTGGCCGAACTCGCTCTCAAGGAAGGCGTGCGACGACTGCTCTTTCCGATCGAAGGCGCCTGCCGCGCCGTACTGTGACAGCACGTGATCAACGGCTGCGACGACGGTGTCGGTACTCGCGCCTCGCAGCAAGCGCAGCGAGGCATCGTTGAACGCACCTTCGTAGTTCAGGATTGCCGCCAGCTGCTTGCGGTGCATCCAGAAGACGCCGTAGCGGCGGTTGTCGGGAACGATGTCGCCCGGACCGATGACGTAGATGTGCTCAGGCGACAGCGCTACACCGGTGACGACAAGACGCTGCTTGCGGCCGTTCATGACGGCCGAGAACGTCGCACCGGGACCAAAGCCGTTCGCCGTCGCGAAGGACTCGTGCAGCAGAACTTCCGAAGCGCGGTCGGGATCGGGGAAGCGGCCGCTGCGCAAGACAAGCGCGTTTAGCGCGGTGTCGTTGCTTTCGGGCAGCGAAAGCGCGAGACCCCGTAACGGTTCGATCACGCCCGCGATTTCGATCGTGACGTAGCGCGCGACTCGCGTTTCCACTTGGGCAACGCCGGGAACGTCGCGCAGTCGCGACGCCGCCGACTCGGGCGCGCGCTTCAGGCTGACGAAGACATGAGCGAAGCGCTGACGGTCGTAATAAGCCTCGCGTGCGTCGGACAGCGAGCGGAGCGCGCTCAACGCCATCACTAGCGTCGCCACTGCGGACGCGATGACGAGCGCGATCGCCAGTATCTGGCCGCGGCGATGCCACATATCGCGGGCGAGCTTTAGATCTATGGCGGAAAGCGGGCTCACCAGGAGAGCTCCGACGGGCGGCGCTTCGTTGTGTTCGTTTCGATCGAGACAACCCGTCCGTCGCCGAAGTGGACAACGTGGTCGGCCATGCCTGCGATCGTCGCGTTGTGCGTGATGACGACCGTGGTCGTGCCCAGAGTCCGATTGACGTCCGCCAAGGCTTCAAGCACGCGCACGCCGGTTGCGCTGTCGAGCGCTCCGGTCGGTTCATCGCAGAGCAGCACTTCCGGCCGTTTCGCGACGGCACGCGCGACTGCGACGCGCTGCTGCTCGCCGCCGGAGAGTTGTGCCGGAAAATGATCCATGCGCTCGCCGAGGCCGACGAGGCGAAGCGCTTCGTCGGGCGCCATCGGCTTTTCCACGAGTTCCGTCACCAGCGCCACATTCTCTCGCGCGGTGAGGCTCGGGATCAGATTGTAGAATTGGAAGATGAACCCGACATGGTGGCGACGGAACGCCGTGAGTGCACGGTCGCTGCAAGCAGTCAATTCCGTATCGCGGTAGTGAAGCGTGCCCGCAGACGGACGGTCGAGACCGCCCAAGATGTTCAACAATGTCGACTTGCCGCTGCCCGAAGGGCCGAGCAAAACGAGAAAGTCGCCCTCGTGGAGTTCAATGTCGACGCCGCGCAGCGCATGCACGGCGCCTTCACCCATCCCGTAGACCTTTGTCAGGCCTTTCGCGCGGAAGGCCGGCGCGCCTGCGGGCATCGTCACGCGGGTGGTGGGGCCTTGGGACATAAAGGAAGCCTCTCAAGCCCACATTGAGAACGCCATGACGTAAGGCAAGTCGAGGCTCCAACGCTCGTTAACGCGGCTGCGACCTTACGTCTGGAGAAACCGCCCGGAGAGGCGCAGGATTCCTAACTTTTTTGGGCGTTTGCGATGCAGCAATCGGCTTGACCCTTAACGGCCCGGCTCATATGTTCCGCGCGGATTTCGGAGGGGGTTTCGTGCGGCCCCGAGGGCCTTTGGCGACCACCCAATCAGGTCCAGACGACGATCCCGACCAGAAGCGTCTCGACGATCTGGGCCGGCGGATCGAGGCCGTACGCGAGCAACAGCCGGGGTCGAAGCCTGCCCCGCCGCCGAGTTCCGCCGGCATCGCCTACCGTCTTGCTTCCGAATTGATCGCAGGGCTCCTTGTCGGGGTCGTGCTCGGTTGGGGCTTTGACGCGGTCGCCGGAACGAAGCCGTGGGGGTTGATGGTGTTCCTCATCCTGGGCCTTGCGGCCGCGATGGTGAACGTCATCAGAACCGCACAACGACTGAACGCCAAAAGCGACACGCAGACGAAGGATCAAGCGCCGTGATGATCAGCACCGACCCGATGCATCAGTTCCGCGTCGAGCCGCTGTTCGAAGGTTTGCGCTGGTCGCTGTTCGGCTACGACGTTTCGTTTACGAACTCCTCGCTCTGGATGGTGCTGGTCACGATCGGCGCGATCTTGTTCTTCACGCTTGCCGTCAAACGCGACGGAATCATCCCGGGCCGCGCGCAGTCGGTCGCCGAGATGATGTACGAGTTCCTGGCGCAGACGATGCGCAACATTGCGGGCGAAGGCGGCATGGCCTATTTCCCGTTCGTGTTCACGCTCTTCATCTTTATCCTGTTCTCGAACTTCTTCGGGCTGATCCCCTACTCGTTTACGGTGACGAGCCACATCATCGTCACGTTCGCGCTTGCGCTCGCCGTATTTCTGCTTGTGATCTTCGTCGGCTTGTCGCGGCACGGCTTCGGCTTTTTCAAGCTATTCGCCCCGTCCGGCGCGCCGTGGTGGATCATGCCGCTACTCGTTCCGATCGAGATTTTCTCGTTCTTCCTGCGCCCGATCAGCCTTTCCGTCCGTCTTTGCGCGAACATGTTCGCGGGGCACGTGATGTTGAAGGTGTTCGCAGGTTTCGTCGTCGGCTGGCTTAGCGTTGCCAGCGCCTCGTCACTTGTCGCGATCGCACCGCTGATCGCGGGAATCGCGGTGACCGCCCTCGAAATGTTGATTGCCTTCCTGCAAGCGTTCGTCTTTGCGGTGCTGACCTGCATCTACCTCAACGACGCGCTTCATCTGCACGACCATCATTAACCGGGCGCGTTTCGCGCGTCCCTCATCGAACAACTCAAGGAGACTAAGACTATGGAAGCTGCGGCAGCGAAAATGATCGGAGCCGGTATTGCGTGCCTCGCGCTCGCGGGTGCGGGCGTCGGCATCGGCAACATCTTCGGCAACTACCTCTCGGGCGCGCTGCGCAATCCGTCGGCCGCGCAGGGGCAGTTCACGAACCTGCTCATCGGCTTCGCGCTTTGCGAAGCGACGGGCCTGATCGGCCTCGTGATGGCGTTCATCATCCTCGGCTCGTAAGGCCGAACGGTTAAGGACGCACCTCATGGCGGGCGACACCGCGTTCCAAGTGGCCGACGTTGCGCCGGAGCCGGAACACGCTCCGGCTGCGGAAGAACACGCCGCGGACGGACACACCACGGACGAACTGCACACGGGTACGGAAGAGCACGGGCATGAAGCCAAAGGCGGCTTGCCCCAACTCGACACGACGACGTTTGCGAGCCAGTTGTTCTGGCTGCTGCTGACGTTCGTGACGCTCTACATCGTGATGTCGCGGGTGGCGCTGCCGAAACTCGAGGGCGTTCTCGCCGACCGCAAAGGCCGCATCAAAGGCGACCTCGACTCGGCGGCGCAGGCAAAGCGCGACAGCGAAGCGGCGATCGCCGGCTACGAAAAGGCGCTCGCCGATGCCCGTGCCAAGGCGCTGAAGTCGAGCGACGCGCTGCGCGCGCAAGTGCAGAGCGAAGTGAACGCGAAGAACGACGCGGCGGCGCGTCAGCTTGCGGCCGACACGGCGAAGGCCGAAGCGCGTATCGCCGAGATGCGCCAGAAGGCGTTGTCGAATGTCGGTTCCGTCGCGCGCGAGACGGCGAGCGACATCGTTTCAAAACTTACCGGCGAAACGGCGAACGCGTCCGACATTGCGGCCGCGGTCGAACGTGCGCTGAAGCCGGCTTAACGGAGAACGGCATGACTGGCTTCATGGCAGATCCGACCTTTTGGGTCGCCGTCGGTACGGTGATCCTGATTGCCTTTCTGATTTGGCGCGGCGTGCCGAACATGGTCGGCAAAATGCTCGACGACCGAGCGGGCGCGATCAAGAACGAGCTCGACGAGGCGAAGCGTCTTCGGGCGGAAGCCGAGACGCTGCTTGCCGAGTACAAGGCCAAGACCGCAAACGCGGCACAAGAAGCGCAAGCGATTCTCGACAATGCGAAGGCTTCGGCGGAACGCTTGGCGGCGGATGCGCGTGCGCAGCTTGCCGTACAGATCGAGCGCCGCGCGCAGATGGCCGAGCAGAAGATCGCGCAGGCCGAGGCCGAGGCGATTGCCGAGGTTCGCGCTGTCGCCACCGCAGTTGCCACGACGGCGGCCGGGACGGTGATCGGCAAGCAGATGACCGAGAACAAGGGCGACGCGCTCATCGACGGCGCCATTCGCGACCTGCGCGCGAAACTGCACTAACGAAGGACTTTTTCTTTAGATCGTCATTGCCGGGCTTGACCCGGCCATGACGATTCTAATTGAGTTCGACGGTTATAGGTCAATCCGCCAACGCAGCGAGTCGCCGCCGCCATAGGCAGCCGGTTTTTGTTCGCGGCGGAGCAGCTTGCCGCCGTTCGAAGTGATCACTTTCTGCGAGGGGATATTGCCGGGGTCGGTTGTCAGCTCGACGTAGGCGAGGCCTCGGGCTCTCGCTTCGGGGAGGAGTTGGCGTAGCGCTTCGGTGGCGTAGCCCCTGCCCCGCTTCCATTCCACGACCGTGTAACCGATGTGGCCTAGAACGTGCGGTGGCAGTTCGGAGGTGCCCTTAGCCCAACGAAACCCGATCATGCCGCAGAACGTGCCGTCCCAAATCCAGCGAACGAAGCCGGGCAGCCGCTTCGACATCGTGCCGTCGGGCATTTTGTAGTCGGGGCCCTTCGCGTCTTCGTCGTCGAGGGTCGCGAGGAATGCGGTGGCGTCTTCGCCGATGCGGCTCAAGTGATCGGCGGCGCCGGCGCGGCCGCGCACGTTGTCCGGGTTCCAACCGCGTTCGAGCGCTTCGATGTAGGCGGGCAGCATTCCGGGCGAGGGCTTTAGGATTCTTACAGGCTCGGTCATTTGGCGGCGCTCGCGTGGCGGGCCTCATGATCGATCAGCCAGCGCTTGCGCTCAAGGCCCCCGCCATAGTGGACGAGGCTGCCGGTTGCGCCGACTAGGCGGTGGCAGGGCACGACGATCGAGATCGGGTTGAAGCCGTTCGCGGCGCCGACTGCGCGCGGGGCGCCGGGATGGCCGATCGCGCGCGCGTGGTCGCCGTAGCTCCGTGTGGTGCCGGGTCTCACGCGCCGGAGCGCTTTCCAGCAGCGCTTTTGGAAGGCGGTGCCAAAGTCGATCGCGGCTAGCTTGTCGATGGCTCGGATGTCGCCGTCGAAGTAGCGCGTGAGGGCTGCGGCGAACTGAGTTGGTTTCGGCGCGCGTTTCACTTGTGCGTCAGGGAAATCGCGGGCGAGTTCCCTTGCCCGCCTCTCTTCGCGGTCGGCGAAGGCGATGTTGGCCAAGCCCTTACCGTCGTGTGTGATGAGCAGCGGACCGATCGGCGTTTTTATGCGTTCGACGAAGAGCTGCATGTCAGTCGCTCAAGGACGCCCAGAGGTGCATGGTGGCGTAGGCGCGGTACGGACGCCATTTTTCCGCTATGCGCAGCACTTCCTTGTCACTTGTCGTGTTGAGGGCTTTGCGTATGCCGAGATCGGACGTGGGGAACGCGTCCGTGTGGCCGAGCCGCATCGCCATGTAATGCGCGGTCCAAGGGCCGAGGCCCGGCAAGTCTGCAATGCGCTCGACGAATGAGTCGAGCGGTTGGGTTCCGTCTAGCAGTGTCGCGTCGTCTCTGATTGCGCGGGCGAAGCTCACGACGGTCGCAGCGCGGCGGGTGGTGAGGCCGATACCGTCCAAGTTTGCCTCCGCCAAGTCGCTTGGGGTTGGAAACAGCCGGGTCAGTGTCGGGTGTCCCTTGGTGGCGGTCTTCCCGAATCTTGTCGCGATGCGCCCGGCGAGCGTGGATGCGGCGGCAACGCTCACCTGCTGACCCAAGATCGCGCGAACGCCGAGTTCGAACGGATCCCAAACGCCGGGGACGCGTAGACCCGGACGCTTTTTCAGCGACGATTTCAGCGTTTCGTCGCGGCGGAGGTGCGCGGCGATCTTCTTGCCCGACGCGTCGAGGTCGAACAGGCGGCGGAGTTTGGCGGCTATGAGATTGGGATCGCCTTTGCCCGCGGCCGATAGGTCGGCGATCAGTCCGTTCTTGCCCGGCGCGATCGAAAGGCGGCCCTGGTTACGGCCCAACACAAACGTGCGGCGATAGGTCTCGCCGTCCACTTCGTCGACGCCGGGAATAGCGCGCGCCGCGAAGAAGCGGAGCAGCGCGGTCCAGTCGTAGGGCGGGTCAAACGTGAGATTGGCCATGCTCCAAGTCTGTCATGGTCCGCGACCGCGGACCACCAGCAACTTGGAGCGGTCGAGGTGCCCCAAGTAAGAGGTCTCACGCGAAGACGCAAAGAAAAGCCTGTTGGCGCGGAGCGCCAGATCACCGATCGGCTACGCGCCTGCGGCGCGCGAAGAGACTGAACTTCGTCTCTTGTTCGTTGCGTCTTCGCGTGAACTCTTCCTTCGTGGCCTAAATCACCTGCGACGAGGGTTTGGATTACCCACTTGCCTTTGCGCTTTTCGAAGATCGCGCGGTATTCGACGGGGCTGCGGATGTCAGCCGATGGCACGAAACCGCGCTGGCCGGTTGCAGTTAGGACTTCGTCCCAATCGTTCGGGTTTGCCTCGTGTTGCATCTTGCCGGAAGATTTCACGACCTTGACGATGTCGTAGTCCAGCTTGCGGATCACGCGTGCGTTCGCCGCCGGTCTTTCCCGCAATACGGCGGCCGGATTGGTTACGACGACGTGCTCGAAGCTATCGAGGTCCTCCGGAAAGGCCGCGTAGACGTAGGGCGCCGCAAAGCCGCCGGGTGCGATGAACTTGCCGCCGTTGTCGACGATGAGCGAGAGGACCGCCCAAACCTTCGTGTCCTTGTCGAACGGCTTCCATATTTTGTGGAACTCGGGACCGCCGTAGTCGCCGCCAAAGCTCAAGTGGATGTCTGAGGCGAGGTAGTGGAACAATTTCGCGGCGTCCCTGCGTGCGATGACGGCCTTCAGCTCGTTGCGGAATTGCACGAACGAAGGGTCATTTGCCGCCTCATCCACGGGCGCGAGGCGCGCGGACACGGGTGGTGCTGCCGCTTGCGCGCCGGCTGCGATGATCAAGAAGGCCAGCAGCGCCACTACTTGTCGAAACACATCATTCTCCCGGGCTGAGGTCCCAACTATCCCACGCAACGGTGCGGCCTTTCCAGGTGGCAACCGTGCTCGTGGGACCTGCGAAATCCCACAAATCCACCTTGGCCGGGCTCTCGTATATGGCCAGAATGCCCCGGGTAAGTCCGAGGCTTAGGTGGCAGAGATGGGCCTGGTTCCGCACTCCATAATCGAACGCCGTTGGCTGGATACGATCCGGCGCATCAAATACGGCAGTCTGACTTTCGTCGCCCCGAACGGCGAGGTGCATAATTTCGCCGGGACTGAGACCGGACCCAGGGCACGGTTCGCCATCAAGTCCTGGGATGTAATCGCTCGGGTTCTGGCGCGGGGCGATATCGGGCTTGGCGAAGACTACATTGCCGGCGCCTGGGAGACCGACGACGTCGAGGCGCTGGTTTCGATGTTCCTTCGCAACCTCGATCAATTCGAGGGATATGCGCATGGCGACCTTTGGAATCGGCTCAGCTTTGTGCTGCTGAACACGATCATCAGGCGCAACAGCGAAGGCGGCAGCGAGCGCAACATCAAAGCGCACTACGACGTCGGCAACGAGTTCTACGCGCTGTGGCTCGACGAGACGATGACCTATTCGTCGGCACTCTACCCCACTTCGAACGCGAATCTCGCCGAGGCGCAGCGCGCGAAGTACGCGCGCATTCTCGACAAGTTCTCAGGCCCCCGCGCCAACGTTCTTGAAGTCGGTTGCGGCTGGGGCGGCTTTGCGGAAGCGGCGAGCGAGCGCTGTCACGAGGTGACTGGGATCACGGTTTCGCCGGCGCAACACGCGTTCGCTACGAAGCGTTTAGGCTCGAAGGCCGACATTCGCCTGGAGGATTATCGGCGTACGAAGGGCGTCTACGACATGATCGTCTCGATCGAAATGTTCGAGGCGGTCGGCGAGCGATATTGGCCGCGCTATTTCCAGACGCTGTCGGAGCGGTTGAAACGCGGAGGGCGCGCCGTGGTGCAAACGATCACGGTGAGAGACGACGTATTCGACGGTTATCGTACGCGCAGCGACTTCATCCGGCACTACGTGTTTCCGGGGGGGATGTTGCCATCGCTGGCGCGCTTCTCCGAAGAAGCGGGGCGCGCTGGCCTGAAGGTGCTCGACGTTTTCTCGTTCGGTCAGGACTACGCCCGGACGCTACGCGAGTGGGCCGGGCGGCAGACCGAGGCTCAGGCAAAAATCCGCGACCTCGGCTACGACGACCCTTTCCTTCGGAACTGGCAGTTCTATTTCGGGATCTGTGCCGCGGCGTTTGCCGTTGGCCGGACCAACGTTCACCAGGTGGAGCTTGTGCATGCATAGGGTTGTGTTGGCCGCGGTGGCACTTGTCGCGCTGTGCCTGACTGCGGCGGCCATGTCGCGTCCCACCGAGATCGCCGGCGCCATCAATTCGCCGAAGCCCTACGGCAGCGGGTCGCTGACCTGGCTCGTTTTCACGGCCTATGACGCGACGCTGTGGACCGATGCGCCGCAATGGTCGATGAGTGCGCCGTTCGCGCTGACGTTGCGCTACCGGATGTCGTTCACGACCGACGAGCTCGTCGAGCGGACGATCGAGGAAATGGTGAAGGTCGCACCTGGAGCCAAGGCCTCTCTCCCTGCGTATGCGGCCGCTCTTAAGCGCGCGTTTCCGAACGTGAAGGACGGCGACCGGATTACGGCGTTGCATACGCCCGGCGGTGCGGTGCGGTTCTTTCACAACGGCGTTCCGACGGCGGACGTTGCCGATCAAACCTTCGCGGAACCGTTCTTCGGAATCTGGCTGTCGCCACGCACGTCTGAGCCGCGCTTGCGTGCCGCACTGTTGCGGCTTCGCTAGTCCGCGGCGACCGCCAGATCGTCTTGGGTTGCCGGCGCCACGAGCCAGGGCGCTGTCACACCGAGTTTCTCGGCGACCGCCATCGCGCTCATAAGCCCGTCCTCGTGGAAGCCGTGGCGCATGTAGGCGCCGCAGAACCAAGTGTTTCGTTCGCCCTGCATCTCTCGTAGCGCCGACTGGGCGGCGATGGCTGCCGCGTCGAACACCGGGTGGTGGAACACGTAGGTGTCGAAGATGTTCTCCGCAGCCACTTCGGAAGCGGGGTTGAGCGTCACAAAGAGCGGGTAGCGTTCGTCGATCGACTGCAGCTTGTTCATCCAGTAGGTCAGGGTGACCGCCGGTTCGTCGCCGTCGCCGCTGGCGTGGTAGTTCCACGCCGCCCAGATGCGCTTGCGCTTCGGCATGAAGCGCGCATCCTTGTGCAGGATCGCGAGGTTGCGTTGATACTTGATCGCGTCGAGTGCGGCTCGTTCCGCGCTCGTTGCATCCGCCAAAAGGCCAAGGCTTTCGTCGGTGTGGCAGGCGAATACGACGTGGTCGAAGCGCGTGGTCCGTCCGCTCGCATCGGTAACCTGCACGCCATCATTGCCGCGGGCAACGGAAACCGCCGGGCATCCCGTCTGCGGACGCAACTTCAGCGCCGCCGCAAGCCGTTGCACGTATTGTTGCGAACCGCCGTCCACGGTCAGCCATTGCGGCTGGCCGTCCATCGCGAGCAAGCCGTGATTGTGGAAGAAGTTCACGAACACCTGCGCCGGGAACTTCAGCATCTGTTGGGGTGGGCAGCTCCAGATTGCGCCTGCCATCGGGAGCAGATAGTAGCGTTTGAACTTGTCGCTCAGGCGCAGATCATCGATCAGCTGGCCGAGCGTGATCGTGGGATCGTCGGCCACACGGCGAAAGACTTCACCATTGAAGCGCATGACTTCGCGGAACAAGTAGAAGAACCACGGCCGCAGCAGGTTGCGCCGCTGGCCGAAGATCGTGTTCAAGTCCTTTGCGCCCCACTCGAACCCACCGTTGTGGGTCGTGAACGCATAGGTCATGTCGCTGTTCTTCACGTGCACGCCGAGGCGGGCGAAGAGCGCGGTCAGGTTTGGATAGTTGCGCTCGTTGAAGACGATGAAGCCGGTGTCTACCGGAATGATCCGATCACCGTGCCTGACCGTAATGGTACGACTGTGGCCACCGAGCCGCGGCTCCTTTTCATAGAGGGCAACGGTGTGCTTTTCTTGAAGCAGATAGGCGGCGGAGAGCCCCGCGATGCCGCTGCCGATGACTGCAATATTGGCCATGAGCGGTATACGGGCATTTGCGGCGGCCGGATCAAGGGGCATTTCGAGTGACGCATAACCGCCTTCCCTTTAGCGTACTTGCCGCCTATGCCGGCCCGGCGATGGGGCTGGCGATCCTGTTGTTGCCCCCTTACGTCTTCTTACCTGCCTTTTACGCCCAGACCATGGGTCTGCCGCTCGATTGGATCGGGTACATCGTCATTCTGGCGCGCGTCTTCGACGCGTTCACCGACCCGATCATGGGGTTCGTCAGCGACCGGACATCGAGCCGGTTCGGGCGTCGAAAGGTCTGGATCCTCGCCGGGTTGCCGGTGGTCTGCCTATCCGTCGCCGCGCTTTTCATGCCGCCAGATGGGGTCACGCTCGCGCATTTCGGCGTTGCGCTGTTCGCGCTGTCGCTGGGGTGGACGATGATGATCCTGCCCTACAACGCTTGGGGAGCGGAGCTGTCGGGCGACTATCACGAGCGCACGCGCATTGCGGGCTCGCGCGAAGGCATGGGGCTGTTCGGGACCTTGCTTGCCGCCTCGACGCCGACGATCCTGACGGCGCTCGGTTATGCCGATCCGCGCGTGCACATGCTTGCGTTAGGTGCGGTCGTGATCGTGATTTTGGTGCCAGCGACCGCGTGGGCGCTGTTCAAGGTGCCCGAGCCGCCGCCGTTGACGCGGGCGCGCGTGTCGCTCGGGGATGGCCTCAAGGCGATCTCTGCGAACGCACCGTTTCGTCGGCTGATCGTCGCCTATCTGATCAATGCGTTCGCGAACGGGTTACCGGCGACGTTGTTTCTGTTGTTCGTCGCGCACGTTATCGGCCGGGGCGATGCGTATGGACCGTTGCTGCTCGCCTATTTCCTTGCGGGATTGTTGGCGATACCGTTCTGGTCTTGGCTCGCAAAACGCATCGGCAAGCACCGCGCTTGGGTCATCGCCATGACGCTCGCATGCGGCGCGTTTGCATTTACGCCGTTCGTCGTCGGCGAGGGCGACATCGTCGCCTTTGCGATCATCTCGATCGTCTCCGGCATGGGGGTCGGCGCAGACCTTGTTTTGCCGGCCTCGATCCAAGCCGATGTCGTCGATGCGGACACGCAAGCGTCGGGCGAGCAGCGGACGGGCTTGTTCTTTGCACTATGGGGGATTGCGACGAAGCTTGCCTTTGCGCTTGCGGCGGCGGCGCTACCGGTGCTGCATTTGGCGGGGTTCCGTGCGGATGCCATCGACGGCACCGGGCTCAGCACGAACACGCCCGATGCTCTGCTGGTGCTGACGCTGCTCTACGCGGCGGT
>CAZYGK010000064.1:0-17865 GCA_964647355.1 uncultured Flavobacteriaceae bacterium | reverse complement strand
CGCCAACCGATAACCAGTTGAATCTCTTTGCCAATTAGCCGGACACTACTGGGACGGAATACCGACTGCCGCAGGCCAACTTTCTGCGCGGCCAGAAGAGCGGGCATAGATGCCCGCGCTCCCGGGTCTTGTTCGTCTCGAACATTTTCGTTGTCTTGCAGCTGGCTGGGGCCTCGAGCAGGTACGCGAGATCGGAGATGCGTTCCACTGGCCTTTGGGGTGAAAATTTTCGGCCGGTTTTGGCGGTTTTCTTTAACCTATCTGGCGCGTCGTGCATGGCTGGGTTGCGGCCTTTGCATTGCTGCTGACGCAATCGCATCCCATATTGGCGCGCAGAAGCGGCACGTGGGCCATCGCTCGCGCCGGTTCTTTAGAGGGGCATCACGCTCGTTCTCACGCCCGCGTTTTCGGGGCCACGCGCCGCTTGTTCTTGCGGCCTCCATGACCTTCCCGACGTTTGGGCCTTTTCCAACAGAGGTCACAATGACTGCGGTTCAAACCGTTTCTGCGGGGCGTAGCCCCGTGGCTTTGCTTGCGCTTGGCGCGCTCGGTGTCGTTTACGGCGACATCGGTACCAGTCCGCTCTATGCGGTGAAGGAGTCGCTTGCGGCCGCCAAGGCGTCGGGCGCGGATTTGCAGACGGTCGTTTACGGTGTTCTCTCGCTCGTGTTTTGGGCGGTGACGATCGTCGTGTCGGCGAAGTACGTGCTGTTCATCATGCAGGCTGACAACCGGGGCGAAGGCGGCGTGCTGGCGCTGATGGCCAAGGCGCTGCAGGCAAAGCCCGAAGATCGCGTGCGGCGGGGCATCATCGTGGCGGCCGCCATGGCGGGTGCGGCGCTGTTCTATGGCGATGCGATGATTACGCCCGCGATCTCCGTTTTGTCCGCGGTCGAAGGTTTGGAGGTGCTTGCGCCGCAGCTTGAGACGATCGTCGTGCCGATTGCGCTGATCATTCTGATCGGGCTCTTCGCCATCCAATCGCGCGGGACGGGTGCGATCGGCTTGATCGCAGGGCCGATCACCGGGCTCTATTTTCTTTGCATCGGCGTGCTTGGGGTCGTGCAGATCCTCGATCGTCCCGACGTGGTGCTTGCCGCGCTCAATCCGCTGAACGGTGCGGCGTTTGTCGCCGCGCATCCGCATGTCGGGTTCGTGACGCTGGGCGCTGTCTTTTTGGCGGTGACGGGTGCGGAGGCGATCTATGCCGATATGGGCCATTTCGGGGCGAAGCCGATCCGGTGGGCTTGGTTCTTGCTCGTCTTTCCGGCGCTGTTCCTGAACTATGCGGGGCAGGGCGCGCTCGTTCTTCTGCATCCGGAGAAGGCCGAGAACCCGTTCTATCTGATGGTGCCGGGTTGGGCGCTCGTGCCGATGATCATTCTGGCGACGTTGGCGACAATCATCGCTTCGCAGGCCGTGATCTCGGGCGCGTTTTCGATCACGCGGCAGGCTATTCAGCTGGGGCTTTTGCCGCGCATGCGCGTGTTGCACACGTCGGACCGCGAGAGCGGGCAGATCTATATGCCGGCGGTGAACTGGCTGTTGCTTGCGGCGGTTGCCTGGCTTGTGCTCGCGTTCAAGTCGTCGTCGGCGCTTGCGAACGCTTACGGCATCGCCGTGACGGGCACGATGGTTGCGACCAGCGTCATCGCGTTCTTCGTGATGCGCGACGTTTGGCATTGGCGGGCGTGGCAGGCGGCGGCGGTGACGCTGGTGTTCCTGGCGATCGACGTGACGTTTCTTTCGGCGAATATGCTGAAGTTCGTCGAAGGCGGGTGGCTGCCGGTTGCGACCGGGCTTGCTTTGGTGCTCGCGATTTGGACGTGGCGCGAGGGGCGGGAGATTCTCTTCGCGTTGCGCACCAAGGGGTCGATCCCGCTCGACGACTTCATCGGCACGCTCAACGTCGGGTCCGTGCAGCGCGTCGGCGGTACGGCCGTCTACATGACGCCGGTGACCGATGCGGTGCCCAGCGCGTTGCTGCACAACCTCAAGCACAATCGCGTGCTGCATGAGCGGGTCGTCATGCTCACCGTGCGAACGGAGGAATTTCCGCATGTCGAGGAGAGCCAGCGCGTGACGGTGGAGGCGCTGCCGAAGAAGTTCTATCGGGTGATCTTGCGCTATGGCTTTATGGAAAAGCCTGACGTGACCGACGGCCTTTCGCGCTGCGACCCGTTGGGTCTTCCCATCGACATGATGCAGACGTCGTTCTTCTTGGGCCGCGAGAACCTGGTGCCGTCGGTGCATCCGCGCATGGCGCTGTGGCGGGAGAATTTGTTCATCGCGCTCAACAAGCTCTCGCAAAGCGCGCCGGACTTCTTTCGTATTCCGGCCGATCGCGTGATCGAGGTGGGCACGAAGGTGGAGATTTAGTGCGTCTGGGCTTGGGGCGCGCGCGATGCCGGGCGCGCTCCAGGCTCAGAACTGCGCGATCGCGAGCGCGGCCAACGCTAGGGCGCCGATCCAAATCGCGATGCGGGCGTGGGCGGTTTGGCGGGTTTGGGCGTCGGCGATGGCGCGCGTCGAGTCCGGGTGGAGTTTGACGCCGCCTTGGGAGAGTTGGGCGGCGATTTGTTCGGCGTTCTTCAGGACTTCGGGGAAGGCGGCGATCGCGCGGCCGATTGTGTTCATGCCTTCGGCGGCTTGGTTCAGGCGGGCCCCAGGGCCGACTTGATCGATCATCCATTGTTCGACGACGGGTTTGGCCGAGTCCCAGATCGAGTGTTGCGGGTCGAGTTGTCTTGCTACGCCTTCGACGACGACCATCGTCTTTTGCAGCATCGCGAGCTGCGGCTGCATTTGCATGTCGAACATGCGCGTGACTTCGAAGAGCTGCGTCAGCAGGCGTGCCATCGACATGTTGCTTGCTGGGCGGCCGAAGATCGGTTCGCCGATCGCGCGCAGGGCTTGCGCGAAGTCTTCAACGCTGTGGCGCGGGGGGACGAAGCCGACCGCGAGGTGGATGTCGGCGACGCGGCGGTAGTCGCGGCTTAAGAAGCCGGCCAGCGTCTCGGCCATGAAGCGGCGGGAGAGCGCGTCGAGGCGGCCCATGATGCCGAAGTCGACCGCGACGAGCTTGCCTTGTCCGTCCACGAACAGGTTGCCGGGGTGCATGTCGGCGTGGAAGAAGCCGTCGCGCAGCGCGTGGCGCAGGAAGCTTTGGATGACGTTTGTCGCGATGCGCTTCAGGTCGTGGCCTTTGGCGCGCAGCGTTTCGATGTCTTTGAGCGGTGTTGCGTCGATCCACTCGGTGGCGAGCACGCGGCGCGTGGTCAGGTCCCAGTCGACGGCGGGCACGCGAAAGTCCGGATCGTTCGCGACGTTCTTCGCCATCTCGTCGGCGGCAGCCGCTTCGAGGCGCAGGTCCATTTCGATCGCGACAGAGCGCGCGAGCGTGTCGACGCCGGCGGTCGGCTTCATGCGGCGGGCTTCTTCGCCGCCCCAGAATTCGGCTTGGCGCGCGGCCCAGGCGAAGGCTTCGAGCTCGCGGGCGAAGTCGCGTTCGATGCCGGGGCGCAGGATTTTGATCGCGCGGAACTGTTTCGCCTCGCCGTCCTTCGTCTTCAGTTCGACCTTGTGAACCTGCGCGATCGAGGCGGCGGCGATCGCCTCGCCGATGTCGCCCAGGCGCGCGAGGTTGTCGCCCAATTCTTCGGCCAGGATCGCGCGCGCTTGCTCGGCGGGGAACGGCGGCAGGCGGTCCTGCAGTTCGGAGAGATCGCGCGCGATGTCGGGGCCGATGACGTCCGGACGGGTCGCGATGAACTGGCCCATCTTGATGTAGCTGGGGCCGAGGTTTCCAAGCGCGCGGGCGAGGCGTTCGCCGCTGCGGCCGTGGGCTTCCGTCTTCGATTTCGGGAAAATGAACTTCAGCAGCCTCGCTTGCGGCGGGGCGAGGTCGTCCCACTCCGGCGGCGGCAGTACGCCATGGCTGCCCAGCACGCGGCCGGCGCGCGCTAGACGGCTGAGCATGGCGAGGCCTTTCAGCATCAGCGCTTCCAGCCGGAGTGCATCGCGACGATGCCGCCGGTGAGGTCGCGCCACTTCACTTGGCTGAAGCCTGCGGCGGCGATCATGTCTGCGAAGTCTTTTTGCGGTGGGAAGCGGCGGATGCTTTCGACGAGGTATTGGTAGGACGCGCGATCGTTCGTCACGGCTTGGCCGATGAGCGGGATCGCGTTGAACGACCAGAGGTCGTAGAGCTGTTTGAGGATCGGATTGTCGACCTTCGAGAATTCGAGGCAGAGGAAGTGGCCGCCTGGTTTGAGCACGCGGTGGGCTTCGGCCAGCGCCTTGTCGATGTGGGTGACGTTTCGGATGCCGAAGGCGATCGTGTAGGCGTCGAAGCTTGCATCCGGCATCGGCAGTTTTTCGGCGTCGCCGCACGTGAACTCGACGCGGCCGCTTAAGCCCCGCTCGCGTGCACGTTCGCGGCCGACGGCGAGCATTTCCGGATTGATGTCGCACACGACGGCGTTGCCGGGCTTGCCTTTCAAGCGGTCGATGAAACGGAAGGCAATGTCTGCGGTGCCTCCTGCGACGTCGAGCAGGCGCATGCCGGGCTCGGGCGAGAGCCAGTCGATCAGCTCGTCCTTCCAAAGACGGTGCACGCCCATCGACATCAGGTCGTTCATGACATCGTAGCGGCGGGCGACACTCGTGAACACTTCGCCGACCAGGCGCGATTTTTCGTCCTCCGCCACGTTGCGGAAGCCGAAGGAAACGGTGGGTTTTTCGTCGGTCATGAGGGTCTCGCTTTACATAATGCTCGCAAATTCCTTGAGCTAGGTTACACAGCGTCCCATGCCGGAATTGCCCGAAGTCGAAACCGTGCGCCAGGGGCTCGTGCCCGTGCTTGAAGGGCGCAAATTCGCCCGCGTGATCCAGCGGCGCGGCGATTTGCGCTTTCCGCTGCCTGCAAAGTTTGCCGAACGGTTAACAGGGCGGCGGGTCGAGAAGCTGACGCGGCGGGCGAAATACATCCTCGCGCATCTCGATGGCGGTGAGGTTCTGATCATGCATCTGGGCATGTCGGGGCGGTTTTCGATCGAGGGTGCGAAGCTCGGGCGCTTCGTGCATGCGACGCCCGAAGCGGGGAAGCACGATCACATCGTGTTCGAGACCGACAAGGGCGCGCGGGTGACGTTCACCGATCACCGGCGCTTTGGGATGATGGATCTGTTCAAGGCGTCGGAGGCATCGACCTACAAGTATCTGGCCGGGCTTGGGCCGGAGCCGTTGTCGGACGCGTTTACGGCGGCGACGCTCGATGCGGCGCTCAAGGGCAAGAAGACGCCGATCAAAGCGGCGCTGCTCGACCAGCGCGTGGTGGCGGGCTTGGGTAACATCTACGTGTGCGAAGCGCTGTTTCGGGCAGGCATTTCGCCGAAGCGGCTCGCGGCAACCGTTGTGGGGGAACGGTCGCGCAAGCTGGTGCCGCAGGTGAAGGCGGTTTTGCGGGAGGCGATCAAAGCGGGCGGCTCGACCTTGCGCGACTACAAGCAGACGAGCGGCGAACTCGGCTACTTTCAAAAGGCGTTCTCGGTCTACGACCGCGAGGAAGAGCCCTGCTTGAAAAGAG
Source organism: uncultured Flavobacteriaceae bacterium (assembly GCA_964647355.1). Lineage (GTDB taxonomy): Bacteria > Pseudomonadota > Alphaproteobacteria > Micropepsales > Micropepsaceae > SZUA-430. The sequence continues at coordinate 12,278 of CAZYGK010000064.1, read as the reverse complement.
GCTGCACCGGCGTCGTGCGGCGGATCGTGCAGTCGGGACGTTCGACGTTCTTTTGTCCGGTTTGTCAGCGGTGAGACCGCGTCAGTCCGGCGGTGATGAGCATTCCCGCTGTTAGCGCCAGAGCTACGACAACCGGGTCGTAGTGAGAGCCGTTGTTAGGAAAGGCGCTGAAACTTAGGTTGATTGTGGCGTAGGCTTTGTCCGCCGCGCGCGTAGATGTAGCCCATGAGGATGCGCATCAAGATCGTGATTGCGGTTTGGCCCGCCACCCATGTTGCTGCGTGGCCTTGGATGACGATCCAGGGGATGAAGTGCCAGGCCGCCCAAACACTGCCGATGATGATGCTCGCTCCGAAGTTGCCAAAGCGCTCTTGGAGCGGCGCGGTGCAATAGCCGGTCCAGGCGACTTCCTCTAAGGCGGCGGCGGCGAAGTAGGCAATGAACGCAACGAGTGCGACCACGATGTCGAATGTCGGCTGCGGGGGTAGCGGGAGGCCTGCAGCTTGCATCACCAGGAAAGCCGCGACCGTTGCTGCCGGCATGGTCAGTAGCGCCAATGCGATCCAACGCAGGCTCCCGATCCGATCGATGTCAAACACGCCTTGCCATAGCGCCGCGACGGCGGCGCCGCCGTTTTCTCTCAGGGTCAGAAACGAGGCGACGATGGCGGGGACCACAATCATGACGGCCGTGCCCGGCAGGCCAAACGGCAAGCCTTCGATCGGATAGAGGATGCCCCAAACGTAGATCGGCGCCGACAAGATCAGGATCAGCGCGAGGGCGAAGAGCGGGCGCGGTGTCATCTCTGCCTCACGAGGCGGCTGCGACCGGCGCGGCTTGCTGCTGTGTGGCGAAGCCGCGGAAGCGGGCGAACTCGGCGAGATCGGCGCGGCGGGCGCGCCAGCGGTTGACGGGGTGCTCTTCGTCCATGACGCCCAAGGCCATGCCGCAGAAGAGCATCAGCTCCTTCGGCATGTTCAAGTGTGCGGCGACGGTGCGCGGGAAGTTTGCCCAGGCTTCCAAAGGCGCCGTGTGAAGGCCGTACTCGCGCGCCAATAGCATCACCGACATGATGTACATGCCGAGATCGCTCCACTGACCTTGCTGCATGTCGCGGTCGATCGCGAAGAACAGGCCAACCGGCGCGCCGAAGAACTGGAAGTTCCGCGCCAGGTGCCGCTTGAAATCTTCGTAGTCGAAACGCGTGATGTTCAGGGCGCTGTACATATCCGCGCCGACTTGCGAGCGCCGTGTCAGGTAGGGCTCCTTCAGCGCGACCGGGAAAACGTTGTAGTCGGGCAGCCCGTCGTTGAGTTCGCCTGCGAGAACTCGGTTTGAGACTTCGCTTGTTAGCGCCTCTAGGTCGTCGCCCGCCAAGGCCCAGACGTGTTGCGGCTGGAGGTTGCCGCCGGACGGCGCGCGGGTTGCGCCTTTCAGGATGGCGCGGACGGTCTCTTCCGGCACCGGCGTATCGAGGAAGGCGCGGCAGGTGATGCGGGAGTTCATAGCTTCAACGAGGTTCATCGGGCATCCTCCGATCGGCTTTGACTTACACTGTAAGCTTTGCCTACTTACAGCGTAAGGTCTCAAGGAGTCAACATGGCGCCGCGCAAGTCGGGAAAGCGGGAGCCGCTGACGCGGCTCAAAGTGCTGGAAGCCGCGCTCAAAATCCTTGATGCGGAAGGGCTTCCCGCGCTCTCGATGCGGCGGCTGGCCGCCGATCTCGGCGTCGAGGCGATGTCGCTCTACAATCACGTGACCGACCGGCGGGACCTGCTTGAGGGCGTGACGAACCTGGTCTTGTCCAAAATCAAGCCGCCGGATCCGTCCTGGCCTTGGCAACGGCGGCTTGAGGAGATCGCGCTCGGGCTCTATCACGCGCTGCTCGCGCATCCGCCGCTGGTGTTGTTGTTGGTTTCAACCGAAGCGCAAGTGAAGGACCCAACGGTGATGAAGGGTCTCGATATGATCGCCGCGGCACTTGCGGAATCGGGGTTGCGGCCAGCGCAACAGGTCAGTGCGTTTCGCGGGTTGATTGCGTTGTGCTTCGGCTTCGTGATGGCACACACGCAGGGTTTCAGTTCGAGCAAGGCCGCGGCCGAGGCGATTTGGGCGCGCTGGGACAGCTCGCAGTGGACGCGTTCCGATCTGCCGCATCTGTCGAAACTCGCGCCCCAGTTTCTGAAAACGCACGCGGACGACGATCTGCGCTTTATGATGAAGGCGTATTTGACGGCTTTGAACGCGCAGGTTCGCGGAAAGTAATGCGGCTGGCATTGCCTTGTCGCATGCGCTAAACCGGCGCCCGAAATTCACAGGTGCCCCCATGACCTTCGAGACGATCAAAACAGAGACCCGCGGCGCGGTATTGCTGATTACGTTGAACCGGCCGCAAGCGCTGAATGCGCTGAACGCTCAGCTGGTGGGCGAGTTGGCGATGGCGCTCGATCAGGCGGAGGCGAATTCAGCGGTTCGCGCGGTGGTGCTCACGGGTTCGGAGAAGGCGTTTGCGGCCGGGGCGGACATTAAGGAGATGCAGCCGAAGAGCTACGCCGAGGCGTTCTCGGAGGATCTGTTCGGCAAGTTCCAGGATCGTTTTGTCGCGTTTCGCAAGCCCGTGATCGGCGCGGTTGCCGGTTTTGCGCTGGGCGGCGGGGCGGAGCTCGCAATGATGTGCGACTTCATCATCGCCGCCGACAACGCGAAGTTCGGGCAGCCTGAGATCAAGCTTGGCGTCATGCCCGGCATCGGCGGTACGCAGCGGCTGACGCGCTTCGTCGGTAAGTCGAAGGCGATGGAAATGTGTTTGACGGGCCGCATGATGGATGCGGCGGAGGCCGAACGCTCAGGGCTTGTGAGCCGGGTGGTTCCGCTCGCCGAATTGGTGAACGAGGCGATGAAGGCGGCCGAGACGATCGCGGAGATGTCGCTGCCGATCGCGATGATGACGAAAGAGACCGTGAATCGCGCGTACGAGACGACGCTCGGCGAAGGCGTCAGGTTCGAGCGGCGGCTTTTCCACTCGATGTTTGCAACGGCGGACCAAAAGGAAGGCATGGCCGCCTTCGTTGAGAAGCGTAAGCCTAAGTTCGAGCACCGTTGACGATTGGACGCAGGTTTTAGCGGGTTGACGGTCCGGGAAGGGGGCGTCTATAACCCGCGGCCCCTGGGCAACAGGGCAAGGAACTCAAAGGGTTTATCCACATGGCGAATATCCGCTCGGCAGCCAAAGCAGCGCGCAAAGCTAAGCGCCGCGAGGCCGTCAATACTGCGCGGAAAAGCCGTGTTCGCACCCACATCCGCAAGGTTGAGGAAGCGATCGCCTCGGGTGACGCCAAGGCCGCCCAGGCAGCTCTTCGCGCCGCCCAGCCGGAGATCGTGCGCGGTGCCAATAAGCGTATCCTTCACAAGCGCGCAGCGGCCCGCAAGGTGTCGCGCCTGACCAAGCGCGTCAAAGCGCTGTCCAAGTAAAGCGTAAGCCTACCCGGTTTCGGCGGTCCTTACCGCCGGCGCAACGCGCCGGACCGATAACGCTTCTCCATTTGGGTTTTACTTATCCAACGAAATCGCGCGTGGCGGGATTCCCTGTGCACGATGTGCGCCTCGGCGTTTTTCGCGCGTTACCATGTAGCGTACGAGACAGTCATTGTCCGTGTACGGACGATCATCGGAATTGCCACATTGACGCGTCGGTGCTGTCGTCATAAACCATAGGAAATTCCTAGTGTTTCTTGCGACACGCGTGTGACTGTGTTTCACGACAACATCTCGGAATTTTGCGAACGCATTACGACGGCATGACGCTGATTTAATGGTCGAGTGTCATGTTCTTGCAATGATCCTCTTTCGCCGTTCAAACGTGTGTTGTATGGTTAAGGGGCGATGAACGTTGGGGCTACGACAATGAAGAAAATAATGGAGAGAGCGTCTCGGATGCTCCGTCGTAGAGTAGGCGCTCAAGCAGTCGCGAAAGCCTAAATTTTCCGGGCCCGGTTCTCGGGCTCTGGTCTTCATAGTTTCTTGTTCGTGCGTTCGTTCCGCAGGGTTTCCTGCGGTCGCTATGGGATTCTGCGTGCTTGGGAGCGCAATTCGACGTCATGGGATACGCCGGAGACATCGAGCCGAAGGAGGCCTGGGCGCTCTTGCAGAGCGATCCCAAGGCCCAGCTCGTGGATGTGCGGACGGCGGCCGAATGGACGTTCGTGGGCGTGCCTAATCTCGGCCAGGTGGGCCGGAAGGCGATTTTGGTGGAATGGCAGGTCTATCCGTCGATGGGTAGGAATGCCTCGTTTGAGGATGGGGTGGCGGAGCGGCTTCAGGCTGCGGGCGCCACAGCGACGACATCGGTGCTTTTCCTTTGCCGGTCGGGTGCGCGCAGCCAAGCGGCGGCGCGGGCGATGACAGCCAAGGGATTTACGAAGTGCTTCAACGTGGCCGGCGGTTTCGAAGGGGATGTCGACGCCGACCGGCACCGTGGAAGCACGAATGGGTGGAAGGCCTCCGGCCTTCCTTGGGCGCAGACCTAGCGCGAGCGACGAAGAGGGTCGGACTCGCGAGAGGAAGTTGGGGCGTTAATGCGGACGGGTTCTCCGTTCGCGGTTCCAAAGTTTGTGATGACATTGGGCGCGGACAGGATTCTACTGTCGGAGGGGCGCTGTTCAATGAGACGTGTAGTATGCCGCCGTTCGTCTAGGTGAGAAACATCACCGGCGTTTCGGCGGTCTGGGGCAGCAAAGGCAAGAAGGAAAAAAGAACAGTGACCTCTCAAGAAACGAAGACTGTCGGTGAGAAGATTGACGCGATCTGGGCGCGCGTGTGCGAGCGGCTGAAGATCGAACTTGGTGCGCGGTATCAATATTGGGTGGCACCTTTGCGCGTGCTTTCGGCCGAAGGCGATCGCGTCGTTGTCGCGTGCCCGAGCCGGTTCGACCGCGATAAGGTCGTGGAAAGTCACGGCGACCGGATTCTGGCGTTGATCCAGGAGATCGACGCGAACGTGATGCACGTCGACTTTGTGGTCGATGCGCGTCCGCGCGCCGTACAGCCGCAACAAGCGGCGAGTGCCCGCGCGACGACGATCGACAGCCTGGGTGCCACGCCGGCGGAGCCTACGCTGGTCACGGGTTCCATCCCGCTCAACAAGAACTTCACGTTCGAAACCTACGTCACCGGCAAGTCGAACCAGATCGCGTTCAACGAGGCAAAGCGTACGGCGGACGCCGATGTGCCGCTTGCCAATCCGTTGTTCCTGTTCGGGCCGACGGGGCTCGGCAAGACGCATTTGATGCACGCCATTGCGTGGCGGAAGCTGCAGCGCAATCCGAACTTGCGCGTGCTGTTCATCACGGCCGAAACGTTCATGCGCCTGTTCGTCACGGCGCTGAAGGCGAACGACACGGTTTCGTTCAAGAACCAGGTGCGCAACGTCGATCTGCTGCTTGTCGACGACGTTCACTTCATCTTGGGAAAAGAGGCGACGCAGGAAGAGCTGCTCGCCGCGTTCGACTGGCTTTCCGACAATCAGAAGCAGATCGTCGTTTCGGCCGACCGGTCGCCGTCGCTGTTCGAGGGGCTGTCTGAACGTGCGCGTTCGCGCTTACTCAAGGGCGCTTCGATCGAGATTACGCCGACCGACTTCGAGCTTCGGCTTGCCATTCTCGAAACCAAGGCGAAGCAAATCGCGCGCGAGCGTCCGGGCTTCGTGCTCAACACACAAGCCGCGCATTTCATGGCGCAACGGATTGCCACGAACACACGCGAACTCGAAGGGGCGCTCGGCCGCGTCGTCGTGCAGAGCGAAGGCAAGCCGATTACGATCGAAAACCTCAATCAGTGGCTCGCCGATTTCCTGCGTGCGTACGACCGCCGGGTCACGATCGACGAGATCAAAAAGAAGGTCGCCGAGCACTACGGGCTCAAGACGGCGGATCTGGAATCGCCGAACCGTTCGCGTTCGATCGTGAGGCCGCGCCAGATTGCGATGTTTCTCGGCCGGCTTCTCACGCCGCGCTCGTATCCGGAGATAGGGCGACGGTTCGGCAATCGCGATCACACGACCGTCATGCATGCTGTCGAGACGATTCAGCGGTTGACGGCGATGGATCCGGCGTTCGCGGACGAGGTGGAGCAGCTGCGCCTCTCGATCCGGAATTGGCCGACGGAGGGCTCGTCCGCGGGCTTGCGGCCCGGAGCCCCGGCCGAAGGCGACAACGCTCAGATTTGAGGGGTAATTTCCCTTACAAATCAGTAGCTTAATAGAGGCGTCCTGGGGCGGATTTCTGTTCCCTGGGGCGCCTTCTGCCATTATATTCGATGAAGCGTTGCCGCGCCAGGTCTGGCGCGGCGCTTTCGTCTTCACACCCCACGTTCCAACCGGACATTCGCATGCGGATTACAATCGAACGGGCGAGCTTTCTCAAAGCGTTGACCCACGTACAAAGCGTCGTCGAACGGCGTAACACGATCCCGATCCTGTCGAACGTTTTGCTGCACGCGGAAAAAGGAAAACTGTCGCTGACCGCGACCGATCTCGACATCGAGGTCGTTGAGACGGTTGCGGCCGACGTGGTGAAGGCGGGGGCGACGACCGCTTCGGCGCACACGCTGTTCGACATCGTGCGCAAGCTGCCGGACGGCGCGCAGGTGGAACTGCAGACGAACGAGAGCGACGGGAGGGTGACGCTGTCGGCCGGCCGGTCGAAGTTTCAGCTGCAAGCGCTGCCGCGCGAGGATTTTCCGGCGATGGCGGCGGGGAACTTGCCGCACAAATTTTCGCTTGCGTCGAAAGACCTTGCGGAGATGATCGACAAGACGCGGTTTGCGGTGTCGACCGAGGAGACGCGCTACTATCTCAACGGCATCTACCTTCACGCCCACCCGGAGAAGAGCAAAACCTATCTGCGTGCGGTGGCAACCGACGGGCACAGGCTCGCCCGGTTCGAGCTGAATGCGCCCAAGGGCGCGGTTGAGATGCCGGGCATCATCGTGCCGCGCAAGACGGTGAACGAAGTTCGCAAGCTGCTCGAGGATATCGAGGATGCGGTCGAGATTTCGGTCTCTGAAACGAAGATCAAATTCCATTTGGGCAGCGTGACGCTGACGTCGAAGCTTATCGATGGAACGTTCCCCGAGTATCAACGCGTCATCCCGAGCGGCAACGACAAGGCGCTTGAGGTCGTCTGCGACGAGCTCAAAGAGGCGGTCGATCGCGTGTCGACGGTTTCGACAGAGAAGTCGCGCGCGGTAAAGCTCAGTCTTGAAAAAGGCAAGCTGACGCTCAGTGTCGTGAGCCCGGAAGCGGGAACCGCGACCGAAGAGATCTTGATCGAATACAAGGGTGCGCCGATCGAGATCGGGTTCAATGCGCGCTACATCATGGACATTCTGGAGCGCGTGGACGGGGCGAAGGCGGTCTTCGCGTTCTCCGACGCCGGATCGCCGACGCTGGTCCGCGACAGCGAAGGCGACGCTGCGCTCTACGTTTTGATGCCGATGCGGGTTTGAGTAGCTGAGACATGAGTTTGGGTGAGGTCAGGGCTGAGGCGATGCCTCGCGCGCACGCGCGCGTCGCGATCACGCGCCTGATGCTCACCAATTTCCGCTCGTATGGGATGCTCGATCTGAAGGTCGAGCCCGGACACGTGGTGCTGGTCGGGCCGAACGGCGCGGGCAAGACGAACGTGCTGGAGGCCTTATCGACATTGGCGCCGGGGCGCGGCCTTCGCGGGGCGAAGCTTGGCGAGCTTGCGCGGTCGTTGCCTGGTGAGAGTGTTTCGAGGCCGTGGGCCGTGTCTGCGACGCTGGCGGCGCCTGCGGGTGACACGCAGCTTGGCGTCGGGTTTCTGCCCGGTGGCGAGGAGGCCGTGACGAAGCGTGCGGTGCGCGTCGACGGGGTGCCGGTTGCGAACCCTGCGGCGCTGGCGGAGCGGGTTCGGCTGATTTGGCTTGCGCCGACGATGGACCGGCTTTTCATCGACGGTGTGTCGGAGCGGCGACGGTTTCTCGATCGCCTGATTGCGAGCTTCGATCCGGCGCATGCGCGGCGCTGGGGTGCGTACGAAATTGCGATGCGCGAGCGGCTGTCGGCGTTGCGCTCGGGCGCGCAGGGTGCGTGGCTCAACGCATTGGAGCGGACGATTGCGGAGACGGGTGTCGTCGTCGCCGTGTCGCGGCTCGAAGGTTTGGCGCGGCTTGCGAAGTCGATGGACGAGCAGCGGGCATCCGTGTTTCCGCGCGCGGAGATCGCGCTCGCCGGAACGATCGAGACGTTGCTCGAGAGCCAGGCTGCGGTCGACGTCGAAGATCAGTTTGCGGCGCAGCTCGCGCAATCGCGCGGGCTCGACGCGGAGACGCGGCGGACCAGTGCCGGACCTCATCTGACGGACTTTGTGGTGAAGCACCGCGAGAAGGGGCGCCCGGCGCAGGAGTGCTCGACCGGCGAGCAGAAGGCGCTGCTCATCCGCTTGGTGCTGGCGAGCGCGGGGTTACCGGCGCCGGGGGCGCCCGAGACGCCGGTTCTGCTGCTCGACGAAATTGCGGCGCATCTCGACGAAGGGCGGCGGCGTGCGCTGTTCGACGAGATCGACGCTTTGCAGGTTCAAGCCTGGATGACGGGCACAGATGCGCCGGCTTTTTTGGCGCTTGAAGGCCGTGCGCAGTTCAAGCGCGTCGGCGACGGCCAAATCCGGCCCATGTGATTCAAGATTTTTGGAATGTGACGATGGCAAAAGACAAAGACAAAAAAGACGGCGGCGGCGAAGAGTACGGCGCGGATTCGATTAAGGTCCTCAAGGGCCTCGATGCCGTGCGCAAGCGGCCGGGAATGTATATCGGCGACACGGACGACGGGTCCGGGTTGCATCACATGGTCTACGAAGTCGTCGACAACGCGATCGACGAGGCCTTGGCGGGCCATGCGACGGCCGTTGTCGTCAGTTTGAACGCGGATGGGTCGTGCACGGTCAGCGACAACGGGCGCGGCATTCCGACGGACATTCACGCGTCGGAAGGCGTCTCGGCGGCCGAAGTCATCATGACCCAGCTGCATGCGGGCGGTAAGTTCGACCAGAATTCGTACAAAGTCTCCGGTGGCTTGCACGGCGTGGGCGTGTCGGTCGTGAACGCGCTATCGGAGTGGCTCGACCTGCGCATTTGGCGCAACGGGCAGGAGCATTATATGCGCTTCCGCCACGGCGATCCGGAGGCGCCGCTGAAAGTCGTGGGTGAGGCGAAGGAGAAGCGCGGGACGGAGGTCACGTTTCTGCCGTCGCCAGCGACGTTTACGAAGACGGAGTTCGACTTTGCGACGCTGGAGCATCGCTTGCGCGAGCTCGCGTTCTTGAACTCGGGCGTAACGATCTATTTCACGGATGCGCGCGGGGTCGAGAAGAAAGAGACCAAGCTGCACTATGACGGCGGCGTCGAGGCATTTGTGCGCTATCTGGACCGGACGAAGACGCCGCTGATCTCAAAGCCGATCACGTTCAAAACCGAGAAAGACGGGATCACCGTCGAAGTTTCGATGTGGTGGAACGACAGCTACCACGAGAACATGCTTTGCTTCACGAACAACATCCCGCAACGCGACGGCGGCACGCACTTGGCGGGTTTCCGCGGTGCGCTGACGCGGGTCGTCAACGGCTATGCGAACGAGTCGGGCCTGGCCAAGAAAGAGAAGGTTGCGCTGACCGGCGACGACTGCCGCGAAGGTCTGACGTGTGTGCTGTCGGTGAAGGTGCCCGATCCGAAGTTCTCGTCGCAGACGAAGGACAAGCTCGTTTCGTCAGAAGTGCGGCCGGTCGTCGAAAGCGAAGTCAACCAGCAGCTCGGCAGCTGGTTCGAAGAGCATCCGAACGAGGCGAAGGCCGTCGTCGGCAAGGTGATCGAAGCTGCGGCTGCGCGCGAGGCTGCGCGCAAGGCGCGCGAGCTTACCCGCAAGAAGAGCGGGTTTGAGGGCGGTCTGCCAGGCAAGCTCGCGGACTGTCAGGAACGCGATCCGGCAAAGGCCGAACTCTTCCTGGTCGAAGGCGACTCGGCGGGCGGGTCGGCGAAGCAGGGGCGCAACCGCTTGAACCAGGCGGTGCTGCCGTTGCGCGGCAAGATTCTGAACGTCGAGCGCGCGCGCTTCGACAAGATGCTGTCGTCGGGCGAAATCGCGACGCTGATCACGGCGCTCGGCACCGGGATCGGGCGCGAGGAATTCGCGCCGGACAAACTGCGCTACCACAAGATCATCATCATGACCGACGCCGACGTGGATGGCGCGCACATCCGCACGCTTCTGCTCACGTTCTTCTACCGGCAGATGCCGGAGTTGATCGAGCGCGGGCATCTCTACATCGCGCAGCCGCCGCTTTACAAAGTCATGCGCGGCAAGTCGGAGCGCTATCTGAAAGACCAGCGCGAATTCGAAATCTTCGTGATGGCCGAAGGCGTGCGCGATGCGGTGCTGAAGCTCTCGAACGGCGAGCAGATGGCGGGGCCAGATCTCGGTGCGATGGCGGAGTTTGCGCGCACGGCGAAAGGCGCGGTGCAGAGCTTGGCTGCAAAGTACCCGGCGTTTGCGGTCGAGCAGGCGGCGATCGTGGGTGCGCTGAACGCAGATACGCTCTCCGACCCGGCGCGCGCCGAAGCGGCAGCCAAGGCGGTTGCCGCGCGGCTCGACATGATTTCGGGCGAGCTTGAGCGCGGGTGGACGGGCGCGGGCGGGCACAACGGGCTCGTCTTCAAACGGCGCGTGCGCGGTGTGGACGAGGAAGTCGTGCTCGACGCGGCCCTCGTGGCCTCGGCCGATGCGCGGCGTCTCGACAAATGGTCGAAGGAGCTTTCGTCGGTCTACGGCAAGGCGGCAACGATCACGCGCGGCGACGACGAACGTCCCGTCCGCGGCCCGAGCGAGTTGGTCGACGCGATCCTGGCTTGGGGCCAGAAGGGGCTCACGCTGCAGCGCTACAAAGGTCTTGGCGAGATGAACCCGGAGCAGCTTTGGGAGACGACGCTCGACGATAACGCGCGCTCGCTCCTTCAGGTCAGGATCAGCCATGGCGACACGGCGGACGACATCTTCTCCAAGCTGATGGGCGACATCGTCGAGCCGCGGCGCGAATTCATCCAGGAAAACGCGCTGGCGGTGACGAACTTGGACGTTTGAGACGGCCGCTGAGCCGTAACGTCCGATCGTGCGTGCTCGACGCGCGTGCGCGCGCGTGTTTAGTGTTCGCGCGAAGCTTCTTGTGAGGTTCCTATGAACGTTTCCGACGCGATTGGCTCGCGCATCACGACGCGCGCATTCTTGGACAAACCGGTTCCTGGCGATGTGCTGCGCTCGATCCTGGAGACGGCGAAGCGGGCGCCCTCGGGCGGGAATTTGCAGCCTTGGCACGTTTGGGTGCTGGGCGGGCACGAGATGGCTCGCTTCAAGGCGATCATCAAGGAGAAGATGGCGGCATCTCCGCGAGGGGAGGGGACCGAGTATCAGATCTATCCGCCTGAGTTGAAGGAGCCGTACAAGGCGCGGCGCTTCAAGTGCGGCGAGGATATGTATGCCACGATCAACGTCTCCCGCGAGGACAAGTTCGGGCGGCTTTTGAACTTTGCGCGCAACTTCGAGTTCTTCGGCGCGCCGGCGGCTTTTTTCTTCGCGATCGACCGGCAGATGCAGCAAGGGCAGTGGGCGGATCTCGGCATGTTCATGCAGTCGATCATGTTGCTCGCGCGCGAGCATGGGCTGCACACGTGCCCGCAAGAGGCGTGGGCGATCTGGCACAAGACGCTGGGCGAGTTTCTGTCCATCCCGAACGAGTTGATGCTCTTTTGCGGGATGGGGATCGGGTACATGGATGAGACGCACCCGATCAATGCGCTTCGCACGGATCGGGCGCCGCTTTCCGAGTTCGCGACGTTCGTCGGGATTTAGCTCTGCGTCTTGGCTTGCGCGGCCTTCTTCGCGGCCGCCGTCTCGGCGACCGTGAGACCGAGTTCGGTGGCGACGCGGTCGATCATCTCGTTTTCCATGCGATCAAGCTGACCGTCGATGAGGGCCACTTCCCAGAGGTTTCTCACGATTTCCTTACGCTCGTCCATCGAGTAGCCCTTGCGGACGGCGTTCGTGAAGATCCAGTCGTCGTAGGTGTTTGCCTGGCGGACTTGGGCCAGCGACGCCAACGTGCGCGCCTGCTCGGGCGGGAGCTTCAACATGTCCTTGATGAGGCGGACGACCGTGCCTTGCTCGACCGCGTCGTAGTGGCCGTCGAGGCGGGAGGCTTCGATCAATAGGCAGG
>CAZYGK010000063.1:0-18014 GCA_964647355.1 uncultured Flavobacteriaceae bacterium | reverse complement strand
TCCTGGGCACGTTCTACCCGCTGTTCCTGCAAGTCACGAGCGGCACGCAAATCTCGGTCGGCCCGCCGTTCTACAACTTCTTCTTCGTGCCGTTCTCCATCGCTTTGATGATCGCCATGACCGTCGGCCCGTTCTTGAGCTGGAAACGCGGCGACGTGGCCCAAGCGTTCTGGCGCTTGAAGATCGCAGGCGTCGCAGCGCTCGGCGCTGGCATCGCTGCCGCGGTCATCGGCACCGGTTCGCTCGCCATGCTGGCCATCGCGGCGTCGGCGTGGCTCTTCGTCGGCTCGCTCGCCGTCATAGCCGGACGCATGGGCAGCGATTGGTCGCTCGCCTGGGCCCGCGTGAGCGGTCTGCCGCGCGCGACCTGGGGAATGGTTATCGCTCATATCGGCGTCGCGATCACCGCGCTCGGGATCGCGGCCGTCATCTCGTGGACGCAAGAAACCGTGACGATGCTCAAACCCGGCGAGAGCGCACGCGTTGGCCACTACGACGTTCGCCTTCTCGCGGTCGACGATGTGAAAGGCCCGAACTACACCAGCAAGATTGGCCGCTTCGCGGTCAGCACCGGCGGCGCGCAAATCGACGAACTGATCGCCGAACGCCGCAACTATCCGAACCCCGGCAGCGACACGACCGAGGCAGGCATGCGCGTGCGAGCGCTCGACGTGCTCTACGTCACCGTCGGCCAGTCGCATCCCGGCGGCGCGTGGACAGTGCGCCTCTATCATCACCCGCTCGTGTTCTGGATCTGGGGCGGCGCGGTCATCATGGTCATCGGCGCCGCCTTCTCGCTCTCCGATCGCAGGCTTCGCGTCGGCGCCCCGCGTCGCACAACTGCCATGCAGGCGGCGGAGTAACCGGATGTCCCGCTGGCTCGCCCTCGTGCCCGTTCTGCTCCTGGCCGCGCTCGCGCTCTACTTCGCGATCGGCCTCAGGACCGACACGCGCACGATCCAGTCCGTCCTGATCGACAAGCCGTTGCCCGCCTTCGACCTAGCGTCGTTTCCCGACGACGGCAAGCGCGTCACGCCCGAAACCCTCAAAGGACGTGTGACGCTTCTGAACATCTTCGCCTCATGGTGCATCACCTGCCGCGTCGAACACCCGGTGCTGCTGAAACTCGCGCAAGAAAAGCGCATCGAGATCGTGGGCCTTGCCTGGAAGGACAAGCCCGAAGAGTTGAAGGAATGGCTCGCCGAACTCGGCAACCCGTACAGCGTCATCGCCGACGATCGCGCGGGCCGCACCGCGATCGATCTCGGCGTCACCGGCGCACCTGAATCCTACGTCGTCGACAAACGCGGCCGCATCCGCATGAAACACGTCGGCGCGATCGACGACTACACGTGGACAAACACGATCGAACCCTTGGTCAAGAAGCTCGAGGCGGAACAATGACCCGGCTCGTAGCGCTCATCCTCCTGCTTGTGAGCTCCGCGTGGACAGCCCACGCGGTCGAGCCCGATGAAATTCTCGCCGACCCCGCGCTCGAAGCCCGTGCGCGCGCGCTGACGCAAGACCTGCGCTGCGTCGTCTGCCAAAATCAGTCCGTGGACGACTCCGACGCGCCGCTCGCGCGCGACATCCGCGTGCTCGTGCGTGAGCGCATCAAAGCCGGCGACAGCGACGATGAAGTGCGCGCCTTCATGATCGAGCGCTACGGCAAGTTCGTGCTGCTCCGGCCGCCGGTCGAAGGCGACACGCTGCCGCTGTGGCTCGCGCCGCTGGCCATCGTCGCGCTCGGCGCCCTCGCTGCTTGGGCCTATCTGCGCAGCCTTGCGCGACAGCCGGCCACCGCACCGGCCTTGAACGAAGCGGAAGAAGAAGCCGTCCGCCGCAAATTGGACGAGGCGCCATGATCTGGCTCTTCTTCGCGCTTCTCATCGGCTTCGCTCTGGTACTCACGCTGCCGCCGTTGTTGCGCCAGCCCAAAGACGCCGGCCGCGCCACCGATCTCGCCGTCTATCGCGATCAGCTCAAAGAACTTGACGCCGACCTCGAGCGCGGCCTCATCACGCCCGCCGAAGCCGAAGCCGCGCGCAACGAAATCAAGCGCCGCATCCTCGCGACGTCCGCGCCGCAAGCCCAAACGCAAACGGCCGCTGGCTCGCGCCCGGCGGCGATTGCCGTCGGCCTTGCCGTCGTCGCGGTGTCGCTTGGCGTCTACCTCACCCTGGGAAGCCCTACACTGCCTTCGCGCTTCTACGACGCGAAGGCCGAGCAAGACGCCTCAGGCAACCAGATGCTCGCCGAGATCAACGGCATGGTCGAGCGCTTGGCCGCAAAATTGAAGGCGCAGCCGAACGACCCGAAAGGCTGGCGCATGCTGGGCTGGTCCTACGTCCAACTCGGCCGCGTAAAGGAAGGCATCGATGCGCTCGCCCGCGCGGTGACCCTCGACCCCGACAACGCCCCGCTCCGCTCGCAATACGGCGAAGCCCTCGTCCAAGACGCCGAGGGCACCGTGACGCCGGACGCGCTCGCGGCCTTCGACGAGGCATTGAAGCGCGATCCGAAGGACCCCCGCGCCCGCTTCTACCAAGGCTTGAGCCTCGTCCAAGCCGGCAATGACAAAGAAGCCTTCGACCTCTGGACCCAAATCATCCGCGACGCCCCGAAGGACGCCGACTGGCTCCCCGGCTTACGCGCCCAAGCGCAAGAGCTGGCAACGAAATTAAAGCTCGACCCAAAGACAGCGGTTCCGTAGGAGGCTCACCCACAAACGCCTAAGGCGTCACGATCGGGAAATTCGCGACCACCGGCTCGATCATATCCGCCAGCGCCTCGTAGAGCGACGCGTCGCCCTCGACCTTGATCTCGCCCGACGCGATGCGCGGCCCGGCGGGCTGGCCCGCGTGCAGCGTCAGCAGCAAGTCGCCACGCGTCAGACGTACGGTTGCGCCCGCACTCGCGTCCACGACCTCGGCCTCGTGCACCATCACCCCGCTCTCGACGGTGATCAGGTGCCGCTCCCCGCGATCGGTGAGTTCGACATTGATCTTGAACGAGCGCGCCGCCGCCTTCTCGCCGTTCACGCGCACGGCGGCGAAGTCGAGCAGCATCGGCGTCGTCGTCGCGGCCAGAACGTCGACGCTCATGCTCGCGGGCGGCATCCTTACGACCCCGGTGCGCAGCTCCTGCGCGCCGGTCAGATAGATGTTGCGCCAACTTCCGGCCTCGGCCTCCTGCCCCATCTCGGTGTAGACCGCGGCCAGCATCTCCCGCGCTTGGGCGTTCGCATCGTCGGCGAACACCAGATGATTGAGCAGCGTCGCCGCCCAGCGCAGCTCGCCTGCCTTCACCGCCTTCTCGGCCAAGCCGATCACCGCCGCCGCACCGCCCATCGCCTCGACATAGCGCTTCGCCGCGGGCTCCGGCGGCAACGGGTTCAAGTTCGCGGGATTCGCGTCGTACCAGCCGATATAGCGCTGATAGACCGCCTTCGAATTGTGGCTCATCGTTCCGTAATAGCCGCGATTGAACCACTGCTTGGCGAGCACGTCGGGCAGCTTCAACACCTCGGCGATCTCGCTCGCCGTGAACCCCGCGTTCATCAGCCTCACCGTCTGATCGTGCAGATATTTGTACGCATTGCGATGACTGGTGAGGAAACCCTTGATCTCCTCGCGCCCGAAACGCGGAATACCGTGCGCCGCGAACATCACGTCGCTCTTGTCCGCAAACAGACGGATGGATTCGGTCAGATAATCCGCCCATGCCTTCGCATCGCGCACCAACGCACCGCGCGCGGGCAAGAGATTGTGCATGGTCAGGTTCGCGTTCTCCGCCATGAACACGGCGCGGAACTGCGGCAGATAGAAATTCATCTCAGCCGGCGCTTCCGTCCCCGGTGTGAGCTGAAACACCATCGTCACGTCGCCGACGGTCACCTCCTGCCCGGTCCGCGTGATCAACAGCGTGGGCGCAATCAGCGACAGCGATCCCAGCGACGGCTTCGGGCCCAACCCCGATGTCAACTCGCCCGCCGGCCCCGGCTTCAACGTCAAGCCGAACTGGAATCGCGCGCGCCGCGACATCGCGGGCCCCGCGATGATGTTCTCCGACACCGCATGCTCCAAGAAGCCTTCCGGCGCGATGATCTGAACCTTGCCCGCCGCAACATCCGCCGTGCTGGTAACGCCACCGACGCCGCCATAGTGATCCACGTGGCTGTGCGAGTAGATGACGGCGAGCACGGGCTTTTTCGCGACATGCTCTTCGAGCAATTCGAACGCCGCGCGCGCGGCCTCGACGCTCGTTAGCGGATCGACCACGATCCAGCCTGCGCCGGCATCGATGAACGAGACGGTCGAAACGCAGAACCCGCGCACCTGATAGATGCGCTCCGCGACCTTGAACAGTCCATGCTTGGTCAACACTTGCGCGTGCCGCCAAAGGCTCGGATTCGCCGTCGCCGCCGCCGGCCCGTTCAAAAAGTCGTAAGCCGAAAGATCGACTGCCGTCCGCCCGTCCGGCCGCTTCACCACTGGGTCCGACCGCGTCGCGATGAACCCGCGCATCGCAAAGTCGAAGTCCCGCCGATCGTCCGCAGCCACCAACCGCCGCGCCTCATCCAACTGCTCTTTGGACATTCCCAGGACTCCCGTTTCTCACCCCAACCATACCGCGCCCGCAGCGGGGCGGTCGAAATTTCAAAGCGAAGCGAAGAAATTTCGGGTGGGGGGTGAGCATCAGACGCCCCACCCGCCCGCAACGGCCCACAAGCCGCAGCGAAGACGAGCCGTATGGCATTCTCGACGGGGCAGCCGCAGCCTAGCCGCTACAGCGGCATGCGCGCCGCGTAGTGGACCGTCCCCGCAATCGCGATAGCCATCGACGCCCACGTCAAGATCATGCCGAGAAAGCGCCCGATCGACACGCCCGCGCTGGCGTGAAGCCCGAGCGCGTGAAACACCCGCCCGAGCGTCAGCATCCCGCCGTGCAGATGCAAGACCCAAGTCGGCGCCTGCACCAGTGTGAGCGTGTAGAGAAGGATCAGCCCGATCGGAATGTACTCGGCGGCATTGCCGTGCGCGCGCATGGCCTGCGCCACCCGCGCATTGCCCCCGTCGCCGAGCGACGTACCCGTCGCGCGCCGCGCCCGCGTGGTCAGCACCGCCAAGATCAGCAGCAGCGCGGCATTCGCCGCCGTGTAAAGCGCAAAGATGACAACCGGAGGCATCATCAGCAGCGGCTCCAGTCCCGTAAGCTCAGCCATGGCTCATCCCCACAAGATACGCCTCAGCCTGGCCGTCCAAGCGTCGGTTGGCAAGTCGGAAGCGTCGGTCGGCGCGCTCGCAGCCGCAGCGGGGCGCCAGCTAGAACGCACCGCGCTGATAGTCCGCAACCGCTTGGCGCAACTCCGCCTCGGTGTTCATGACGAACGGCCCGTACTTGGCGATCGGCTCGCGCAACGGCTTGCCCGCAATCACGAGAAGCCGCGCTGCCTCCGTCCCGGCCGCCAGCGACAGTAGCCCTTGGTCGGACAGCACCGCAAGCTCGCCCCGGCGAAGCACGCGTCCGCCGGCATCGATCGAACCGTCGATCACGAACGCGAAGCCGTTATGGCCGTCGGGAATTGGAACCTGCGCCACCGCACCGGGCCCGATCGCGACATCCGCGATGAACGGCGCCGTCGCGCGATCCGGCCCCGGCCCGCGCTCGGCGCCCCACGCACCGGCGATGAGCTTCGCGGTGACGCCTTCGCCAACCGCCACCGGCGGTATCTTCCCCGCCGGAATGTCGGCATACCACGGCGTGCGCATCTTCTCGGCCGCGGGTAGGTTCAGCCACAACTGAAACCCGGACATAAGCCCTTGCGTCTGCGCCGGCATCTCGGAGTGCACGACGCCCCGGCCCGCCGTCATCCACTGCACGCCGCCGTCGGTGATCAGCCCTTCGCCGCCCTTGTTGTCCTTATGCTTGAGACTTCCCGCAATCATGTAGGACACGGTTTCGAACCCGCGATGCGGATGCGGCGGGAAGCCCGCAATATAGGCCTTCGGATCGTCCGAGCCGAAATTGTCGAGCATCAGGATCGGGTCGAGATCGGGGATCTCCGGCGTTCCGATCAGCCGCGTCAGCTTCACGCCTGCGCCGTCCTGCGTCGGCATCCCGCGCGTGACATGCACCACACGACGCTCGCTCATCGACCTGCTCCTCGCGTTGTCACCACATGCTATATGGGTCGCCGGAGGATTTCGACCATGCTGATCCGTCCAGCCGTCGCCGCAGACGCCGAGGCCATCGCCAAGGTCCACGTCACGGCCTGGAACGAGACGTACCGTGGCATCATGCCGGACAGCCTCCTTGACCGGCTGAACGTCGCGGAACGCGCGAAAACTTGGGCAGATCGCATTCCGACCTTCGACGAGTTCCGCCAGACGGTCATGGTGGCCGAGGACGCAAGCGGCATCGTCGGCTTCGCAGGCTGCGGCCCAGCGCGCAAAGACAACCTCGGCAGCGACGGCGAGATCTACATGATCAACATCCTGAACAGCGCCAAGCGCCGGCACGTTGGTACCATGCTGATGCGCGCCATGGCCGACGCCCTGAAAGCCTGGCGCTTCCGCACCGCGGGCCTCTGGGTGTTGGAGAAAAACACGCCGGCACGCGCCTTCTACACCCGCCTGGGTGGCACACCCGGCATCGTCAGCGCGGAGGATCACGACGCAGTCATGTTGACGGATCTCGCAATCCTCTGGCCGCGCATCGCGACGCTGCGCGAACGGGCGGAAGAAGTCCTCAACGGATAGCGTCGAGCAACGCCGCCAGCGGCGCCCGCTGGATCAACGCGTCGAGCTTCTGACGCGCGGACGCGATCGTAAACTCGGGTTCCGCACGCGGATGCGGCGTCCCGAGATAGTCGGAAAGGAGTACGAAACGATAGCCGTCCGCCTCCAAGTTCTCCACGATCCGCGGCAGCGCCTCGGCGGTGTGATACCCCCGCCCGTTGATGTGGAAGATCAAGACGTCGCCGGGCGCAACGTTCGCCGCCGTCCGTTTGACCAGCGCCTCCGCGCTCTGACGCCGGTCTGGATCGCCCGACGCCCAGCGCCAGTGAACGACGTGGTAGCCGAGGCTCTCGACCGCCTTCAGACCCGCCTCGTTGAAGTTGCCGGCCGGGAAGCGGAAGAACTGCGGTTGGCGTCCCGTCGCGGTCACGATCGCGTTGTGCGCCCGGCCCGCCTGATCGAGCACGGCCTCGGCCGTGAACCGCTGCATCGTATTCGGGTGGTTCCAGGAGTGGTTCTCGATGTCGACGAAGTCGAGTTGGGCCAGCGCCTGAACGTCGGCAAAATTCGTCTCAACGAAACGTCCGGAGGCGAACACCGTGAAGGGGACCTTGCGCGAAACGAGGAAATCCAAGATGGGTCGGTCGAACGCCATCTTCTCGCCCGCCTCGCACGCGTCGAACGTGAGCGCCACAACACGCTCGTCCGTCGGTAGACGCGTGATCAGATCGGCGCGCGCAGGCGCCGCCGCCAAAAGCAGAATCGCAAACAACAAATAACGCATGCATTTGGAATGCCCGAGTCGATTCGCCGAAGCAAGCACGCGCAGGATGAAAAACGGTGCGGGCCCATCCTCGATACGCGAGGAATGGGCCCGCTAGATACCGGAGCCGCCCGCAGGACCTTGAGGAGAGACCACGGCCCCGATACTTGCGCCGATCTTCCGCAAGGGAAGTACGCCGGCGCACGAATAGAGATATGACCTGAGCCGCCCACGCACAAAACAAGTCGATGCGACAGGTATCTGAATGGAAACTTATCGAAAAGCCACGATCGCGCCGCAATTGGCGGCGCGCGCCTGACGACGCTGTCAGTGACGTTCACGCAAACGGAAATACCGCGCGATCAAGCAGCCCGGAAAAACGAATCCTGGGGATCGCTGAGCGCATCATCCGGGAACGGAAGGCGGACGACCACGCGCGTGCCCTTGCCCGGCTCGCTCTCGATCGCGCAGGAGCCTCCGTGCAGTTCGCTGAGCGCACGCACCAGCGTGAGCCCCAACCCGGTGCCGCCATGCGCGTGAGCATAACGGTTATCGGCCTGTTCGAACGCATTGAACACGCGCCCGATCTCGCCCCGCGAGATGCCGCAACCCGTGTCCTCGACGACAAGCAGCGTCGCGGCGCCATCGCCGGACAACGCGACCGACACATGACCTGCGCTCGTAAACTTAATCGCGTTTGACAGGAGGTTGAGTAGAATCTGCTTGAACGCGCGCGCGTCTGCAAACACACGAGCATCCGCGTCGCATCGCCCGTGCAGCGCGACGTTCTTGGCCGCCGCGCGGTCGCGCACGAGTTTCAGAGCCTCGTCGATGGCGCCGCTCCCGTCGAGCCACTCGGCCGCCACCTCCATCTTGCCCGCCTCGATCTTGGCGACGTCGAGAATGTCGTTGATGAGGCTGAGCAGATGCTGCCCGCTGCCATTGATGTCGCTTGCATAGTCGCGATACCGCTCCGGCGCATCGCCCAGCGCGTTGCACGCGATCACTTCCGAGAAGCCCAGAATCGCGTTCAACGGCGTGCGCAACTCGTGGCTCATATTGGCCAGGAACGAGTTCTTCGTCTGGTTCGCCTGGACTGCGGCCAGGCGGGCCGCCTCCGCCTCGTCGCGCGCCTTGACGAGTTCGTCGTGCAACACCTCGTTCTCGACCTGGATCTCGATGTTGCGCCGCACCTGCGCACTCGCGAGCCGCACATGCGCCGCCATCGCACAGAACCACAGCGGAACCAACAGACCGAAAATGCGCGGGATGTCTGACGGATCGGTCACGAACTTGAACCACACCACAAGCACCGAAACGCCGCTGCCGATCAGGAACGACTCGAACTTGTGCAGCCGGGAAATAACGCCGTTCGTAACCCCGCACAGTGCAAAAATGGCAAGCATCAGCTGGTTCGCAATATTGCCGTCGATCCAGAACACCCAAATCAGCGCGGCCCACGAAACGCTCAAGCACGAATAGGCTGCCGTATGGACCCACCACCACGCGATAGGATCCAACGTCTGCGAGTCTCGTGCGGCGCGCCGATAGCTGGTGTCGGCGGCCAGAACGATTCCGCACGCGCATGCGACAGCCGCGAGCCACAGCAACGAGGCGCTCAAGGGTGCAGCGCCCAATACCGGATACACGCCCGACGTGAGCGAGCAAACCACCACCGCCCAAACCGGCGTTGCGACGACGGAGCTGCGCGCGGGCGCAGACAACAGTTCGAGCTGCCGCGCAAGCACGCGGCGCTCGAAGTCGGCAGGCGACAGTTGCTGCGGCGCAGTCCCGTTCATCGCACACACGTTCCACCAGGAACGGCGATGGTAAGCCTCAGCCCTTAACGCGAGCTTGGTTCAATCGCATTGTTACTCGCGCATAAACCGTTTGCTCACCGCGCGGAACTCAGCGCTTTCGCGGCTTTCGCTTCATGGCTCATATACGATGTAAGCGCTTTAACCACGCCCATCCTGAGATCCGGATCGTGTCCCTCGCCCATTCGCAGCAGCTGCAGGCAGTACCAGCCTTGCGCGCCCGCACCGTTGATCACCTTGAACAACGTCAGCGGCGAATGCGGACCGAAAAAGCCGGGCCCCAATCGCAACATTTTTTCGTATGCCGGTAACGACGACAGCTCGCCGTTCAGCAAACGCTTCACGCAAAGCGGGTCGCCGCAAAGCGGGCGCCCGACACCCACAACCTGACAAGCCCCGGAAGACAGCGCCTCCTCCATCGCGGCCCGCGTGCGAAACCCGCCGGTCACCATCAGCGGCATCTTCGCGACCTTCGCGATCGCCGCCGCATAGTCGATGAAATAGGCCTCCCGTGCGCGCGTGCTCGCCGCCACGTTCTCGGTGTAGATGGGTTCGAGCCCGTCAACGCCTGCCATCCGCGGCTGCTCGTAATTGCCGCCGGAAATCTCGAGCAAATCGACCCCGGCATCGTTCAGCCAGCGCACGACCTGCAAGCACTCCTCGTGCGTGAAACCGCCCTTCTGAAAGTCGGCCGAGTTCAGCTTCACCGAAATCGCGAAGTCGGCCCCGGCATGCGCCCGCACGGCCTTCACGACTTCAAGCAGCAAGCGCGCCCGGTTCTCGAGCGACCCGCCCCATTCGTCGGTGCGCTGATTGACGCGCGGGCTCAAAAACTCCGAGAGCAGATACCCGTGCGCCGCATGCACCTGCATGCCGGTGAACCCCGCCTCGCGTAAGCTGCCGGCAACGTGCGCGAAGCGCACGATCACATCGCGCACTTCATCGCCCGTCATCGCCCGCGGGTCGCCGAACTGCCCGCCCGGCAACCCAAGCTTCACCGCCGACGGCGCCGACGGGTTCGCGTTCACATGCTTGGGCGTCTGCCGCCCCGCATGCGAAACCTGCGCCCAGAGCTGTGCTCCGCCGGAACGCGCGGCAGCCACCCAAGCCTTCAGCGCAGCCATCGCCTCCGCCGACTGCACACCCTCAATCGCCACATTCCCCGGCCGCTCCAAATGCCGCCGGTCGATCTGAATGTTCCCGGTGAGCAAAAGCCCAAGCCCACCGCGCGCCCACCGTGAATAGAGCCGCACATGCTTGTCGGTCGCCCGATTGAACGGATCGCCAAGCCCCTCCGTCATCGCCGCTTTGGCAAGACGGTTCGGCAGCACCTGGCCGCAGGGCAAAGACAACGGCTGAGCGAGATTGGCAGTCATGAAATTAACCCCTGAGGCGAATCACCCGATTGTGTAACCGCAACGGTCGCCCTTTGGCCACAGCGAGCAACAAACCTGCACACGCCGTAACGGCTGTTCATGGACACTTCAGGTCCGCCCCGCCACGCTGGCCCCGCAATGAAATGGGCTGCACTCGCTTTGGGGATCGTCGCCGCCGCGATACTGATCGCGCTCGCAAACGCTTTCCTCACCGCAACGCCACCAACCACCGACCCTGCGCCCAAAACCGGCATGGCCCTCATCGAAGCCTACGCGTGCCAGCCCGGCGAAACGAAGCGCGTTACGATTCGCGGTGTCGAAGACAACTTCGCCCCCGGCAATAACGAACCGGCCACGATGCACCCGCGCCTGCGGAATGCCAGGCTGATGAGGGAAGCGCCGCCCACGAACTTCGACGGCACGCAACCCGACCATAGCGTCGTCGACCACTTCGAATTTGCTCCCAACACCGCAACCGCCATCGTTGTGGTCCGCGCCAAACCGCTTGGCGACGACGCCAACGATGGGATCAACATTGGTAACTTGGCAAGCCGCGTATTCGGCGCCAAGCAGACCGACACGCCCTTCCGCGCCGACCGATTTGGCAAAATGGGCGGCACCGGCCCGTGGCACCGCTCGGGCGAAATCGTCTGGGCGTCGATCGGCAACGTTGAGCTACTAACGGGCGAAACGCTACTCGATCTCGTTCGTGCCAGCGGTGACTCGCTCATCGTCGACATCGAAGTCACAGACGACACCGCCGTTGACTTCATGGCTGTCGCCGCCTGCGAACACCCACCTGCGCCGGCGGGCACGACGGTTCTTCATGTTGACTGGCTGGCGCGGATGAACCGCGCCCTCGCTTTCTTCGACTGCAAAGCGATGGCCGACTGCGCGCCTTACATCGGAAATCGTCCGTGCACAGATGAACTGCCGCTCCTCTGCTTCGCCGACCGTCACCTCCCCGCCCCGCACATCGACCTCCCCGACCCCAGCATCGTCACCAGAAACTGGAGCGGCGGCGAGGTCGCAGCCACCCCACCCGTGCGCGCCAAATCGTTCCGCACCATCGCCGAAGCCGACGCGCGCTACGCAAACCACTTCGGCAAGGAATGGCGCGTCGCAGAGTGGCACCTGGCCGGCCGGGGCCACGCATTTGCAGCCATGACCGGCGGCCGCAAATTCGCCGGCGAGTACTGGATCGACATTCGCGGCGCTCCTTATGGCGCCTGCTGGAAGCGGAACGATGACGAAAAGTAACACGATCGGAATCGTCGAAGATGACCCCGCAGTCAGACGCTTCTTCGTGTCGCTGATCAGCGGCACGGAAGATCTCACCTGCGCCTTCGACGTAGCCACCGTCGCCGAAGCCCGCGTAGCGATCGCGAAACAAGCGCCGGCGCTCTGCCTCATCGATCTCGGCTTGCCCGACGGCACCGGCCTCGACATCGTCCGCGAAGCGAAAGCATGCGGCACGAAAGCGCTCGTGTCGACCGTGCTCGGCGACCGGGCAACGGTGATGAGAGTGCTGAAAGCCGGTGCCGACGGCTACATCATCAAGAGCATGGGCCAAGCCGACATTCTAACTCACATCCGCAGCACACTCGCCGGCTTCACGCCGGTCAGCCCGCAAGTCGCAACCTATCTGCTCGAACTCCTGAACCCCGCCCAAGCGCTGCCGCAAGGCAAGGAGGCCGACAGCCGCTTGAGTCCGCGCGAAACAGAAGTGCTCTCCATCTTCTGCCGCGGCCTCACCTACGAGGAAACCGCCCAAGCCCTCGGCATCTCGATCAACACGGTGCGCGACTTCGTCAAGAAGATCTATGCCAAACTCGACGTCTCGACCCGCACGGAAGCGATGTTCGAAGCCCAACAGCGTGGCCTTCTAAATCCCGGCAAAAGTTAGCCCGCGAGCATCCTAACTCGTCATGGCCGGGCAAGCGAAGCGCGACCCGGCCACCCAGCGATCGTAGAGCGATTGGCATATCGACATTTCCACACTGTCGATGTGACTCTAGGTGACCGGGTCAAGCCCGGTCATGACGATCTAGGGACATAGTTCGGTGAGCTAGACCCCCTTGCTGCGGCACCCGCAACCGCACCGCCCAGCCCGTTCCGTCCGCGCGCGGGCCTGCCGTCAACGCGCCGCCGATCTTCGACGCGCGATGCGACATGTTCTTCAAGCCATTCCCGCCGTGGGAGCCTCCAGCACCCTGCCCATCGTCCTCCACGTCGAGCTCGAACACGGCCGCAGCCTCGTCCCAGCCGATCCGCACTTTCGCCGTCCTCGCCTTCGAGTGCTTGATCGCGTTCGTGCACGCTTCCTGCAGAATGCGGAACACCTGCAACAGACTGCCCGGCACAGAGAGCGTGCGCTCCCCCAGCGCCGCCTGATCCCACTCAAGCGCAATCCCCGCCGCCGCGAAAGCCGGCGCAATGCGCGTTTGAAACGTGGAGAGCGCCCCGCCCAACGACCCCCGCGAATGGTCGAGCGCATCGATCATCAACCTGAGATCGTCGAGCGCCTTCTCCAATGCGCTCGCCAGATCGGCTTCCTTCAGCTGCCCCATCCGCGCCTGCATCAACAGCGACACCAGCGAGCCGCCGACACCGTCGTGCACATCGCGCGAAAACCGCTCGCGTTCCTCCAGCAGCACGCGCCGGCTGATTTCCCGCTCCAGCGCCTCCTGCTGCGCCTTCAGCTGCGCCCGTTGCTCGCGCACCAGGCGGCCAAGACCCAGGCGCTTGCGTATCTCCGCCTCCGCATCGGCAAACACGCGCACCGCGACCATCAGAAACCAAGCGACAAGCGCAAGGCTCGCCGCCACCCGGACGAACGCCTGACCATAGACGTACACCGCCGTCCCCAGCTCGCCGATACGCGCGAGCGCCGCCACGATCAGCGCCGCCGCCAGCACCGCCGCCACCGCACGCTGCCCGGCCGTCAACCCCGCATCCTCAAGCCCGCGCACGCAGAGCGACACCAACGCCGTCCCCGCGCCCAGAAGCACGACCGCCGTCCGCACCCAATGATCGAGCAGCAACGCCGCATCGAGCGCCCACGTGGACGCCGCCCAAATCGCACCCAACGCCGCGATCCCCACGGCGCAAACCCGAAACACCGCCGTATAGGCGCGCTGCCACACCTCGCGCTGCCCACCCGCGATCAGCAACACCGCAAGCGACCCCACCGCCATCAACAGCGAAGCGACCCACGGATGCGGCGCGGTCACAAGCGGATTGTCCGCAAACCAAGCGAGCCCCGCCCATAACGAGAAGACCAGCGCCAGTATCGACGGCACGAACAACAGCCGCCGCTCCGCCCAAACCGCCACCGCAAAGAACCCCAGCATCGCGGCCGCAGCCCCAAACGCCGCAACGACACGCACAGCCACGAACTGCACATCGCCGATGCGCGCCCATGCCGCGCGAACGGCGGGCGCCGGCCCGAAGTAAATCCCGCGCAGCCATTGATAAGCCCGCGCCTCAGCCACCACGACCTCGATCCGGTTCGGTCCCGGATGAAACCCGTCACGGCGAATGTCCGCGTAGAGCGGCCGCGTGGCCGACGCCGCCTCGACCGGCACGCGCAACCCATTGACCGAAACCCAAGCCTTCGCGGCAAGCCCGGCGACGAGCACCCCGACCGCGCCCTCCGGCACCGCCTCACGCGCGATCGTCACCGTGTACTGCCGTGCACCCTGCGATGCAGCGACCGCCGGCGTCCGCAAGTCGCGCACGGCCTCACCTTCCACCGGCCGCCGCGGCCTGAGATCGCCCGCCGCCGCCATCCAAGCAACGTCGCGCTCAGCCACTTGGTAAGGCGTCACCGCAACAACAGGCATCATCGCCGCGAGCGTGACGAGCACGCACAAGGCGAGAGCCATCAAAGGCCAGAACTGTTTCCACGACTTCGCCACGAGGCATCCGAACGACAACGACGAACGCTAACACGCCCAAGAATCAAGACCAGAGCAGTCGCGCAACCGATGAGTCCGCTCCCCCAAAGGTTGTCCGCAACCACATGAACATGCGGTTCCAGTGCACTGAACTCTCTGCCTTCAATGAGGCAGGCTCAGATGGTGGTCACTAGGAAGCACGGACACCAGAGCTGGCGAAGAACTACAAACACAAATTGGAGGACTAACAGATGAGAATTTCACGCATCATTCTTTTCGGAGCAGCTTTGGCGGCGTGTTTGACAACCAGCCAACAAGCCCAAGCTTACGACAACTGGCCTCCACATCTACTTAAGGAAGATCGGGGCAAATATCTGCCGCTGGCCAACGTAACCGTCGGTCAGGTCCAAGATGTCGTTCTCCGGCGTGCGCGAGAGTATAGAAAAACCATCGAAGCCCGAGAATACGAACGTTTGATCAACCAACTGAGCCGACCGGCGAACTGCGAGGAACTCGGTGCGCTTTGCCAAGTCATCCCCCGCGACTCGGTCCCAAAGGTGATTGCAGCGGCGTGGGCCGCAGCTGTCAAGGGTGGCGACGATGCCCAAATGTTTGCTGCGCTCAACCAAGCAATCCAACAGGAAGTTCTGCGGAATACCGCCGCCCTCGAACCCGAGATCGCGGCGATCGAGCGCAGGATGGAAGCAGCAGTTCAGGCGCGTCAACTCGATCCAAACAATCCTAAGGCGGTGAGCGCATTCATCAGCGCCAACGCATCGACAAATCTCAAGGTGATTATCGGCTGGCTGCCCAACATCAATCTTGGCTTTGGCATCAAGTGCGACACGCGAACGGCAGGCAAAGGACTCAAGTTTCGCAGACTGGTTATTTGCTTCGGTGAAGCTTGGGGCAGCACGGCCATTGTGATAGCAGGAAAGGTTGTGAACCCCGGTCTTATCGGTGTCGCCTCCTTCTCGGCACACGCAAGGGGAGCCGCGTGCGGCGGTTGCTATCCGGAGGCGGCCGACAACGTGCGCACCGAGTTCAAGTACGACACGAACACTGCGGTTTCGGCTAGCGCCAGCACTTGGTACGTCGTTCAGGCGCAAGTGTACGTAAAGAGCGGCGGTGCAAAGCCATGCTCAGCCAATGGTCAGTCGAACGACGCGGGCGTCACGATCAACAAATTCACGGTAAGCAAGAGCTGCGGATAGCATCATCCGCGGGCGGTGTGGTGGCACCGCCCGCACCCAACTCGATCAACATTCGGCCACTGACCGACCACGTCGCCGTCGATCCGAAGAAATAGGAGCGCTTGTCATGAAAAACGCCTTCCCACTTTCGCTCGCCGCCACGCTGCTCGCCGCGGCTGCCGCATCCGCCGCCGGCCCGGGCATCACGCACATCACTTTCGAGCGCCAAAACCACTTCCTTCTGAACAGCGCGCCGATCCCCTTGGGGCCCTTGGCTTCGGGCAGCGTTGGGTCCATTCGGTTTCATTCGGGCAAGCCGGGGTCCGGCCCCCGCTTTCTGGGCTCCGACACCGATGGCCCGGTCTGCGTGACGACGTGGAACTGGACCGGGACGGCACGCTCAGCAGCGACCTACGGGCCGCAGGTCCTCAAAAGCATGGACGAAGACGGAACCACCTGCGGCGGAACGCGGCCTCTACGTATCAGGGTCGGCGCCGGCGCAAACTACGTCGGCTTCTTCATTATCGGCATCAACCCCGCCGGCTGGCGCTTGACGGCCAAGGCCGGCACGAACGTGCTCTTCACGAAACACGCGGTTCAGAACGGCAATAAGTTGAACCATTGGGTGTGGTTCGCCGATGCCAATCACTCGATCAGCGACGTTTACATCGAACCGTTGGGCACCACGACACCCTCATACGCCATTGACGGCGTAGCGATCGCAACCGGATCAAGCTCGCTCGAGGATTCGCTGGAGGAATAGAGACCAAGCGGCAGGCGGACGAAGCAGATCTCGTCTGCCCCTAAACCTTCATACTGCCTACCTCAATCAGCCCGCGCCGCGTGCTGCTGCGCCACCGCGTGCTGCCACAGGATGAGGCTGGGCGAACTAAGCTCGACGGCCATGGAGATCCAGGGACACACGACGAACTCGGCGCCTAGCTCCGCCACCGCCCGTCATCCCGCTCGCCGCCTATCGGCGTCGATCCACCTTCTCCCGTTCGTCAACTGGAGAAAGATGGCGCTGCAGCGCGAACGTGGGCGGCAAATCGTGCTCTCTAATGTGCAGCTGCATGGTGCGACACCTTAAGTGCGGCAATTCGCGTTCTTCTTCCGTTCGCGCTACCGCGCTATATTGTTTGCAGTTATTTTGCGATAATTCGACTCGCACCCTGTCGCGCCTGCTGATTGCCGCGGCGCTCAGCCCACAACCACACCAACCAGGCACAGCCCCATGCCCGCTCCCTCCACGCGTTCGCCCGACGCCGACGACCGCTTCTTCACCGCGCTCGAAAACGGCCACTCCGTCAATGCTGCCTGCGCGACGGCTGGCTATGCGCGGCGCTGCGTCTATCGTTGGCGCAGTTCCGACCAAGCGTTCGCCGCGCGCTGGCGCGACGCGAACGCGGTCGCTTGCGACCTGCTCGCCGACGAGGCGGACCGGCGCGGGCGCGACGGCGTCGACGAGCCCGTGTTCTACAAAGGCGAACAATGCGGCGCCAAGCGCCGCTACTCCGACGGCCTGTTGCTCGCGCGGCTGAGGGCGCTGAGGCCCGAGCAATATCGCGAGACGCCGACATTAATATCGTTCGGCCAACCCACCGCGGCGCCACCGCGCGACTTCGAACTCGAACGCTTCGTCCGCGACCTAGCGCAGGGAAATGAGGTGGATTTCGCCAAGCTTTCGCCGCACATCAGCGCGCTGCTGGATCCGCCGGAAGTGGCACAATGCAAAACCCCCAAACCCTGTGCCACATGTGCCACTTCGCAGAGTGCGACACCTGTGGAAAAGCCCGAAAATCCGGCTGCGAATGACGGGCGTGCCGGGAACACGGACCCGCTATAGTCCCGCTCCGATTCAGTGAACGAGTACCCCCATGGCCAAGCCCGCCACGAAAGCCGATCTTTTCAACATGGACGACGAAGACGACGATAAAAGCTCCAAGAACTACTCCGCCAAGGACATTGAAGTCCTGGAGGGCTTGGAGCCCGTCCGCCGCCGCCCCGGCATGTATATTGGCGGCACGGACGAGCGCGCACTGCACCACCTGGCAGCCGAGATCATCGACAACGCGATGGACGAAGCCGTCGCCGGCCACGCGACCCGCATCGAAATCACGCTTGAGCCCGACAACATCCTCATGGTGCGCGACAACGGCCGCGGTATCCCAACCGACGTGCACCCGAAGCACAAGCCGAAGACCGCGCTCGAAGTCATTTTCACGA
>CAZYGK010000062.1:0-18889 GCA_964647355.1 uncultured Flavobacteriaceae bacterium | reverse complement strand
GGCCCGACACGGCGAGCGGCTTTCCTTTGAGACCCATCGCCGGCATGTCGACCTTCCCGCCGAGGCTCAAGCTCACCGTGCCGCCGACGCCCGCGTCGATCATCTGCGCGACCGAGATGGGATCGCAGATCGGGCCGGCGCAGGCATCCTCAAGCCCTTGCGCGATCGCCTCTTCGATGACGCTCATCACGTCCTGCGTGCCGCCCGACGCCGTGTTGTCGCCGTGATCGGCCATGACGATCGGGCCGCCTTTGAGCGACCGTGCGCGCGCAACCTGATCGCGCAGCGGCTCGGCGCGAAACATGAACTCTTCCCGCCGCTCCCACGCCTGATCGAGAATCCGGTTCATGATCACCTCGCCGTCGGCGGTGCGGCCGTCGCAGACGAAGACGGACGAGAGCGCCAGATGCGGGATGTCGGCTTGCGGGAAGCCGCCGAAGACGGAAGCGTTCAACACCTGACCGCCGTCTTCCGCCGCGTTGGCGATGCCCATCAGCGTCTTCATCGGCTCGCGCGAGGGCGTGTGCATCAAGGTCGAGCTCATCAGCGGGCGGCTGCCCCACACCATCTTCGGCGCAACCTCGCCGGCCATCGCGCGCATGAGCGTGCGTCCGGCGCGGCGCGCGGTGTCGGCCATATCGATGTGCGGATAGGTGCGGTAGCCGGTAATGACGGTCGCGCCCCTCACCATCGCCTCGGTCATCTGCGCGTGGAAGTCGAGCGCGACGGCGATCGGAATGTGCGGCGCGACCCTGCGAATGCGCGCGAGCAGTTCGCCCTCGCCGTCGTCGTAGCTCTGCGTCACCATCGCGCCGTGCAGCGCCAGCAACACCGCATCGCACCCTTTCGCCACCTCCGCGACGATCGCGGCCGCCATCTGCTCGAACGCGGCGTTTGTGACGAGGCCCGAGGGGTGCGCGTTCGCCGCCATCGGCAGCGTGAACTCCGCGCCCGCTTTGCGTGCGACCTCGATGAAGCCGCCGAGCGAGGTGTTCGTGCCCTCCGCCTCCGCGATCGCAAGCGCTCCGGACAAGTCGCCCTTGCGCGCAAACGACTCGATCGGCGTCGGCAGCGGCGAGAACGTGTTCGTCTCGTGCATCATCATCGCGAGCACGAATTTCTTCTTGGGCATGGATTGTTCCGTTTGTTGCGGGCGCGGGAAGGGGAGGGATCGCCTACACCGGCGCGCCGCGCTCCTCCGCCGCCAGAAGCTGCCATTTCGTGAACGAGATTTGCTCTGCCGGCGATGTCTTCACCTCGGCGATGATCTCGTCGACGGCGGCCGCGAAATGCGTGTCGAGTTGCGGCCGAAACAGGCGAAACACGGCGCGAAAGCCGGGAGACGACAATTGCCGCCGCAAGGTGGAGCGGCTCGGCTCCCAGCGCCTCTTGTTCAGCATGCCTTCGTGAAACTCATGGAACTGCTCCTGGAAACTCAAGAGCAAACCGTAAGCGGTCATGACGAACTGCCAGCCTTCTTCCGCCTTGAGGTAGGGGTCCCCTGCGAGGCCGGAGCGGTAGGTCTTGTAGAACGTCGGGTCCGCCAATCGCGTGACGTCGTCGCGCACATAGTGCAGCCGCGTGGCGTGCATTTGCGCCTGCTGATTGCGCGCCGTCTGCCGCGTCTGCAGCGCGAGATAGATCAACGACGCCAGCACCGCGACGGACGCTGCGATCTGGCTGACATAGTAGAACTCTTCGAGCGACATGGGACTCCTTCTAGAAGCGTCACGGGACGGCGCCACGCTATAGGATGCGCGCGCGATTGTCAGGCGGCGCGGGCGCGGATGATGCCTTCGCGGTAGAGATCGCGCCCGCTAAAGGCGGTCCTCCTGATCATGTTCTCGGGTGTTTTTGCACCGTATCAGTCTCAGGATGCGGCGCAAGCGATGCCGCCCGCCCGTTGGACCCAAAGGAGCAGGTCAGCGGACCCGCGGGTTCTCCGCAATGAATTCTTCGATTTCGGCAGCAACGGGGACCGGCGCTTCGATATGCGCGTCGTGATCGGCACCCGCCACCGGCACGAAGCGCCCCATGGTCCGTGCCGCCAGGGCGCGCGCAACCTCGTGAGGGATATGCGTGTCGTGCGTGCCGCTGAGATGGAGAACCGGCGCTTTGACGTCTTCGAACGTGCCCCACAACAGTCGGGCGCCATCGACTGTCGCTTGACGGCGCGCATAGCTCAGCAGTGCCGCGCGGGTGCCTTTCACCTTGAACGCCAGCTCCAGCATCTCGCGGTAGCGCTCGGCCTTGGTGTCTGTGAAGGCGGCGACCCTCGCCAGCCCGACTTCGCCAAAACCCGGCAGCAGCAGCAGCAATTGCTGCGGCTCAATCCTCATACCAGTGCCGATCGTCACGACGCCCGCGACGCGTTCCGGGTGATCGGCAGCGAGCACGCACGCAAGCACGCCGCCGACCGAGTGGCCGACCACCGTTACTTGCTCGACTTTGAGCGCTTGCAACAACTCGACGATCTGGGTCACCCAGAGCGTATACCCGTAAGCGAAAGACGTGTTGCGCTCCGATCTGCCGTTGCCGAACAGGTCGAGCGCGATGACGCGATGATGCCGCGCGAGGCGATCGATAACGCCTTCCTGCCATGCCCCGAGGCTCCCGCCGCTGCCGTGAACGAGCAGGATGACCGGCCCGGTCCCTATATCGACGTAATGCGTGCGTCCGCTCTTGGTGTTTGTGAACTTTGCGCCAGCCAGCGGCGGAAGAGTGCCCGAGTCCACCGTTTCGACGCGCGCGGTCAGCATGACGCCGACGCCGTAGAGCAGCGTGAAGAGCCCGGCTATGGCGGCGGCAACAAGCATGAGGAGACGCATACGATGGCCGGCCCTCATTGCGATGCGCCGTCTTCATCGACGCGCGGCCGCCAGAACGCTTTGATCAGCAACAGGGCGATCAGACCAAGGCCAAGCTCGATGCCGAGGATCGCAAGGTCAATTGTGAGACGCTCCACGCCCGGGGCGAGGACGATCTTCGACGTGACCCCGCCGTAGATACCGTTGACGGAACCGTGGAAGAGAACCGCTGGCCAGAAGCTTCGCGACCAAATGGTTAGGGCGGCAAGGATGAAGGAGTGCGCGATAAGCGCGGCCGGGAACAGCACCAATGCGCCGAGGACGGGGTTCTCCGCGTTGTTGTACCCGGCGAGGTTGACCGGCAGATGCCAGATACCCCACACAAACCCGAGGATGATGAGGCCGCGCGTGACGCCGAACGCGCGTATCATGTGCGGTTGCAGGAAGCCGCGCCAGCCGAACTCTTCGCCGACCGCCGTGATGCTGTTGACCACGCCGAAGAAGATCGTCGTCGCCACCATGTTTGCGACGAAGTGCAGCCACATCTGCTCGCCCGCGCCGAGCAGCCAAGGCCCCTTCCCGACATCGACGCTTGCGGCGCCGAACGCGAAATAGCCGCTCTTGCCCCAGTCGAGGTGGAGCGTGAGCGCCAATGCGCCGAAGGCGATCGCCGCGGGCAAGAGCGGCGCTGCGATGAGGCCGAGAACGCGGCCGGGTCTCCAGCGGATGACGCGCGCCGCTTCGCGATTGAAGAGGATGTAGCCGAGCGTCCAAACCGCCGGCAGGAACATCGTCCCAATGAGGTAGACGAAGATGTCCTTTGAGACCCTCCACTCGTTGACGCTGAGGCCGGCGATCTGGAGCCCCCATGCCGCCACGACGAGGCTGATCAAGAAATTGAAGATCGTATCCTTCGACATTTGCCGCGCTCCGCTCGGCCCTTGCTGCGGACCGGATTGCTCACGGCAAGAGTGCCCCGCGCGCGACGGCCGCGGCTAATGCCTTCCTGGCATGGATTCCATTCGCCGATGCCGCAAAGCGCGCAGCCCGCCGCCGGATTCGCGTTTCCTTCGCCCATCGCCTAAGCTCCGCCGCGATCATGTTGCCGGCACGAAAGGCTGGCCTGCTCCAAGCTCTTCAATTTGGCATATGTACGGGTCCGCGCTCGTTCGCGCGCCCGCACCGTTGTCGTCCGTCAAAGCCCTGCGGGCTTTGCGTGTGCGCGCCCTCCGTGCGCTGCATGCGCGCGTGCCCCGCAGGGCGCGGCGGCCGGGTTCGTGTCCCTTGCGCGCGTCAAGCGCCGGGGCCGGCCCGGCCGCCGCCCCAATTTGTCCGCAAACGTTCGTGAGGAGTCCCATGACCGACATCACCGCCCGCGCGCGCCGCTTCAAGCTCGGCGCCGTCGTCGACCTAATCGCCGACCGCCACCACCAAGGCACGCCCGACGGCGTCTACAAGGTCGAAAGCCTGATGCCCGCCGAAGGCCAAGACTACCAATACCGCATCAAGGACACCCGCACCGGCCGCATCCTCGTCGTCCGCGAGCGGCAGTTGAGGTAGGCTTGCAAACCGCACGGGTCCGCGCCATCTTCACGCCATCGGGCTTATCCGCGGACGCCCGGCTAGACGGTCCCCGTCCAAGCGCCGCTTGATTCCCTTGAAAAGGGGAGTGGAGCTTGGAACCCATGGACGCCTCATCATCGAAACATAAGCGCATCGCCGTGCTCTGGCGCGGCAACCCGGATGCGCCTGACGCGCCCGCGCCCCACGAAGCGCGCCTCGCGCCCGTGATCGCGGCGCTGAACTGCGCGGGGCTCGCCGCCGAGGGCGTCGTCTGGTTCGACGAGCGGGCAGGGGAGATCGAGGCGCACCTCGCGCGCATGGCCGGCGTGCTCGTCTGGATCAACCCGCTGCAAGCCGGGCGCGACCGCGCCATGGTCGATGCCGCGCTGCGCCGCATCGCGGCCCAGGGCGTGTGGGTGAGCACGCACCCGGACGTGACGGCGCGCATGGGCACGAAAGAGGTGCTTTACACCACGCGCGAACTCGGCTGGGGTTCTCCCACCGATCTCTATCGCGACGAAGCCACGTTCGACGCACGTTTCTGGCAGCACCTCGCCAGCGGCCCGCGCGTGCTCAAACCGTTGCGCGGCAACGACGGTCAAGGCGTGCTGAAGGTCGCGGCAGACGGCGCAAACCTCATCGTCCAACACGCAAGCGACGACCGCATCGAGCGCCTCACCCGCGCAGCATTCGCCGCCCATGTGCGCGAAACGCTCGCACGCGGCCCCGTGATCGACCAAGCGTTCAACGACAACGCCGCCGCCGGCATGGTGCGCTGCTACGTGAGCCAAACCCGCGTCGTGGGCTTCGCCGAGCAGCAGCCGCGTAGGGCAGGCGAGGGCGCGTTCGGCATGGCTTCCGCCAAAGCCATGCACGCCCCGCATGCCGCCGCGTTCGCCGACCTGCGCCAAGCGATGGAGGCCGACTGGATCCCCGGCCTGCAGCGCCTCTTGGACCTGCCCGCCGAACGCCTCCCCGCACTCTGGGACGCCGACTTCTTCTACCGCGCGGGCCCCGACACCCGCGGCCGCTTCGTGCTCTGCGAAATCAACGTGAGCTGCGTCTCCCCGTTCCCCGAAGCCGCCCCGGACGCGATCGCCGCTACGGTGACGCGCACGATCACACGCACTGGGATCTGACAGCGCACACGCTTCCTGGGACCGCGGGCGGCCTCGCCCGCTCTTTGCCGGCTCTCAACTGTCCGCGCGTTTGAGATGTGATCAAGAGCGGGCGAGGCCGCCCGCGGTCCCAGGAGGACACTCTCTCACGCGGTGTTGATACGTGACAGCGCGTTCACGATCGTGTCCCTCCAGCGTTACCGCGCGCTTGCCGCACACGCACGCACGTCGCCGCCGGACACATCGCGCACTCGTGAGTTGTCGCGCGCGAGCCGCGCCCCGACCTTGTTATGCAACAAGCAGGGAGGAGAGAGCATGAAGAGTTACCCGCGCGATTGGATCGCCTGGATGGTCGCCGCCGCCATCGTCGTCGTAGCCGTGGTGGAACTCGTCGCCACCGCCACCGCCCACGAACCCGCCCGCACCGCCGAAGAAACCTGGAAGACCCCGGCCGCGGAACTGGCTTGAGCGGCGGATTGCCCT
The DNA here is from genome assembly GCA_964647355.1 of uncultured Flavobacteriaceae bacterium. Taxonomy (GTDB): domain Bacteria; phylum Pseudomonadota; class Alphaproteobacteria; order Micropepsales; family Micropepsaceae; genus SZUA-430. Next base: position 12,918 of record CAZYGK010000062.1, on the reverse strand, counting down.
TCTCCTGCGAGCGCAGCGAGTGGGAGAAGGTGGCGCGCCGCCCATCAGGGCGGCGTGACGGATGAGGGCACCCCGCGCTGCGCCTGCAGGAACGGCAGAACGATCGCCATCGTCTCGTCCGGTTTGCGGATCGGCAGCCCGTGCTCCTCGCCGTCGACGGGCACGAGCTTCGTCTGCGGCACGCGCTTCGTGAGCTCCGCCGAATGCGCGAACGGCACGACGCTGTCCGCCGTCCCCCACACCGCGAGCACCGGCAAGTCGGAGCGGCCGAGCGCGTCGTACGACTGCAGCCGGTTCTGCAGATCGTAATTGCGGAATGTGTTCAGCTGGCCCTCCGAATAACCGCGATACCCCGCCTGCTCGGCCATCCAATCGGCGATACCCTCGACCCCTGCGAGGCTCGGTTGCGCGGTCGCGCGCACGGCGGCGGTCGGCCCAAGCACCCGCGCCAACCAATCGCCGACGATCGGGCTCAGAAGCACGCGCGTACCCTGTGCGCTCGCGGCCGGAACCGGCCCAAGCCCCGCCGGCGCGATCAACGTGACGGAGCGGATCCGTCCCGTGTGCGCGGCGACGAAGTCGCTCGTGATCGCCCCGCCCATCGACGTGCCCACGATCTGTAACTGTTGCGTCACGCTCAGCTTGTCGAGCAACTCGACGAGCTGATCGGTGAAGAACGCCGGGTCGTGCGCGACCGCCGGGCGGTCCGAATAGCCGAAGCTGAGGAGATCCGGCACGATCACCCGAAATCCCGCCTCGCTGAGTGGCGTGATCCAACGCCGAAACGCAAACCCGCCGGTCGCCGCGCCGTGCACGAGCAACACGACCGGCCCGTCCTCCGGCCCCTCGACCCTGACATGCATGATGCCGTCGCTGAGCGGCACGAACCGCCCCGCTTTGCCCGCCCGCATAAGCTTCGCCCGTGCCAGATCGTCCATCGGCGCGCGCAGCAAATCCGCAACCGGATAAGCAACCGCCGCCGCGACCAGCAGCAGCACGAACAACCGCACCAGCCATTTGAACAACGCAACCATCGTGGCACCTCAATCCCCGTCGGCCGAAGGATAGCCGCAATCCGGCGCCCTGGCGACATCCTGGGACCGCGGCCCCCCTTCGCTAAAGCTACGGCGGCCGAGTGTGCCAACTCTTGCCCGCCGAAGCCTTGGCGTAGGCGGGGCACCCTTGCCCGATCTTAGCAGCATCTCCACCGCACCGGTGCCGGAGAGCCAGCAAAGAGCGGGCGAGGCCGCCCGCGGTCCCAGGAACGCCGTTCGACTCCACGCACCGAACGGCGCATGATGCCGCCAACCCACACCACGGAGCCCCCGCCCATGACCGCCTTCAACGCCAAATCCACCACCGACGACGTGCTCGCTGGCCACGACCTCACCGGCAAGCGCGTGCTCGTCACCGGTGTCTCCGCGGGCCTCGGCGTCGAGACCGCGCGCGCACTCGCGGCGCACGGCGCGAGCGTCGTCGGGGCCGCGCGCGATCTCGGCAAGGCGCGCGACGCGACCGCCTCCGTGCGCGCCGCGTTGAAACCCGGCGCCACGTTCGACCTCGTCGAACTCGATCTTGCTTCGCTCAAAAGCGTGCGCGCCGCCGCCGACAAGCTCGTCAAAGACGGCCGCAAATTCGACGTCGTGATCGCGAACGCCGGCGTGATGGCGACACCGAAAGGCAAAACCGCCGACGGCTTCGAAACGCAGTTCGGCACGAACCACCTCGGCCATTTCGTGTTCGTGAACCGCATCGCATCGCTCATCAAGCCGGGCGGGCGCCTCGTGAATCTGTCGTCGGCCGGCCACCGCTTCGCCGACGTCGACCTCGACGATCCGAACTTCGAACGCACCGAGTACGCGCCGTTCGTCGCCTATGGCCGCTCGAAAACGGCGAACGTGCTGTTCGCGGTGGAGTTCGACCGCCGCCACAAAGCGAACGGCGTGCGCGCGACGGCGGTGCACCCGGGCGGCATCCAAACCGAACTCGGCCGCCACATGACGCCCGAACTCGTCCAACAGATGATGAAGTCGATCAACGAGAGCCGCCCGGCAGGCGCGCCGGCGTTCGAATTCAAAACCGTGCCCCAAGGCGCGGCGACCTCCGTATGGGCGGGCTTCGTCGCGAGCGCCGACGCCGTCGGCGGCCGCTACTGCGAAGACTGCCACGTCGCCGAACTGAACCAGAATCCCGCCGTCCGCGAAGGCGTGCGCCCCTACGCCATCGACCCAACCCGCGCCAAAGCGCTCTGGGCGAAAAGCGAAGAGCTGGTGGGGGAGAAGTTCTAAGTGCCGAACAGTGACGTATCGGGTCGAGCCGCGTGCGCCCGACCCGATGCAGACCTACGTGGCCGCGATGTTGCGCGGGCGCGCAAAGACGTGATTAGTCGAAGGCCAACGGCGGAAACGGGGAACTCAAAATGAAAAGCCTAAAGAACAAAGTCATCATCGTGACCGGGGCAAGTTCCGGCCTCGGCGCGGCGACGGCGCGGCGCCTGGCGGCGGACGGTGCGAAGGTCGTTCTCGCCGCACGGCGCAGCGACAAGGGCGAGGCGATCCTGAGCGAGATCAAAGCCGCGGGCGGGGAGGGCATCTTCGTCCAAACCGACGTGACGAAAACCGCCGACATCAAGGCCTTGGTCGCCGCCGCGACGGAACGCTTCGGCGGTCTCGATGGCGCCTTCAACAATGCCGGGATCACGGGGCCGACGTTGACGCCGGTCGCCGACATCGACGAGGCGGGCTGGGACGCGGCCATGAATACGAACCTGCGCGCCGTGTTCGTGTGCATGAAGTATCAAATACCGGCGCTTCTGGCGCGCGGCGGCGGCTCCATCGTCAACATGTCGTCGATGTACGGCCTGGTCCCCAGCGACCTGGGTCACGCTGCTTACTGCGCCAGCAAATTCGGTGTCGTCGGCCTGACGAAGACCGCCGCGATCGATTACGGTGACAAGAACCTGCGCGTGAACGCGGTATGTCCTGGCCATACGCACTCCGAGATGGTCGATCCTTATATCGAGTCCGCGCCCGACCTGATACGCCGCACGATCAGCCGGCACTCCGCGATGAACCGCGTGGGCGAATCCGAAGAAGTCGCCGACGCGGTCGCCTTTTTGCTGTCGGGCGAATCCAGTTTCATCAACGGAACCACGCTACTCATCGGCGGCGGCGACGCGACGAGGCTCTACTGATGATCCCGGCAAACGTTCAATCCTTCGCGCAAGGCTACGCGAAGGCCTGGTGCAGCGACGATGCAAAGCGCGTCGCGACGTTCTTTTCGCCCTCAGGCTCGCTCAAAGTGAACGACGGCGCACCCGCCGTCGGCCGCGCGGCGATCGCGGAGGTGGCGCAGGGCTTCATGACCGCGTTCCCGGACGCGCTCGTCTCGTTCGATCGCTTGGAGCGCAAGGGCGAGCGCGTGCATTTTCATTGGACGTTCACCGGCACGAATACCGGCCCCGGCGGCACCGGAAGATTCGTGCGCTTCCATGGCTACGAAGACTGGCGCTTCGCCGCCGACGGCTTGGTCGCCGAATCCCTCGGCCACTTCGACGCCGCCGAATACGACCGCCAACTGCAACACGGCGTGCCGTAACCGACCCGCGCCAAGGGGCCGCAACATCTCGTGCAAGCTCAGAGGTCATCGAGTCCCTGCCCAAGAAAAAAAGCCGTGCTCGCTATGATGAGCACGAAACGAACACGTTCTCGATTTCCGGGGGCGGCAACAAGTTCATGAGAAGTCGCTAGAGTTTGTCACATGTCCCCAGAATTCGTGGCTTACCGAACTCGCCTTCGCCGGCAGCTGCGGCGCGACGCGGTAGGCGAGGGGCGCGCGCGCGATCCGCGCACGGCCGGCGAAGTGTTGTACAGTGCCGGAAGATTCGGCCTTAACGTCGGCGGAGCATTTACATGACCGGCAGTAACGAGCGGCTTGGTGCCATTCGATTGATCGTGGCGCACGCGGTCGGGTTGTCGCCCGCCGATATGGCGGACGATGTGGACATCATGACGACCTTCGCGGCGGGCCCGCGCGAGATCCGCCAGGCGCTGGCCGCGATCGAGAAGAAGTTCGACGTCGTGATCGAGATGGACGATTTGGGCGAGCGGCCGACGATCGACTCGATCGACCGCGCGGTGGCGCGGCAGATGAAGGCGGGCGGGACGTTGGGGTAGAGTTGCCGGCGAAGCGCACCATGAGCCTTACCTTCGATCTCGCCGTATTCGACATGATCGGAACCACGGTTCAGGATCGCGGCGAAGCGGAACGGGCTTTTCGCGCGGCGCTGGCGGAGGTGGGCGTCGCGCCGTCGGCGGGCGAGATCAAAGCCGTCCGCGGCGCCTCGAAGCGAAGCGCGATGCAAAGACTTCTCGCCACCCAAGACAACACCATCGTGGATAAGGTCTACCGGCACTTCCTCGACTTGGCTGGCGCCGAGTATCGCGCAACAGCGTCCGCCGTCGAAGGCGCAGTCAACGCCTTTTCGTTCCTGCGCGAGCGCAACGTCGCCGTTGCGCTCAATACCGGGCTCGATCGCGAGATCGCCGGCCTCCTGCTCGAAGCGTTGCACTGGCCACGCGAAGGATTCGCCGCCGTCGTCTGCGGCGACGACGTGGCCGAAGGCCGGCCGGCGCCCGACCTGATCCGCGCAGCGATGCGCGCCGCCGGTGTGACGGACCCGCGCCGCGTGATCAATATCGGCGACACCAAAGTCGACCTGGAAGCGGGGGCCGCCGCAGGTACCGGCCTCAACATCGGCGTGTGCTCCGGCGCGCACGGCCGCGACACGCTCGCACAAGCGCCACACACGCATTTGATCGACACCGTGGCGGACCTCTCCACGCTGCTCCTGTCGCTCCCGCAGCGCTAGAGCACGAAAGCTGAGCCAGATCCGCCGACCGCGCGAGAACCGTACGTGGTTCGCACATTCGCAGTTGCCGCCGCATCCCGCGCCCATGCAAGATGCGCCCGTCGAAACACGGGGGAAATGCGCATGCCGTTCAAGTTCGCCGCTGTCGCTTGCGCCGCGATGGTTCTAACGACGGGCGCAAGCTTCGCCGCCGGGAACACGGGGCCTGCCATGAAAACCTCGCCGCAATGCGCATCGCCCGCGTTCCGGCAGCTCGACTTTTGGGTCGGCGTTTGGGACGTCCGCTGGGATGCATCGCCGGGCCAGTCGGCGGGCAGCGGAACGAACACGATCACGCGCGAGCTCGGCAACTGCGTGATCAAGGAGCACTTCGAAGGCGGCCCCTCGACCGGCGATCTGATCGGCCATTCCGTCTCGACCTACCACGCGGCGCCGAAACTTTGGCGCCAGACTTGGGTCGACAACCAAGGCGGCTACTTCGCGCTCACCGGCGGCCCCGCGGCCGACGGCACGTTCGTGCTCGAGAACACGCGCCTCGGCGAAACCTCGCCTCATCGGCGCATGGTCTTCGAAGCAATCAAACCGAACAGCCTCACCTGGCGCTGGCAGGGCAGCAAAGACAACGGCGCCACGTGGCAAGACTCGTGGGTGATCCACTACACCCGCCGCGCGCGCTAGAAAGCACGCCTACCGGAACCGCTTCGCGATCCCCGCACCCGCCGTCGTCGAGGCAAGCGCTGCGGCCGGCGCCTGCGCTTGGGCTTCCCCCGCAAGCTCGTTCAGCGCGAGGTTCATCCGCGGCTTGCGCAGCCGCGCCGTGTCGGACGCCCAGAACATCACGCCCGCGCCCACGAACGCGAGCAGCAGGTATTGCAGCCACCGGCCAAGACCGGCGTCGTGATGGCCTTCGCTGAGCGCCGCGATCTCGTGCACGCTGGGCGCCGTCGGCAGATAGCGGATGCTGACCTTCGCGCCGACGCGCAAGTGTTGCGCCGCGTCCGCGCCGATCTTGCGCTTGCTTTGAATCGTCTTACCGGACTCGGTCTGGAACGCGAAATGAACCGCGCCGTCGGCACGATCTGATGCAGTACTATGCGACATGCCGGGCACGACCACGCTCGTCACCGTGGCCGTCACGACTTGCCCGTCTTTCTCGAGCGCCGCGTAGAAATGCTCCCAGTAGAGCCCGGCCGTCGCGCCGAACAGCACGAACGCACCGACCACGAACAGCATGAACCGCAGCAAGCCCCACATAGCGCGCCCTCAAAGCCAAGTGCGCCATTATCCGCTCCGGCCGTTAATCTTCAGTGCGATAGATTGAGTCAATTTTGTCTAAACATGTGTCGCCGTGCGGCCCGAAAGCGATAGCGTTACGTAGCGACTGCATCGGTCTGTTGCGCGCCGCCGTTCGACTTGCCGGTTCACCTCCCGCCGCGCCATAGTACGCGCCGCTCATGCGCAATCCCCTCTCGACGAGCCGCCTGTCGGCCAACACCCGCGGCGCGTTGTGGATGCTTGCCTCCGCCGTCACGTTCACGCTGATGACGACGCTGATCAAGTATCTGGGCGACGGCTACGGCCCGATGCTGCAGACATTCTATCGCCAGCTCGCGGGGCTTGCCGTGATGACGCCGTTCATCCTGCGCGATCCGCGCGCGGCGTTCGCGACCAGCCGCCCGGACCTGATGTTCTTTCGCGCCGGCGGCACGACGGTCGGCATGATCCTCGCGTTCTACTCCTACCAGGTGCTGCCGCTCGCCGACGCGAACGCACTTTCGTTCACGCGCTCGCTCTGGATCGTGCCGCTCGCGGTATTCCTGCTCGGCGAACGCGTCGGGCTCCACCGCGCGAGCGCGACGCTGCTCGGCTTCGCGGGCGTGCTCGTCATGCTGCAGCCGGCGGGGCAGGGGGCGGGCAACTGGCTCGGCGCCGCGGCCTCGCTCGGCTCCGCGTTCCTGTTCGCGATGACGGTGACCGCAATGAAGATCGCGACCCGCGACACCGCAACCGGCGTGCTGATGGCGTGGGCCGCGGTGTTGGGCTTCCTGCTCTCGATCCCGCTCGCGCTCGTCGAATGGCGCTGGCCGACGCCGGGCGACTTCGCGCTGCTCTGCGCAATGGGTGTCCTGGGCCTCGCCACGCAGTATTGCTACATCAGCGGCATGGCCGCCGGCGACGCGGTCGCGATGGCGCCGATCGACTACACGCGCCTCGTCTTCGCGGTGCTGCTCGGCCTCGCACTGTTCCAAGAGGTGCCGAACCTCACCACGATGCTGGGCGCCGCCATCGTCATTGCAGCGACGCTTTACATCACGATCCGCGAGTCCCGCCTGAAAAAACCCCCGCCGCCGCCCGCGCCGGAGTAGCGGCTACTCCTCCCCCTTGATCGCCGCGTGCTCTTTCTCGAGCTGGCGTGCCTCTTTCATCAGTCCCATCGCGCCCTTGAAATAGGCGAACGGCGCGGCCGCCACCGTCGCCGTCCACACGATCCCGGCCAGCGCCTGACCGAAGATCCAAAGAAACGCGATGAGCAGCCACTGCAGGACGAGCGCCGCCGCCCCCGCAAACAGCGGCAGCAGCGCGGCAACCAAGATCCAGCCGAACACGGTCCAGTCTTCCATATCGTCGCCGGTCTTTTCGACCGCCGCCATCGCGCCGACGAGCCCGACCGGCAATGTCGCCAGATAGATGATGCGCCCCATCCACCCGGAAGACTCCCAAACGAGCAGCGCCGTCTGCAGCAGCATCACGATCGGCCAGAACATGCGGCTGATCCCGTCGAGCCCGTAACGCTCCATCTGTTGCCAGATCGAAGATGCCGCATCGCAATTCGCCGTCACCGCGCCATCGACGATCCCCGCGCTGCACCCGGTAAGGCTGTAGTAATAGGCCCCCATGACGTTCAGCGGCGAGATCACGCGCAAATCGCCGAGCAGCTGCGCCGACCACGCCTTCAACGGTTCGACGACCTCGATCGAAGACAGCCAATGCCCGAGCGCCGCCACAGCCGCCGCCGCAACCAAATAAGGCCACTTCGGCAACCGGCTCACCACCAGCCGCTTCGCCAGCAACTTCCCCGCCCGAACGGCGATGGTCTTCAAGTCCATGCGAAACACCCTCTACGGGCGCGTGGATAGCAAAAGTAACGTCGGCGCAAAAGGAGCCGCAGCAGCCCTCATCCGTCTCGCCGCCTTCGACGTCGATCCACCTTTTCCCGCTGGCGCGGGAGAAGGGCTATCAGGCTAGTGAACTCGAATGCGCCAACGGGAGGGAGAAGGGCTGGGGCGTTGGTCACCTCTGACCCAAGCCCTTCTCCCGCTTGCGGGAGAAGGTGGCGAGCGCCGATAGCCGCGAGACGGATGAGGGAAGTCAGGCTCCCCGCTTCTTGTACCGCGTCCCGTCCCGCCGCACGTAGCCTTTGCCTGGCTCGTAGCGCATGTCGATGTCGCTGTAGACGGTGGTGTCGTCCTTCGACCGTGTCCCCACTTCGAGCACGACGGCGTCTTTCCGGCTGCGGTTGATGAGCTGGTGCCCGTCGCGCTTGCCCTTCTTGAAGCCGGCCGCATCGCCCGCTTTGAGCACGCTCTCGCCCTTGTCCGTCACAAGCACAACCTCGCCCGAAACGACGAACACGAACTCGTCTTCCTTATCGTGCCAATGCCGCTGGCTCGACCACGTGCCGGGCGGCAGCGTGAGCAAGTTCACGCCGAAATCGGAGAGGCCCGCCGCATCCCCCAGCACCTGCCGCACGCGCTTCGCACACGGCGCATCGAACGGCGCCGGATAGCGCGATCCCACCCGCTTCTTCGTCTTGGCAATATCGATCTTCGGCATGTCCGCCTCCTCTCATCGAGCGGGCGGCAGCATGCTCGCCCGGCTCACTCCGCCGCGACCGGCTCCGCCGCTGCTGTCGGCACGCGCGCGTGCTCGCCGTCTTTCACGCCCCACGTCACGCGCGACCAGGCGCGTTCGTGCGCGTAGTAGAGCACCATCTTGGTCAAAAGTTCGAGCACCGCGATCGAGCCGCCGATCACCGCGTTGCCGGTGATGAGCCAGCCCAGCACAAACGTGTCGAACGAGCCGATGCCCCGCCACGTCACCGCCTTGGCGATGGCGCGCGCATGCGTGGTGCGGCTCGCGCCGATGATCTGGTGACTGTCCACGGGCTTTCAGCTTTCGATGGTTCGAAGGGGAAGGGTAGGATATTTCACAGTCAGAAACAAGTATTCACAAATAATAACGATAGAGCATGTGAATGGCCATCGCCTAAGGCTGAACCGGCGCGGAACCGGCCGTATCCGCCGCTTCCGGCGCCTCCAGCGACGGCACCTCGACGGGCTTGGCCGCCTCCGCTGCAGCCACCGCCTCAGCAGGCGTGGCCGTCGTGAACCCGCGCTTCACGTCATAGACCGTGCCCCAGCCCACGTTCAGCCCCGGCCGCAAGATGCGCGCGACGATGAATCCGAAGGCTTGTTTCACCTCCGGCCGCGACTTCACGAAGGCCTGTACCAGGGCACGGTTGCGCGTCTCGCCGTCGACATTGTCGGCCGCATCCCACGCCGGGTCGCGATACATGATGACGAGGCCCATGTCCTTATCCGCCCCCACGATCGTCACCTGCTCGATCGCGTACTTCGTGCGCGCCAACAACCAGGTGCGCGGCGGGTTGCCGGCAAGCTCGATCGGCACTTTCTGCTCAGCCAGCGCGGCATCGATGCTGGGCTTCAGCGCCGTCTGGAAATCGGGCCCGCGATAGGCGGTCGCCGACGCCGCCGAGAGCAACAAGAACGCGTTGAAGCCGTTCTTCTTGCCCGCCTGAATCTGACCGAGCCGCCACAACTCCTCCGACGTGCGCCCCGCCACACCGGCGATCGTCACGTAGAAGCTCGCGACTTGCCACGCATCGGAATTCTTCGTCAGCCACGCCGTCAAAGCCCAAGTGTGGCTCGGCGTTGCCGCCGAATAGAGCGTGTGAATCTGCGTGACCCCGGGCAGCGCGTTGACCGCAACGCCCGTCACGTCGTTGCCGCACAGAACCCGGCCCGGCGACCGCTCGCGCGTCACGTGATAGGCGTGCTCCTCCTTCAGCCCGACGAACGTGCCGCCCGCGCTGTCGATGATCGCGGCCGTCACCTCGTCGAACTTGGCGGGCAGCATCGACTGCTGAAACCCGGGCGACAGCATCGCGTAAGCCGTCTGATTGTCCCGCGCGATCATCGCCTGAAAGAAGCGCCGCGACGCTTTCAGCGCCCCCTGGCGCAACGGCGCCTCGATCGCCTCGTCGATCGCGCACGTCGGCCCGCCGCCGAGCGGCAACCAACCCGCCCCGGCCGCAAAAGCCAAAAACACTACGACCGCACCCGCCGCGATCAAGCCCCAGCGCATTCGATTCTCCGTGAGCGCGGCGATGGTAAGCGCCCCACCGGACACACGCAACGCGCGAACCGGGGCGGAAGAGACTCAATATTGAACGGACAAAACGAGGCGCCCCGTCAAGCAATGGCGAGCGCTCTTAAAACTCGTTTGCGATCGTGAGGCCCACCACGTGCGCGGTCCATGTCACCGCGACGTCGGTTGCGGCGCTCGTCGGTGTGTCGAGACGGTTGGTGCCGTCCATCTCGTAGTAGCGGTACTCGAGCCCGAAGCGCCAGCCGCCGCTCATCGCCTGCTCGCCGCGCACGGCGAAGACGTGGCCGTCATGGGTCGCCGTATTCTTCAAGCTCCCGCCCGCCGAGGCCGTCACGTCGCCCGCCGCAAGCCCCGCCGTTCCAACGACCAACATGTCCCCGAAGACGACGAAGCCCGCCGACACCTGCGCCTCGGCAAGCCAATCGAGCGCCCCCTCGCAGCGTGCCGCGCCCGCGCACACGCGGTCGAAGCCCAGATCTGCATATGACGCGCGCGCGCCCACTTCGACGACGAACGATCCGAACCGCCAATCATAGCCCGCTTGCGCGCCGGCCAGAATGCCGCCTTCGCCGCCGACCGAGTCCGTCACCGGCGTCACGAACGAGCAGCCGCACCAGTCGCCCGCCGCGCCGAACCCGTACTCGGTTTGCAGCCCCAAAAACGCCCCTGAGAAGTCGGCCTTCGGCGTGGCCGCAGCAGCAGGCCAAGCGGCAAGAGCCGCGGCCGCCAATAGAAGCGCCACCCACCGCAGCATCGATCCCCCAACCCCCGCTCAGCGAACCGGCACGCTAACCGCTCGCAAAGCCCAAAGGGTGACCCGCGCACAACGGCGGGGTGAGAATGTGCCCGATTTTCGCGCCGGAGCGGGTGCCGCACACCTTGGCGCTCGCCTTACGGGCGAAGATCGCAATTGTCCCGATTACCAATTTTTGGTACACTTAGCCCATGGCCAAGAACACATCGATCTCCCTCGGCGACCACTTCGCCAGCTTCGTGGACACGCAAGTCGCATCCGGACGCTTTGGCTCGGCGAGCGAAGTCGTACGCGCGGGATTGCGCTTGCTGGAGGAGCACAATCAAAAGCTTGCGGCACTGCGCGAAGCTCTGGCTGAAGGCGAAGCGAGTGGCCCGCCGCGCTCGTTCGATCGAGCGGCCTTTGTCCGGCGCATGAAGCGTACACGGCGCACGAAGCGCCGCGATGGCTGAATACAAGCTCACGCCGCGCGCCGAGCGCGATCTCGAAGAGATCTGGCGCTACAGCGTTCAGCAATGGTCAGTCGAGCAGGCGGAGAACTATGTCGGCGCCTTGTTGGATGCGATGGAGATTCTGGCGGCGAACCCCGAACGCGGGCGTCCGGCGGATGGCATCCGCGCGACGTACCGCAGGCAGGCAGTAGGTTCGCACGTCGTCTTCTACGTGCCCAAGAGCTACGGGATTGCGATTATCCGCGTGCTGCACCAACGCATGGACTTCGACACGCACCTTGCGTGAGGCGCCGCTAGCGCTTCTTCGCAGCCTCGGGCCAATCCTTGCCGGCGACCGCCGCGAGCCGATCGGCCACGGCAGCGTTCACGGCGAGCTTCCCATGGCCGCCGAACGACAGTTCCGCGACATCCGTCCAAAACCAGCGCTTCCGCGCCACCTGAAGATCGCGCCACGGCACCAGGAAGTCGCGCGCGAACGGTCCGAACAAGCGGATCACGCCGATCCGCAAGCCCGACGGGCAGACGGAAAGCTTCAGCACGTTCTTGTAATTGACGCCGGCACCCATCGCGCCCGTCTGCCAGGTGAGCTTGAGCTTCGCGTCCTCAAGCCGGTCCGGATAGCGCTCCATCAACCCATGCCACCCCGACATCCAGCCGAGCAAATAGGTCACGCCGGTCCAAATCGCGGCGAACATCACGGGGAACAGCAAGACGGGCAGGGCGATATCCATCGGCGCGCTAATCTCCCCGCCCCGGCAGTCCTTCCACCGTCGTAAAGCGCGGCCCTTCCGGCTCGCCCAATACGACGGCGGTGAGCTGCCCGTAGAACGTTGCGCCCGTGTCGACGTTGATGCGGTTCTTCTTCAACTCCGGCTGTTCGCTCGGCGTGTGACCGTGCACGACGACAAAGCCGTGGTCCTCTTCGCTGTCGAGGAAGCGGTCGCGGATCCAGATTAGATCCTTCTCTTTCTGTTGCGCGAGCGGCCGGCCCGGCACGATGCCCGCATGCACGAAGAGATAAGGCCCCGCCTGATAGGTGAGCTTGAGCGCGTCCAACCACTGCAGCCGCGCCGAGCCGAGCGCCTTGGCGAGCGCGATCGGGTCGCCCTCGTCCTCCTCGCGCAGACCCAGCGACTCCATCGTCTCGACCCCGCCATTGCCGATCCAATGCGCCCAGGTGATCGGATCGCTCGTCTCCAAGCAGTCGAGCATCAGCTGCTCGTGATTGCCCTTCAGGCACACGCTGGTGAAGCCGGTGACGCCCTCCATGATCCGGTCGATCACTTGCAGGCTCTTGCCTCCGCGGTCGATGTAGTCGCCGAGATAGACGATCGTGCCGGGGGCAAACCCGTGCTTGATGCGATGCTGCGCCTGAATACGCGCAAGCAACTGCTCGAGCAGATCGAGCCGCCCATGCACGTCGCCGATCGCGT
>CAZYGK010000061.1:0-19356 GCA_964647355.1 uncultured Flavobacteriaceae bacterium | reverse complement strand
GGCTTCAGCGCCTTCGCCGCCACCGCGATGCCGGAGATCATGCCCCCGCCGCCGATCGGCACGACGATTGTGTCGAGTTCCGGAAAATCTTCCAGCATCTCAAGCCCGATCGTGCCCTGCCCCGCGATGATCTTCTCATCGTCGTAAGGGTGCACAAAGACGAGCCCCTCTTTGGCCGCGATCTCGTTCGTCGTCTGCTCGCAGTCCGAAAGCGCCATTCCCTTCTGCACCACGCGCGCGCCGTATTCCTTCGTGTGCTTGACCTTCACGAACGGCGCCGTCTCCGGCATCACGATGGTCGAGGGAATGCCGAGCCGCGACGCGTGATAGGCAACCGCCTGCGCGTGATTGCCCGCCGACATGGCGATCACGCCGGCCTTCCGCTCGGCAGGATTCAGCGACAACAACTTGTTCAGCGACCCGCGATCTTTGAACGCCGCCGTGAATTGCAGGTTCTCGAACTTGATGAAAACCTCGGCGCCCATGATCTGGGACAAGGTGCGCGATTTCTGACAGGGCGTCCGCTCGACTTGGCCTTTGATCGCCTCGGCCGCGCGTCGCACGTCGTCGAGGGTCACCGCCATTTGCTTAAGGTCCTAAGCGGGAAAAAAGTGGTAGCAGCGGGGTGATTTGAACACCCGACCAAGGGATTATGATTCCCCTGCTCTACCACTGAGCTACGCTGCCACGTCAAAAGAGGGCGGGATGTAAGGCGCGGCCTTAGAGCCTGTCAAGGCGAGCGGACGTTAAGCCGCGAGAGCGGCCTCGCCCTTCACGATCCACCCGCCGCCGAGCATCCGGCTGGGCTCCGCCGCGTCGTAGAGCACGCACGCCTGCCCCGGCGCGACGCCTTCCTCATGCGCCAGTAATTCGACCTCGGCGCCACCCGCCGCTGCACGGATTTCCGCACGCACCGGCTCGCGGGTTGAACGCACGCGGGCAAGCACCGCACGCGGGGCGTCCGACAGTGGCGCGTCTAGCCAGTTCATGTCACGAAGATGCAAGCGCTTCGTCGCCAACGCCTCCCGCGGGCCGACGACCACCTCGCGCTTCGCAGCATCGATACGGATCACAAACAGCGACTCGTGATGCGAGAGGCCGAGCCCCTTGCGCTGCCCGACCGTGAAGTTGATCACGCCGTCGTGCCGCCCGAGCACCTTGCCCGATAGATCGACGATTTCGCCAGCCTCGATCGCGCCCGGCTTCAGCTTTTCCACGACATCGCTGTAGCGCCCATTCGGCACGAAGCAAATGTCCTGACTGTCCGGCTTGTCGGCCAACGCCAATCCCATCTCCGCCGCAAGCGCCCGCGTCTCGCTCTTGGGCAACCCGCCAAGCGGGAAGCGGATGAAGTCGAGCTGCGCCTTGGTCGTCGCAAAGAGGAAGTAGCTCTGGTCGCGCGATGCATCGACCGCGCGATGCAATTCCGGCCCGTGCGCACCCTCGACGCGGCGAATGTAGTGCCCTGTCACGAGCGCCGAGGCGCCCATATCCTGCGCCGCACCCAGAAGGTCGCGAAACTTCACCGTCTCGTTGCACTTCACGCACGGGATTGGCGTTTCGCCCCGCGCATACGACGCCGCGAAATCATCCATCACCGACTTCTTAAAGCGCTCCGCATAGTCGAGCGTGTAGTGCGGGATACCGATGCGATCGGCCGCGGCCTTCGCGTCGTAAATGTCCTGCCCGGCACAGCACGAGCCCTTGCGCTTTGGCTGGCCCTCGCTCGCATAAAGCTGAAGCGTAATGCCGACGACATCGAAGCCGGCCCGCTTCGCCAAAGCGGCCGCAACCGCGCTATCCACCCCGCCCGACATGGCCGCGACGACACGCGTCCGCGCCGGGTCCCCGGGCAGATTCATCAGCTTACGGATGTCGTTGCTCATGCTCATGATGGGCCGCGAAATACAGGAGGATGCCGCCATCAGGCAACCTGCCTCCCCCCGCGCGGGCCTTGATCCGGCGCCGATTCCGCCTAAGTCACGGGCGTTAGGGCGAAATATTTTTTGCGCGCGAATTGTCGCCACCGGCTCTCGAAACAGGAACTGTTTAGGGAGCTTACCGAAACGCCACCAACTCAATAACGGCGACACGACGAACGCGCGCGAATGTAAGGCCGAAAATGCGCGGCCGTTTACAGGTGTGAATGCTTCGTTTCGGCTGGCATGGACTTTGCTGAGATCGCAACAACAGGAGCGTAACCACGCTCAAAAACCTGACTGAAACGGCTTCCCCTGTAGGCTTTGCCGAAATGGGGTGTACTGAGTACGGGAGCGCGTATTGTGATGAGTGAAGAACGGCAAGGCCGTGTTACCTACGTCATCGGGCCTGATGGGAGCCCGCTGACGATTGCAGATTTGCCGCCGCCGAACACGAAGCGGTGGGTCATTCGCCGCAAGGCCGAAGTGGTCGCCGCTGTGCGCGGTGGTCTCTTGAGCCTCGAAGAGGCGTGCAATCGGTACACGTTGACGGTCGAAGAATTCCTGGCCTGGCAGCGCGCGATCGACAAGTACGGTCTCGCCGGCCTGCGCACCACGCGCGTCCAGCAGTACCGCAACTAGTCCGTAGACGGACCAACTGAACCCGCAAGGGCCGGACGTGAGGCGCTCCTCACGAATCCGGCCCTTAGCATTTTCTGATGAGGCGACTCGTTTCCCGTCCGAATCGCCCCGTACGTGTGCTGCAGCAGCGAAGGGCCCGTCGTAGCGCTGCTAACCACGCACCGACACATCAATCCCGCCGAAAACACCGTTGCACGCCCGCCACAAGCCTGGCGTTCCCAAATCACATCATCTCGCGCTCTGCGCGAATTCCGGTACTCTCAAAGCCAACAAAGCTCTGGGGAGGGCACGAGGCATGGAAGGCAGCGTAGTGGACGGATTGATGGGCATTTTGAACGAGATGCTCGCCATTGTGCAGCGCGTGTTCGGCGGCGCCGACACGATATCGTTACTGATCATGCTTCTGGTCGTCGTGGCCGCGGGGCTGCAGCTCGGCCACTGGGGCCGGATCGTTCAAGTCACCGTAGGGGCGCTCGTGATCTATGGCCTCGTCAAGCTGGGCTACTCGATCACGCAGGGCGCGAACCCGGCGGCACTGCCGACAACGGCATGGAACGATTTGAAGGTAATGTCGGTGGGCGACCTGACGGTCTACTTCCTGGCATTTGCCATTGTGATCACGGTCGTTCATATCATCAGAAATTCGGTGGGATCGGGCGGGCACTAGCCGGCCGGTTTACCGAGTGCCGGGCGGCGCAAAATTGGGGCGCGCCGCCGGGCGGCTTTTGTGTCAATAATTGGGGGCAGAGCGCCGGTCCGCGTATGTGCTGGGTCTGGCCTCGAAATGGGTAAGTCGCGATGGAAATGGAAAAACAGTTCATTGATCTGGTGGTTCACGTCTTCACCCTGGATTGGGCCATTCTCGCGATACCGCTGGCCCTCGTGCTTTGCGTGTTCACAAAGCGGATCGTGCCCGGCTTCGTCATGGCGGCGGTCGCCGTGGTGATCCACCATGTGGGCATTCTCGTGCTGACGGGCGCCACGATGGAAACGCTGCCCGGACAAATCCAAGCGATGATCCCCAAGCTCGAGCCCATCTCGTTGCTGGCCGAATACGTCGCTTACTCGTTCCTCATCATCGTCTTCAGCCTCACGCGCCAGGACATGATGCGCCCGAGCGTGCTTGAGTAAGCACGCTACTCTTCTTCGCCGCGCCAGCCGTCGAACGACAGCCGGCCGGCGCCCATGCCGACCAACACCAAGAGACCGCCCGCAATCGCCATATTCTTGGCGAAGAGCTGCATCTCCGTGCGCGCAAGCTCCGCATTGTCCGTGATGGTCCAGAAGTCGTGCATTGCGAAGCTGACGGCAAGCGTGAAGAGAAACAGCACAAGCGCCATCAGGCGCGTCCGGAAGCCGGCGGCAAGCGCCGACCCCGCGCCGAGTTCGATCACCACGCTCAGCGCCAGCAGCGGGCCGGCGACCGAGATACCGTGAGCGACCATGGCAGCCGCGGTTTCGTCCCAGTGTTGCAGCTTGTTGACGCCCGCCAAAACGAACAGCGCCGCCAGCATGCAACGGCCCACAACGGGCGCAATACTCTCACCGAACGACATTTCTTCCTCCTGGACAAGTGAACGGCCGGACGCTTGGATTGAGTCTGGTTCGCCGATCCTAGCGCGCAAGGCTCATTGTGGCGCTAGAATCGCCGTCTTGCGTTTGAGAGAGCATGCCGCCAGCTGACGAACAATTGTGGATATTGGCAGGCCTGGCGCTGGTGGCGGCGATCCTGGCGCTCGTCGTTCGCATGATGATGCGCACGCGCCCGCAGCCCATTCCAACCGAAGGGCCGCTGCGGCTGACCATCAAGCCGCTCAAGGAACTGAAGCCCGATCCGAACCACTTGTACCTGGGCACCACGATCGCGCGCGAAGTGACGGCGCGGCTGAAAGGTTTCGAACGCTTGGAGCCGCATATGGGCGACGGCGGCTCCGTGCTGTGCGTAGAGGGATCGGTGCGCAAGTTCGGCCCGCGCCTCGTGATTGCGCTTCGCTTGGCCAACAGCCGCCAGCAAGTGTGGCGTGGCACTTATGACGGTTCGATCAACGATTTGAGCTACATGGCCGATAAGATGGCCGCAAATGTCGCCCACGCGCTGAAGGTCGCGCCGCGTAAGAAGGCGGCGCAACCTTCGGTTCAACCGGCGACGTAGCTACTTCGCCGGCGCCTCGTCGACGAGCTTCCACGTCGGCTCTTTCGCGTGGCGGATGCCGTAGATCAGGAAGATCACAAGCCCGATCGCCATCCAGCCGAGCACGCGCCACCACAACGTCTCGAGCAACGGCCACACCATCAAGCCACACACGATGATCCCGGCGATCGGAACGATCGGATAGAGCGGTGTCTTGAACGGCCGCTTCACTTTCGGCCGTGTCTGTCTGAGGACCATCACGGCAATGCAAACCAAGATGAACGCGATGAGGGTACCGGCCGAGACCATGTCGCCCAAGATATCGAGCGGAAACAGGCCCGCGAAGACCGCAACGACGGCACCGATGATCAGCGTGCTGACCACCGGTGTCCTCGACTTCGGATCGATCTTCGCAAATACGGGCGGCAAGAATCCGTCTCGCGACATCGAATAGAAGATGCGCGTTTGCCCGTAGAGTGATACCAAAATGACGGTCGAAAGGCCGGCAATCGCACCGATCTCGACCCAGATCCTCAGCCACTGCAGACTCTCGCCTGCCGCTTCGATGGCAACCGAAACCGGCGCATCGACCTTGAGCGTCGTGTAATGCGCAAGACCGACCATCGTCAGCGACATCAGGATGTAGAGCACGGTACAGATCGCGAGCGATCCCAATATGCCGATCGGCAGATCGCGCTGCGGATTCTTCGCTTCCTGCGCGGCGACTGAAACGCTGTCGAAGCCAATATATGCAAAGAAGATCACGCCCGACGCCGCCAGAATACCGCTCCACCCGAACTCGCCGAACTTGCCGGTGTTCTCCGGGATCAACGGCGTCAGATTCTCACCTGAGATGAGCGGCAAACCGAACGCGATCACCGCCAAAACGATCGCGACCTTCAACAGCACCATCGCATTGTTGAATCCGGCCGACGAACGTATCCCGATGATCAGGAACAAGGTGAGCAAGGCAACGACCCCGACCGCCGGAAGGTTCACAATGGCGTCCGTGGCGACCAAACCACCGTCCGCCCCTTGCGCGAAGGGAGCCGAGGCAAACTCGGGCGGAACTTCGATACCGACATGGCCGAGCAGCTTCTTGAAGTACCCACCCCAACCGACGGCGACCGTGCTCGCCGCCATGCCGTATTCAAGGCAGAGGTCCCAGCCGATCATAAAGCCGATGACCCGGCCGAATGCGGCGTAGGCATACGTATAGGCGCCGCCCGATGCCGGGATCATTGCCGCAAGCTCCGCATAACAGAGCCCCGCAAACGCACAGCCGATGCACGCGAATACGAACGACAGCACGATCGCGGGGCCGGCATGATCGGCCGCCGCCTGTCCGGTGATGACAAATATGCCCGCGCCAATGATCGCGCCGATCCCGATACCGATCAGCTGCCAAGGCCCAAGCGCGCGGCGCAACTCGACATCGCCGCCTTCAGCGGCCTTCGCTTCTACCTGTCCAGCCATGTCCCGGTGTTTCCCTCGTAATGTGTTGGCTCCGCGCGAGCATGACCCGCCCGAAGCGCCTTAGATCGAAGTCTGCCATGGCCGCGCCGAACCGCGAAGCCCTCAATCCTTAAGAGGCTTGAGGTACTCGAGCGCCGAGGTGGCCTTCGCCCCCGTGGCAAGCAGACGCCGAGAGCTGATCGCGAGGCCGGGCAAAATCGCCTCGTCGCCCTCGCTGCGGTCGCTAACAAGAACCGTCGATGCCACGGCTCGGGATGCAAAGCGCGACGCATCATCTTCGAACCGCAACCCTATCCCCGCGACCAGCGGCTCCTTGCCATCCTTGAACGGCGCGGTGTCGGGAAGCACCGGCCATGTCCCGTCGGCCGCGCGTGTGATGTCGACGTAGACGCGCTTGCGAACATGAAACTTGCCGAGCAGCGGTTCGCCGTAGTTTTCCAGATGAACGAAGTCAAAGCCCGCCTCGCTGAGCTTCGTGCGGTCGAGCCGGTTCCAAATCTCTTTGATCTCGTTGTATTTCGCCGGAATGTTTGTGACCGAAATAGCCGAACGAAGCTCGATCCCGAGCGCTTTGCTTGCGCCGGCCGGCGGAAAGACCTCGCCGATGAAATCGACGTAAACGTTGCCGGTCGACAGCGCTACGACCTCGGGCGTCGGCGGGGTCCACGTTGGGTCTTGCGCCGTCTTCCACGCTTCGGGACCGGCCTGGCGCAGCCACACGCCGTTGCTCCCGCGCACATAGTGGAAGTCCTCGAACTCCTGAACCGTGTCCTCGCCCTTCTTCGTTTCCGAGCGCAGCAAATTGACGATGGCCCGCTTGTATTCTTTGTCCTCGGCCGCGAGCAACACGATGCGGCCGAACAGCTGATCGGCAACCTCGATGACCTTTGCGTGATCGGCGACGATCTTCGCGTCGCTCAAAACGAAGTTGGCCATCAGCGTCTTGGGCTTTGCAGCATCCGTGCTCTTGAACGCCGTCAAAAATCGCGCCTGCACGCCGTCGCGAAGTTGAATCCAGTTCTCCGCCGCCATGGCGCTGCCAAACAAACAAACCGCAGCCACGGCCGCAAAAATTGCCGCCATCACGCTCCGCCAACGCATCGAAGACCCCGTTCTTATGCACCCAGCCCAAGTCCCGACCCTATGAGCGCCCGCCACGCGGTCAACGCCATACAACCAGGGGCCTTGACACATTCGAACAAATAGTGAACATACACATCCGGGGCACGAATGATGAGACGCGATAGGCAAACGATGTTCGGCAAAAGAGAGATCAACGACCCCGCGAAGGTGCTCCGCCTCCACGCTTCGGAATGGAGCCGCAATGAAGCCCTGAGAATTAGCCCCCGCCGCCGCTGGGACGGCGATCCGACGGCCAAACGCATGGTGGTCCACCGCCGCGACATCGGAGAGCTCGCGCTCTCCCCCATGCGCTGGGGTTTGGTGCCCGAATGGAGACGCGGCGACCCGGAATTGCAGCCGCTCATCAGCGTCCAGGCCGACGCCGTGGCGAATACGCCGGAATGGCGCCGCCTTTTGAACACGCAGCGCTGCGTCGTCCCGACCGACCAGTTTTATGAGTGGAAGCGCGTCGCCGGCGTCAAAACCCGCGAGTACATGTTCAAGCTGATAAGCGGCCGCCCGTTGATGATCGCAGCCCTCTGGGGGCGCTCACCTGCCCCCACCGGCCGGCTGACTGAGAGCTTCGCCTACGTCACCTGCGAAGCCAACCGCATGATCTCGTTCATCCACGATCGCATGCCGGTCGTCCTGGACGACGCGGGCGTTGCAACCTGGCTAAATCCGAATGCCTCGCTGGAAAGCTTGCTCGGCGTGATGCAGCCGCTCGCATCGATGGAACTCGAAATGCGTCCGGTCGCGGCGGATGTTGCCTCGCCCAGACCGTATCAACCGTCGCTGTTCGGCCGTGCGGCCTAAGCCTTCAGCGCCTGCCGCTCCATCGCCATACCGGCGAGGTCGGCCTGCACCTGGCGCGCATACTCGACGCGATCGCGGCTGGCATCGCCTTCGGCCGCGATCTCGTACTTCTTGAGTTCGCGGTAGGCGGCCTGCAGTTCCTCGCTGACCGTCGACGCCTGTTTCTCGACTTCGTCGATCGTGCGCTGAATATTCTCGCGGCGGGCTTGGATGGAGCGCGCAAACGAAGGAAACGCCAGACGGCCGAGATCGCTGTTGATCGAGCGGCGCTGTTCCTCTTGGACCATCGTCTCAAGATCGGACATTTTCTTGGCGAGATCGCCGCGCATGCCGTCGAGCGACTGCAAGCGCTTGCGGATTTCTTCGACGCGGAACCGGTGAAGCCGGACCAATGCCTCGCGCGATTTCATGTTACCCATCCCCCTCGTTTTCCTTAAAGACGGCCGTTTGCGTCCGTCTCTGCAACTTCTGCGCCGCATGACCCTATTCGGGTACGCGCCGCTCCCCATTCGAGCATCACCGCTGCATCACCACTTGCGCGCGCAGCGAAATTCGCTGCAAAGGCCGCATCAAACGATCCGGACCGCAAGCTCTAGGCGCTTGCACGCGTAAGAGGGCACATGAGTAAGCCCACCTAAACCACGGGCGATTATGGACGAAGTAGGTTTAAGGTTCGGCTAAAGTGACGAGTGTTGATGGTGTCGCCGGAATAACTCAGCTCCTGACACATTTTTCGCTGGCGGATTTACGAAGGTGCCTTCGCGATTAAGCTTTATTAAGCATTACCACCTAGATTCGATGGTGAATGAACCAACAAGGGCTCCCGGTTGTACCCGGGTCGCGAGGGGAGAGTAGAGGCACATGAGAGTTCTCTTGATCGAGGACGATAGCGCAATGGCTCAGAGCATCGAACTGATGCTCAAGTCCGAAGGCTTTAACGTCTATACGACGGATCTTGGCGAGGAAGGCGTAGACCTCGGCAAACTGTACGACTACGACATCATCATTCTCGATCTGCAGCTTCCGGACATGTCCGGCTTCGACGTGCTGAAGCAGCTGCGCGTCAACAAGATCGCGACCCCGATCCTCATCCTGTCCGGTTCGACCCAAGTCGAAAACAAGGTCAAGGGCTTGGGCTTCGGCGCCGACGACTACATGACGAAGCCGTTCCACAAGGACGAGCTGATCGCCCGCGTTCACGCCGTTGTCCGCCGCTCGAAGGGCCATTCGCAGTCGGTCATCCAGACCGGCAAGCTGACGGTCAATCTCGACACGAAAACCGTCGAAGTTGACGGTAGCCGCGTGCACCTGACCGGCAAAGAATACCAGATGTTGGAGCTGCTCTCGCTGCGCAAGGGCACAACGCTGACGAAGGAAATGTTCTTGAACCACCTCTATGGCGGCATGGACGAGCCGGAGCTCAAGATCATCGACGTCTTCATCTGCAAGCTGCGCAAGAAGCTGCAGGCCGCCGCCGGCCAGCACTACATCGAAACGGTGTGGGGCCGCGGTTACGTGCTGCGCGATCCGAACGAAGCAGCCGCTGCTTAAGAGTTAGGACCTGAGGGGGTCTGGCGAGGGGCGCTGCCGGCAACGGCGGCGCCCTTCGACGTTTAGGGCACCTTCCTGAGCGCCGCTTCCGCCCCTTCAAGCAGCACGTCGTCGTCGGCATTCTCGCTGATCTTGGCGTTCAGCCAAACCGCAGAGAGGAACGCCTTCGTATTGTGCCGCCGCGCAAGCCCTTTTTGCGACGCGAACGCGTCGGCCCAAGAGTGTGCGTCGCCTATCGTGCGCTCGAACCACGCACGCCACTCCGCCGCCACAAACGCCTTGCGCTGCGCAAGAAACAGCACCGGATACATCAGCCGCTCCGGCTCGCCGTAGATGTAGAAGTGCCCCGCCGGCGCGATCTGCGCGCCGACCGCATCGCGCAAGCGTCCCAAATAGGCACGGTCCGCATAACCCGGATTGCGCGCGATCTGCATCAGCAAGTCCGCCCCATGCGCCACGCCGTGCCGCCAGCCCTCGCGCTCGTCGAAACCGCGATAGTCCCGCACGCCGGTGACGAACGTGACGGCCCCCTCCCCTATCGCCGAGCGCACGTCGCCCGGCAGATAAGCCTTCAAGCGGTCTGCGCGCACGACCTCGGCAAGCACCAGTGCCGCGAACGGTGCCTCGAACCCGGAAGCCTCCCGGCTCGCCAGGCGCCGCAGCAAGTCACGTGCGATTCTGATCTTCACCGCATCGCCAAGCTGCTCTTTGCGGAACATGTGCGAGAGCGCCTCGAAGGCAACGCCGTCGCGCAGGAACGGGTCGGCCGACGCGACGCAAGCGACCACAGCTTCCGCAAACCGCTCGCGCTCGCCCGTATTGGCAATCTCGAACGACGCAGCCTTCAAGCTCTCAAGCCGCGCCCGATCCCAACCCGCCGGCGGACAGGCCTGCGCCGTCCCCGCGCCCCAGAACAATGCCGCAGCAAACGCCACGCCCCGCCAAGCCATCCGACCCCCAAATCCTAATGGGTCATTACTAGCGCCGACGCGAACCGCCGCCATTCAACACTCCGCGAGCGATTGCGGGGAAATCGCTCACCAAACCGAAACCAAGCCCGCTACGTTTGGCGCAAACCCAAGCCCGCCTTCTTAACACTCAAGCCCTATCCTTCCCGAAGCCCGGCAAGGTGGAAATCGCGTATGGCGCGCGTTCTGGTACTCGATGACGACAAGCTGTTCGGCGCGCTGATGCGGCGCGGACTAGAGCAGCACGCGCACGCCGTAACGCTCGCCGAAACGGCCGCCGAAGCACGCGCAGCTCTAAGCGGAGAAGCGTTCGACGCGATGGTCTGCGACATCATCCTGCCCGACGAGAACGGGCTGCATTTGATGCGCGACATCCGCGCGGCCTACCCGGCAATGGCTTTGATAGCGATTTCCGGAGGTCGGGGCGGCGCCGTCCATCTGCTGCAACTGGCGCAAACCGTTGGCGTGGACGCGATCGTGAAAAAGCCGCTCGAACTCTCGAGCTTCGTGACGACGGTCGAACGCGCGCTCGCCGCAAAGCAAGCGCGCCCGTTGCACGCGCAGTCGTCCTAGGAACGCCGCTCGAATTTCGCGTCGAAGCGCACCGTGTCGCCTTCGTGCGAATGCGTGATCGCCCCACCCATTTTCTTCGCAAGCAACGCCGTCACGAACGGCGCAATCGTGCGCCCGGTCAGATCCTCCGGCGGCGTGGACAGCGCGAGCCCTTCCTTGATGTCGGGCGCGAGATTTGCCTTCAAGCCCTTGGCCGTGATCGAAATGACGACGGCATTGCGCGGCGCCTCGACCTTCACGCTCAACAGCCCGCCGCGCGGGATACAATCCGCACCCAGCGCCGCCAGGTTCAACAGCACCCGAATAATCTCTTTGTCGACCGCGATCGCAGGCGCCTGCCAATCGAGTTTGGCCTTGCCGACCCGGAAGAACTCCTCCGCGACAGTCGCGACCTCGCGCAGGTCGATCTCCGCCCCGGCCGAGCCCATGGCACCGAACGCCATCCGGGCGAACAAGAGCCGCGCTTTGGCCTGACCGACGCTGTGCTCGATGAGCCGCATCGCATGCTCGCGCATTTGCGAATCTTGTTCGTCGGCAAGAATTTCAAGCCCGTTGGAAATCGCCGCAACCGGACTGATCAAATCGTGGCAGACACGGCTGACGAGCAGTGCGCCCAGGTCGGAATCGCTGCCGGGACCGTGTGATTTCACTTGCGCATCCGGAATTGGCGAAGGCACCGGAGACAAGTATTCTGAAGCTAGACGTTGCATCAACCTAAACCAACAGATGCCGCTTAAAATTGGCTTAAGCGGCGAGGTGAACCGGACGAATGCCGAAGCAGCACCCGCTCGCCAGTGAACTCGAACCGGGCCAATATGTCATGCTCGAAGGCGCCGACGCCTGGGGATTGGGTCAGATTCAGTCCGTCACGGGCGACCGCGCGACCGTCAACTTCGAAAACATGGGAAAACGCTTGATCAATCTCAAACACGCGACGCTGAAATTGGTGGACCCACGGGAGCGCCCCCACTCGTGAAACCCCTAGAAGCTGAAGCGCGCACCCGCCTGCTCGCACAAATGGTCGAGATCGCACGCAATGCGGGTGCTCTGATCATGCGCCACTATGCCGGGGACAGTGAGCGGCGTCACAAGGCCGACAAATCCCCGGTCACCGCCGCCGATGAAGAGGCGGAAATATTGATCCTGGATGCCCTGCACCTTGCCGCTCCTGGCATCCCCGTGGTGGCCGAGGAGAGTGCGGCCGCCGGCAAGCTGCCGGACATCGCAGGCGGCATCTTCTTTCTCGTAGACCCGCTCGACGGCACAAAAGAATTCCTAAACAAGAACGGCGAGTTCACGGTCAACATTGCACTTATCGAACGAGGCGCGCCAACCGCCGGTGTCGTGTTCGCACCCGCTATCGACCGCCTATTCTGGGGCGACGCCGCCGGGGCATTCGAGGACGCGAACCGCACCCGCAGACAAATCAAAACCCGCGCGACACCGGCCGAAGGCATGACCGCCATCGCAAGCCGCAGCCACCGCGACCGTCTCACGGACGAATACCTGGCCCACTACCCGATCGCGAACCTGATCGCCGCCGGCTCGTCGCTGAAGTTCTGCGTCATCGCAGCCGGCGAGGCCGACCTTTACCCGCGCCATGGACCGACGATGGAGTGGGATACCGCCGCGGGCGATGCCGTGTTGCGCGCTGCCGGCGGCCGCGTCACCCGCCTCGACGGCAAGACCGCCCTCGTCTACGGCAACGCCCGCGAGAAATTCCAAAACCCGAGCTTCGTCGCCTGGGGGCGCTAGAACACACGCAGGAGGTTCGATGCTACGCATTGCCGTCACACTGTTGTTTGTATTTGCTGCGGCCCTGACGCCAGCTGGTGCGAGATCGCTGGGTCAATCGCAGATCGTCAGCGAAGCCGCGCTCGCCAAGTTGAAGGCCAACAAGGGCGTGACGCTGCAATGGCTATGGGACGCGAAGCCCGGCCCGTTCACGGTGACCGAAACGCCTGACGGTCTGATGGTGTCGGGCAGGCAAGGGCCTCACAACGGCGACGAGCTGGTCATAACCGGCGCCATCACCCGGATCGAAGCCCGGACGTTCTGGTTCAAAGGCCGCATCGTCATCACCGATAACGAAACCAGCGCGCCCTGTGTCCGCGAGGGCACCTACACATTCCGCATCATCGGCGTGCGCAGGTTCTGGCGGATGAAAGAAAACGCGGCCAACTGCGCCGGCCGCGCCGATCTGGCGGACTACGTCGACATCCGGTTCTGAGCAGGCTAAGCCCGCTTCACTTTGAGCAGCGTCGACTCCGCGGCCACGACCTCGACGCGCGTACCCGCCGTCAGATCGCTGCCGTCGACCGATTGCGCCGCCCAGCGCGTGTCGCCGACCGTCACCGCACCCTCGCCATGGCGAAAATCCTCGGACACCGTCGCAAACTTGCCGACGATGAGGTCGGTTCGCTGATTGAGCGCCGTCACATCGCCGAGCTTCTGCTTTGGCAGGTAGAACGAACCGCCGACCAGGATCGCCGACAACACCGCGAAGACGGCAAGCTGAGTCGTCCACGTGACATCGCCGAAGAAGGCGAGCAGGCCGGTCACGAACGCCGCAATCCCCGGCCAAATCAAAAACTGCGTCGGCATGATCATCTCGATGCCGATCAACACGGCGGCAAGTGCCAGCCAGTGAAACGGCCCGATCGTCACCAACCACGACATATCCATCAGGGTCCCCTCCTCTACGCTTAGCGTGCCGCTGGCGGCACGGAACCTTGAGCCCGCACGGCGGTTGCCTGCGCGGCCTTTTCGCCGACGACTTTCGCAAGCTCGCCGATGCCCGCAATCGAACCCAGAAGACCGGCCGACTCCATCGGCAGGATAACGAACTTCTGGTTCGGCGCCGTCGCCAATTCCTTGAACGCTTCGACGTATTTCTGGCCGAGGAAGTAGTTGATCGCCTGCACGTCGCCCTTCGCGATCGCTTCGGAGACAAGCTGCGTCGCCTTCGCTTCGGCTTCGGCCAATCGCTCGCGCGCCTCGGCATCGCGGAATGCAGCCTCGCGCCGGCCCTCGGCCTCCAAGATCGCAGCCTGCTTCGAACCTTCGGCGCGCAAGATCTCGGCCTGTTTCTGACCGTCGGCGGTCAAGACTTCCGCACGCCGCTCGCGCTCGGCCTTCATCTGCCGCGCCATCGATTCGGTGATATCGGACGGCGGCGAGAGGTCCTTGATCTCGATGCGCGTAACCTTCACGCCCCACGGCTGCGTCGCCGCATCGACCACGCGCAAGAGCTTGATGTTGATGTCGTCGCGTTTCGACAGCACCTCGTCGAGGTCCATCGAACCGATCACGGTACGCACGTTGGTAAGCGCAAGGTTTGCTATCGCTTGCATCAGGTTCTGAACCTCATACGCCGCACGTGCGGCGTCGATGACCTGAATGAACGCGATCGCGTCCGCCGTCACCTGCGCGTTGTCTTTGGTGATCACTTCTTGGCTTGGAATATCGAGAACGGTTTCCATCATCGACATCTTGCGCCCGATTCGGTCGAAGATCGGGTTGATGAAGGCAAGCCCCGGTTTCAACGTACGCACGTACTGCCCGAACCGCTCGACCGTCCAGGCGTAGCCCTGCGGCACGAACTTGATGGCGCGGAAAATCAAAACGACCGCCGCAAAGACGAGCGCGAAAACGAACGTTGTGCCGAAATTATCGAACATCTGGCCCCTCACATGACTGCGAAAGCGGCAGTCGGCCGCCACGAATCAGCCGGAATCATAGCGAAGCTCACAACCAAACGCCTTGCTTGGCGCTTCGCAACGTCATATGGCCAGGTTAATCTAGCGCCGCAAGGGGCTTGAATGTTCTGGAGAAGGTACAGATGACCGACAAGAAACTGACCCGCCGTGACACACTCGTGAAAGCTGGCGGCGGCGCGATCTCGCTGGCGGCCGCCATGACGATCGTGAACGAGACCGCAAGCGCCGACGACACCTATTCGAAGAACGAGATCGTCAACATCGCTTCCGACTTCTTCGGCATGACGACTGCGGCGGTCGCCCAAGCCGTCGAACGGATCTTCGCCGATCTCGGCCGCCCGAATGCCTACATCACCGGCGAAGAAGGCTCCGGCGCCTTCGTCGTCGGCCTGCGCTACGGCAAGGGGATGATGCACCGGAAGAACTACAAGAACCTGCGCGTCTATTGGCAGGGACCGTCGGTCGGCTTCGACGTTGGCGCGAACGCATCGAAGTGCTTCACGCTCGTCTACCAAATCCGCCGCCAGGAAGAAATCTTCCAGCGTTATCCGGGCGTCGAGGGCAGCTACTACTTCATCGCGGGCATCGGCGTGAACTATCAGCGCACCGGCCGTATCTCGCTGGCCCCCATGCGCACGGGCGTAGGCCTGCGCGCCGGCGTCAATGCGGGCTACTTGAGCTACACCCGCGAACGCGACATCCTGCCGTTCTAATCTCTTGAGCGCCGCTGCGAGCCGTCGTAGCGGCGCTCGATCATTGCCGCCGCCATGAAGCGCGAGATCATCGCCTACTACGACCGCCTGGCGCCGAGCTACGACGAAACCCGATTTGCAGGCAGCTATGGCCGCTTCATAGACGAGCGCGAGCGCGATGTTCTGCGTGCGTGGCTGCCCGCGAAAGCAATAACGCTTGACCTCGGTTGCGGTACCGGACGGCTGTCGTCATTCGCGACCGTCGCTGCGGACGCAAGTACCGCGAGTCTCGCTGTCGCTCAGACACAATGGCGCGCCGCACGCCTCGTCGCCGCCGACGCCGAACGCCTGCCCTTCCCGGACGGCGCATTCGACGCGGCAATCGCCTTTCACCTGCTGATGCATCTCGACCGGAGCGCAATCCGCGCAACGCTGCGCGAGTGCGCGCGCGTCTTGCGCCCGGGCGGTATCTTGATCGCCGACATCGTGTCGAAAACCCGGCGAAACATCACGGGCGCCCGTCACGACTCCAGCGCGCCATGGCATGCGGCGACTGCAATGACGACAGCCGAATTCGAACGCGAAGGCGCGACCGCCGGCTTTCGCCGGCAGAAGATGACGGGATTGCTGGCCTTGCCGATCCATCGCATCCCGCCTTGGGCGCGAGCACCACTCGCCCGCATCGACGCGTGGCTTTCGCAAACCGCGCCATCGCTTTCGTCGTATCTCATCGCTAAGTTCGAAAAAGTATGATCAGCCTGCGCCGCATTGTACGCGCCGTCGCCCCTATGCCGTTGCGCTTGGGCGTGGCCGTTGCGCGCCGCACGCTGGCCGATTGGCGCAACGCGCCTGCTTTCGCCTCCACGCGCACGGCCAGCCTCGACGGTCTGACGGAGGCCGTGACGATCTCGCAGCCGATCCGGCGCACGGCCCACTTCGAAGGAAAGCTGCACAACATCGACCGCGCGGCGCAAACGTTGAACAACCTCAGCGTCCCGGCCGGCGCAACGGTTTCGTTCTGGCACCTCATCGGCCGTCCATCCGCGCGCCGCGGCTATCAAACGGGCCGCGCGATCATCGGCGATCGTCTCAGCAGCGACATCGGTGGCGGGCTTTGCCAGGTCGCAAGCCTGCTCTACGAACTGGGCTTGCGCGCCGGGATGACGACCGTCGAACGCCATCCGCACAGCCGCGACCTCTACACCGAAGACACCCGCTTCACGCCGCTCGGGCTCGACGCCGCAATCGTCTGGGGCTTCAAGGACGTTCGCTGGCAAAACCCGCACGACGCAACGACGACGCTCGGCTTCAGCGTCGAAGGCGAGACCGTCACCGGCCGTCTGCTCGCAGCAGTTCCAATCGCCGCCTACGATCTCGAAATCGCACGACGCGACGAAGGCCCCCTCCGCCATGTCGAAATCACCCGCTCATCGGGCTTGAGCCGCACGATCGTCAGCCGTGACACGTATGCAATCGACGCGATGTGAGGCAAAACAAAAATAACGCCGTCATGGCCGGGCTTGACGCACAATTGGATTTGGATGTGGAACCGGACACTCGGGCGTTAGCCCGGCGATGACGCCCTTGTGCTTTGTGCTGGCCACAAAAAAACAGCCCCGCTAATCGCGGGGCTGTTTCATTCCAATCGTCAGGCTTTCGCCGTTACTGCGCCAGCCAATACGTCATCGACGCATTCGGCCGTCCGACGAAGCACTGCCGGTTCAGCCTGTAGTGGCGCACCAGCTCTTCGCCCTGACGCGCTTCGCTCTCGTTCGAACCGAAGCCGACCATCCAGTGGCTGCCGTCGACGAGCTTCCACTCGCCGCCGACCCAGCGCGCTTGCGTCGTGTTCGGATTGTTGTTGACGCAGTCGTCGCCCGGATAGGCGCCCGACGGCACGCCGCCGCTGCGCTTCCAATACGTCATCGACGGACCGGGACGCCCGAGGAAGCATTGCTCGGTGAAGCGATAGTGGCGAATGATCTGCGCGGCTTGGTTTGCCTCCGCGGCGCGCACGCCGAAGCTCAGCATCCACATGTTGCCTTGCACGACTTTCCATTCGCCGCCGACGAAGCGCGCTTCGACCTGCGCCCAGTTGAAGCTGATGCAGTCTTCGCTGAAGCTCAGACCGCCACCGCCGCCCGGACCGCCGGGAGGCCAACCGGGTCCGCCGGGACCACCGGGCCCGCCCGGACCACCGGGTCCGCCTGGACCACCAGGCCCGCCCGGACCACCGGGTCCGCCAGGCGGCCAACCGGGACCACCCGGGTCACCACCGGGTCCACCCGGCGGCCAACCGCCACCACCTGGCGGCCAACCGGGAAATCCGCCGAAGTGCTTGCGCAAGCTACCGCGCGACACAAACGGACGGCGTCCCGAGCCGTCGGTGAACTTCGTGAAGATCGAATAGCTCAAGCGATCGCCGGGGCGGTCGGTCAACACCAGCGTCTTCTCCGCAAAGCCCGGATTGTAGACGACGACCAAGTCGGTCGCACTGACAGCCGGGTTTGCCGCCGGACTATACGAATAGGCGGTCGCGTTGCCGAAACCCCAATCGCAGTCCGTCGGGTGACACTGTCCCCACACGCGAACGGTCAAGCCGCCGCCCGTGGCCCACACGCGCACGCGCGTGATGTCCTGGGTCGCCGCATTATCGTTCCGCCAGTTACCTGTAAATTCGCCGTACCCCGCCGCATACGCGGACGGTGTTGCGGCGAGCATCGTTGCGGCTGCAACGACAAGCGCCTTCAAGCGCATGGTTCCTCTCCTTAACAAGTGGTTGCCTCTCAAAGTCCCTTCGGATGGCGCGGAATGTAGGCGAGCCCGCCCCGTCCCATAAGAAACCGCCGTCACACACTGAGCCGTTGTCCACCGTTCATAATCCACGGCCGGCAAGTTGAATGCTGCATGTGCGAAAATGATTTGACGCGAGTCGGTGAATCGGGCCACAAGACGCGCGGGACACATCCCCCCAACGGGATGCGCCCATTCTGCAAGGAATGGAACAAACATGACGAAGCCTGCCGCACGGCCCACCAGGCCGCATTTTTCTTCTGGCCCCTGCGCGAAGCGCCCCGGCTGGACCCCCGCCGCACTCGACCAAGCACTTGTTGGACGCTCGCACCGTTCGAAGCCTGGCAAAGCCAAGCTCGAGCAAGCGATCGAACGCACGCGCAAGATTCTAGGCGTACCCGCCGACTATCGCATCGGCATCGTGCCCGCTTCCGACACCGGCGCCGTCGAAATGGCGCTCTGGTCGATGCTGGGCCCAAAGCCTGTCGACGTTCTCGTTTGGGAAAGCTTCGGCAA
Organism: uncultured Flavobacteriaceae bacterium; assembly: GCA_964647355.1. GTDB lineage: Bacteria > Pseudomonadota > Alphaproteobacteria > Micropepsales > Micropepsaceae > SZUA-430. The sequence goes on along the minus strand of CAZYGK010000061.1, from coordinate 438 downwards.
CGACTGGGCGACCGACATCACGAAGCAGTTGAAGCTGCCGAACGTGCGCGTGCTGAAAGCCGGCTACGGTGAAATACCGAACCTCGCCGAGGTGAACCCCGCGCACGACGTGATCTTCACCTGGAACGGCACGACCTCCGGCGTGCGCGCACCGAACGGCAATTGGATCTCGGACGCACGCGAAGGCCTCACCTTCTGCGACGCCACCTCCGCCGCCTTCGCGCAAGATCTGCCGTGGGCGAAACTCGATGTGACGACGTTCTCCTGGCAGAAGGTCTTGGGCGGCGAAGCCGCACACGGCATGCTGATCCTCTCGCCGCGTGCAGTGGCCCGCCTCGAGAACCACAAGCCGTCCTGGCCGATGCCGAAAATCTTCCGCATGACGAAGGACGGCAAACTCAACGAAGGCATCTTCAAGGGTGAGACGATCAACACGCC
>CAZYGK010000060.1:0-19596 GCA_964647355.1 uncultured Flavobacteriaceae bacterium | reverse complement strand
AGCTGGCGAAGCAAATGCCCAAAGACAAAATCATCCTCATGAACATGTGCGGCCGAGGCGACAAAGACATCTTCGCCGTCGCCGAGCGTTTGGGGGTGAAACTGTGACCACTCTTAGGTCGTCATGGCCGGGCTTGACCCAGCCACCCAGGGTCGCCGCTCAAGCATCGAAAAAAATGAATCACACAATGAAACAATGGAACAATGAAGTGCCTGCGGCGCGAAGCGCCCATAGTTTCATTGTTTCATTGTGTGAGAAAAATTCCGAAGCTCGAGCCACACCCCTGGGTGGCCGGGTCAAGCCCGGCCATGACGATCTTTTTTTGCGTGTTGGAGCATGCGCATGAGAATCGCCGCCCGCTTCGCCGAGCTGAAAAAGCAAAACCGCGCCGGCTTCGTCGCGTTCATCACCGCAGGCGACCCCGATCTCGAAACCTCGTTCGAGATCTTAAAGGGCCTGCCCGCCGCCGGCGCCGACGTGATCGAACTCGGCATGCCCTTCACCGATCCGATGGCCGACGGACCTGCGATCCAACTCGGCTCGCTCCGGGCGCTGAAAGCTGGTCACACGATGGCCAAAACGCTCGACCTCGTCCGCCGCTTCCGCAAGAACGATCAGACAACGCCGATCGTCCTCATGGGCTACTACAACCCGATCTATTCCTACGGCGGCGGGAAGTTCTGCAAAGACGCGCACGCAGCCGGCGTCGACGGCTTGATCATCGTCGACCTCCCGCCGGAGGAGGATCACGAACTCCGCCCTAACGCCAAGGCGGCGGGCCTCGACGTCATCCGCCTCTCTACACCGACAACCGACGCCAAGCGCCTGCCCGCCGTTCTGGAGGGCGCCAGCGGCTTCCTCTACTACGTATCGATGACAGGGGTCACCGGAACCAAAGATATTGACCCAACATCCGTCGCTAAGGCCTTGAAACCACTCAAGGCGGCCACATCTCTACCCATTGCGGTTGGCTTCGGCATTAAGACTGAAAGTGACGCAAAAGCAGTGGCACAAACCGCTGACGCGGCGGTCGTGGGCTCAGCCCTAGTCGCAGAAATTAGCCGCTTCGTAGGCAAAGACGGCAAACTCTCGCCAGGCGCCCCCGAAGCTGTGCTAAGCTTAGCCCGCAAGCTCGCTGCTTCGGCGCACAACGCCCGGAACTGACAGGCAGCAGCTGGCTGGGGATATGGTAAACATTCGAGTTCGGTAACAGCGGTCACGCATGAACTGGATCACCAACTTCGTCCGTCCGAAGATCAAGTCTCTCTGGAGCGCGAAGTCAGACACGCCCGACAATCTGTGGCGCAAGTGCTCGCAATGCTCGGGCATGATCTTTCACCGCGACCTTGAGGCCGCGTCGTTCGTCTGTATGCATTGCGACAACCACATGCGTATGGGCGCAATCGCGCGCATGAAGGCGCTGTTCGACGAAAGCCAATGGGAAGACATCGCGCTCCCCGAAGTGCCGCTCGATCCGCTCAAGTTCAAAGACGAAAAGCGATACGCCGACCGCCTGCGCGAAGCCCGCGCCAAGACCGGCGAGCTCGACGCGCTGAAAGCCGCACGCGGCAACATCCTGGGCGTGCGTACGACAATTGCAATTCAGTCGTTCGACTTCATGGGCGGCTCGCTCGGCATGGCGGTCGGCGAAGGCCTGATCGCCGCGATGCGCGCCGCGATCGACCATCGCACGCCTTTCATTCTTTTTACCGCCTCGGGCGGCGCCCGCATGCAAGAGGGCATCCTCTCACTCATGCAAATGCCGCGCGTGACGATCGCGGTGCAGATGCTGCGCGAAGCGGGTCTGCCCTACATCGTCTGCCACACCGACCCGACGACGGGCGGCGTAACGGCGTCCTATGCGATGCTGGGCGACATTCATGTGTCCGAGCCAGGCGCCCTGATCGGCTTTGCCGGTCCCCGCGTCATCGAAAACACCATTCGTGAGAAGCTACCTGAGGGCTTCCAGCGCGCGGAATACCTGCTCGATCACGGCATGGTCGACATGGTCGTCCACCGCCACAAAATGCGCGACTCGCTCGGCCGTATCCTGAAGCTGCTCACGCGCAAGGCCTCGCGCGCCGTGGCCACGGTTGGGCCCTACGCGATGCCGTCCTACGTGGGCCCCAAACAGCCAACGTTATGAGCGGCCCGTCTCCGGACGCGTTGGCCAGCGACGAAATCCTCGCCCGCCTGACCGCCTTGCACCCGAAGGTCATCGACCTCTCGCTCGGCCGCATCGAGCGCTTGCTTAGCAAGCTGGGCAATCCGCAACGGCGCTTGCCGCCCGTCCTCCACGTGGCCGGCACGAACGGCAAAGGCTCCACCTGCGCCTTTATGCGCGCGATTCTGGAAGCCTCGGGTAAGCGCGTCCACGTCTACGCCTCGCCCCACCTCGTCCGCTTCCACGAACGCATCCGCTTGTGCGGCAAGTTGATCGACGAAGACGAGCTTCAAGCTCTGCTCGAGGAGTGCGAAGCCGCGAACGGCGGCGAACCGATCACGTTCTTCGAGATCACGACGGCCGCGGCCTTCCTCGCTTTCTCCAGACGCAAAGCCGACGCGCTGATCCTCGAGGTAGGCTTGGGCGGCAAGCTCGACGCCACGAACGTGATCGAGCGCCCCGCCGTCACGGTCATCACGCCCGTCGATCTCGATCACCAGCACTATCTTGGCGACGACCTCAAGACGATCGCTGGCGAAAAGGCGGGCATCATGAAGCGCCGCGTACCCTGCATCCTGGGCCCGCAGGAGGATGAGGTGCGTGAACTAATCGAAGCCCATGCTATGCGCCTCGATGCGCCGCTCACGATTTGGGGCCAGGACTTCATGGCTCACGAAGAGCATCGCCGCATGGTGTTCCAGGACGAAAACGGTCTCTTGGATCTCCCCATGCCGCGGCTGACCGGCGCTCATCAGATCGTGAATGCGGCCGTTGCCATCGCAGCCCTGCGCAAAGCAACCGGCTTTGCCGTCGACGATCGCGCGATCGAAGACGGCCTGATGTCCGTCGAATGGCCCGCTCGGCTGCAGCGCCTCACGCGCGGACCGCTCGTTAACGCGGCCCCCAAGGATGCCGAAATCTGGCTCGACGGCGCGCACAATCCGCACGGCGGGCGAGCGCTTGCCCACGCGATTGCGGACCTCGAAGAAACGGCACCCCGTCCGCTCTACCTGATCTGCGGCATGCTGCAGACGAAGGATCCGCGCGGCTTCTTCACCGCGTTCCGCGGCCTAGCCAAGCACGTAACCACGGTCGAGATTCCAAGCGAGCCAAGCAGTCTGGGCGCCGGTCAACTCTACGACGCCGCGCGCGCCGAGGGCTTGGACGCTCATCCGGCGCCCTCGATCGAGGATGCGATGCTGCAGATCGAGGCGCGCGCACAACTCGCCAAGTCGAAGACGCCGCCGCGCATCGTCATCTGCGGCTCGCTACGCCTTGCCGGCGCCGTCCTGCGTGAGAACGCCTAGATCGACTGCTCGATCCACTCGCGGATTTTGGCCTTCGGCATTGCGCCGCTGCGCGAGGCGGCAACCTCGCCGCCTTTGAAAATCAACATCGTCGGAAAGCCGCGCACGCCGAACTTGTTGGTAACCGTCGGGCTTTCCTCCGCGTTCACTTTTACGATCGTGATCTTGTCCCCGATTTCCCGGGACAGCTCGTCCAGCATCACCGCCAGCGGCTTGCACGGCGCGCACCATTCCGTGAAGAAATCGACCAAAACGGGCTTTTGCGAACCAAGCACGTCACGCTGAAAAGTCGCATCGGTAACGGTCACGCTCATCGGAACCTCGAATCGTGAATCTGTGAAGGGCGGCGACCGTAGGCGTCAGACAAGCGACCCGTCGAGCCCTTCCGGGCAACGCCGAATCAAAAAAGAAACCGCCCTCGAAAGGAGGGCGGTTTCGCGGGAAATGCGGTTGTGGATTGGCGAAAATCAAACCGCCGAATCGATCCATTCCTTGAGTCGCTGTTTCGACAGGGCACCGACTTTCGTCGCCGCCACTTGACCGCCTTTGAAAATCATCAGCGTCGGAATGCTCTTGACACCGTACTTCATCGGCACATTCGGATTCTCGTCGATATTGATCTTCGCGACCGAAATCTTCGCACCGAGTTCGTTGGAGAGTTCGTCCAACGCCGGCGCGATCTGACGGCACGGCGTGCACCACTCCGCCCAAAAATCGACCAGCACCGGCTTGGAGGAATTCAGGACATCTTTCTCGAAACTCGCGTCCGTAACCTTGGAAGGCATAACTGTCGTCCTCTGAAATAGCTTGGGAACAAAATCTAGGTAGCCCCCTCAGGTGGGTCAAGGACGCTCACGGCCTCCTGAAGCAGCGTTGAGGGCAGCAAACTGAGGCGCGGCTCAACCGTCCAAAGAATTCCGCAGTTTACCACCCTTCCCGGGAACAGCCGTTCGACCGCTATCCGGTAAAGTGCCAGCTGCGCGACATAGTTTGCCGGGATCGCCGCATTGGCCTTCGGCACCACCCTGTCGGTTTTGTACTCGACGATAAGCACGTCGCTCTCGCGGATCACCACGCGATCGAGCCTAGCCGCGACATCGACGGTCTTGCCGCGCCAATCGACGCGGCCGCGCAGCGGAACCTCGCCATACGACCCGCGCGCGAAAAGGTGACTGAGCAGCAAGTCGCGGCGCACGGCTAAAGCCTCGTTCGCAGCCGCTTGCGCCAGCACCGGATCGGTTATGAAGCCAAGCGCGGTCTCGCGCGCAATCGCGCTCCACCGTTCGGGAGGCGCCACGCCCAATCGCTCGAGCGCCTTGTGAACAGCCCGGCCGCGATCAAGCCCGCCGCCGGTCCCGTCGCCGCGCCGCCGCACGGCCGGCAGCACAACCGAAGGCTCAACATGCTGAATGGGCCGTTCGCGCACAGCCGCCACACGCGCCCAATCCGGTAACTCGAACTCGGCAGGCGCCGACACCACAGCCGTACGCGTCGTGTGCGCGGCCGGCCCCTCGCCGAAGCGATGGACTGCGTCCCCGGCGTCGTCAATCACTTGGTCCGCCTCGAGCCGGCCCATCGCGCTAAGCACCAGATCGTACCAGCACCCGCGCTCGCGCCCGTCGCGGCCCTCGTAGCCGCACACGTAGAGGCGGTCGCGCGCACGTGTCAGCGCGACGTAGAGCAGCCGCCGGTATTCGCGCATCCGCTCCTCGCGCCCGTCCAGCCGCGCGCGGGCGCGCACGGGATCGTCGCGCTTGGTCTCGATCTTCCAGAGCGGCACCTTGTCCGCGTCGAGCAGGTCCTTGTCGTGCCGGCCATGCCGCGGTGTCGTGCATGTGTCGGGCAGGACCACGATCGGCGCCTCGAGTCCTTTTGCAGCATGGACCGTCATGACCCGCACGGCCCCATCGCCACGGTCCTGATCGCGCTTGATCTCGGTCTGCGTGTTCTCCATCGCATGCAGAAACGCCTCGAGCGACGGCGTATGCGCCAGCTCGAAATCGAGTGCGGCGTTCAAGAACTCGTCCATCGGATCGGCCGCATCGAAGCCGAGCCGCGCCAGCATCTTCGTCCAGCCACCCATCTCGCCGAGCACGCTCGCATAGAACTCGTAAGGCTGAAGGCGATCCGCCTGATCCCAAACGCGCTCCAGAAACGCCGCCGCGTCCGCAAAGCGGGGATCGCCCGACCTGTCCCGCAGCACCTGCCAGAGCGGCTTCGTTCGCCCATGCGCGAGTTCGAACAGAGCTTCCTCGCTCAACCCGCACAACGGCCCCTTCAGCACCGTCGCCAGCGTAAGGTCGTCGCGGGGCATCAGTGCAAAGCGCCCCAGCGCGATCAGGTCCATCACCGCGATATGCTCCGCAAGCTTCAGCCGGTCCGCGCCCGCAACCGGAATCGATCGCCGTTTCAATTGGCGGATGATTTCCTCGGCCAACAGGTTGCGCCGTCGCACAAGCACCATCACGTCGCCGGCCGTCATCGGGCGAAACGACTGCGTCTGCTTGTCGAACACCGCCTCGCCGTTGTCGATCCACTGCGCAATCCGCTTGGCGATCGTCTGCGCTAAGGTGACGGCCGGATGGTCGGCAGCCACCCGATCTTTCGGCGCGTCCCAAATCTCGGGCTCCGGCAAGTCCGGCGGCTTCAGCGCAGGCCACAACTCGACCAAACCCGGCATATCGCGCCTGACCGGCACGTGGCGCACGTCGTCCTCGTCGAACAGCACACCGTCGCGCGCGCCTTGATCGCCGAACACTTCGTCGACGAACCGCAGGATATTCGGTGCCGTCCGGAACGAGCTGACGAGCGGGACCCGCGCGAAATCCACCTTGGCGCCGAACGCCTGCTGCTCGATGATGAACCGCGTTTCCGCGAACGACGCCGGCCGCGCCCCCTGAAACGACATGATCGACTGCTTCGTGTCGCCGACCGAGAACACGGTGCGCTGCACGACGCGTTGCTGCCGCTCGGCACCCTTGCCCGCAAAGAACTCCTCGGCGATCGCCTTGATGATGTCCCACTGGCGCGGGCTCGTATCCTGCGCCTCGTCCACCAGAATGTGATCGACCCCGCCGTCGAGCTTGTAGAGTATCCAACTCGCGCCGGGGCTTGAAAACAGTGCTACCGCGTGCGCGACAAGATCGTCGTAGTCGAGCACCGCGCGCTGGCTCTTGAGCCGCGAATACGCGCGCAACATCGCGCGTGCGACCGTGAGCAAGTACCCCGACGTCTCCGCCACGAACAGCGCGTTCATCCGGTCACGCGCTTGCTCGGCCACATCGCCGAACCTGTCGAGGAGACCGGCCGCCGCCGGATCGGCATCCAGCACTCCCTTCGTCGCAACCCGCGATCGTCGCTCACCCTCCTGCGTCAGAAACACCTCGACGAAGCGCTCGAAGCGTTCCCGGCTCCGCTCCAGTCCAAAGCGGCGGATCACCTCCGCACGCTTCTGATCGGCCGCCGACCCGCGCGCCAGCGCAAGCACGATCCGCGCCAGCGCACCCGAATCGAGCGCCGCGATCGCCTCGTCGAGGATCGAGCGCTCGTCGGCCGCCGCATCGAGACCGACCGACCGCTTGAGCGCCGCCTCAAGCGGCATAGCTTGCGCGAAGAACGCCTCCACCCACGCGCGCTCGCCCGCGATCCCGCGCATCAGCACGTCGAACCGCTCTTCGCCCGCATACGCGGTGAGCGCGGCGATCGCGTCCGCCAGCGCCGCATCCTTCGATGCCGCCTCCCGAAGCACGACATCCTTCGCTTCGTCGATGAGTTCCTCCGTCGCGCGCTCGTCGAGCACGGAGAACTGCGGCACGACGCCGGCCTCCAGCGGAAAGCGCTTCAAGAGCCGCTCGCAAAACGCGTGAATGGTCTGAATGCGCAAGCCGCCGGGCGACTCCAGCGCTTCCGCAAACAACCGCCGCGCGCGCTCGAGCAGAAGTTCGTCCGCATCGCTTCCGGTCAGCCGCTCCAGTTCCACCGCAAGTTCATCGTCCGGAATCAGCGTCCATGTGCCCAGCCGCTTGAACAACCGCGTCGACATCTCCGCCGCTGCTGCACGCGTGAACGTCAGACACAACAGCCGGTCAGGCGCACTGCCGTCGAGCAGCAGCCGGGCGATGCGGTCGACCAGCACATGCGTCTTGCCCGACCCCGCGTTCGCCGACACCCAGGCCGAGGTCCAAGGATCGGTGGCAAGCTGCTGTTCGGAAAACGGGTTAGCGCTCATCGTCTTCCCCCGACGACCATTCCTTGACCCGCGCCAAGTGATCGTAGTCGCCAGGATATCGCTCGAGCAGCACGCGCGGCTTCGACAAGTACGCTTGCTCAAGTGAATCGAAATCGCTGACGAATTTCTCCAGCCCCGCCTTTGCCTTCGCTGCCTCCGCATCGGGACTCGACTTCCCGAGGTCGAGAACGTGCTCACGACCCGCCGCCGCATCCCCCTTCAGCGCCACGTAGACAAGCTCTTCGACGGAGAGCGTGGGGATACCGGGAAACCCGCCCTCGAGCGCGATCGCCGCCTCGAGCGTCAACTGCGGACTCAACCCCGTCATCACCTGCGCCGCACTCGGCGGCGATCCGGTCTTGTAGTCGCCGATCGCGATTGCCTGATCGCCCAACAGCTCGATCCGGTCCGCCTTCGCGGTCAGCGTGAACGGACCGAGCGGTGCGTGCACCGTAAGCTTGCCGACTTGCTCGGCGAGCACCGACCGCGCTCGCACCCGCCGCTCGTGTTCGAACGTAAGAAACCACCGCGCGATCCGCTCGAAGCGCGGCCACCAGAAGCCGCGCACGCCGGGCTGCGCCAGGAGTTCGCCGAAAGCCTCTTGGCCGCACCGCATCAGCGCGCCGAGCGCCTCCTGCTCCGGCGGCAGATCGGCGGGATAGAGCTTCACGAACTTGTCGAGCGCATCGTGGATGACCGAGCCGCGCTCGGCCGCTGCCGGCGTCATGTCGATCGGGTCGAGCTTTCGCAGGTTCAAAATCTTCTTCGCGTAAAGCGCGTAGGGATCGCGCAGCCAAAGCTCGACCTGCGTCACCGCCAGCTCGCGCGGCCGTGCCGCCAACGGCGGCTTCGGTGCGGGCGGCTCGACCGCCTTAGGCGCTGACGGCGGCCGGTCGATCCGCCGCGCGATCTCGATCAGCCGCGTGTTGGCCAACCGATCGGCCAACCCCGCACCCTCGACCAGCATCGAAAGCCTGGTCAGCCAGCGCGACGGCGTCGTCGGCGCACCGCCGTCCTTTTCGGCGCGCGTCAGCAGCACCTCGTCCCCCGCCGCGGCCTGCGTGAAGTCGTGCGCGGAAAGACCAACGCGCCGCTCGGGCTGACTAACGTCAAGTTCGCGCCGCATCGGCCGGTTAAGCCAAGGCCCGGGATCGGTCTGCGGCGGCCACACGCCTTCGTTCAATCCGCCGAGAATCATCAAATCCGCATGCTGCAGACGCACCTCGAGCGGCCCCAAAATCGCAAGCCGCGGATGCTGACCCAAGTGCGGCCGGACCGGGACCGCATCCATCACCGTGCGGATGAACGCCGCGTACTCGCCGCCTCGCATGCTGAGCCCGACCTCGGCCGCAGCCGTCGCCAGTTGCTCGAACAGATTGAACGCGGCCTCGCCCGCCTCGCCCTCCCACAACGGCTGCGCGGTCGACGTCGCGAAGGCGCTCAGCAACTCGGCTGCCTCGCGATGCAATTGTGCCAGTTGAACGACATCGAACGCTTCGCCCGCCATCGCATCCGCAAACGCGCCGCACGCTGTGTCGAGCTGCGCGACCAATTTTGCCGCCGGCGACCGCGGATCGACCACCGCCTTCAACCCGGTAAGCCCTTCCGCCGGACGCGGTCCGCGCAATACCTGCGCCTCAAGCTCGACGCCGAGCGCACGGGCCTCTGCCGCCGCCTCGAACCCAAGCGCGGTAAGCGGATGCTTTAGCAACGCGAGCAGCTGCACCGGCGCAAACGCCTGCGCCGCGGCATCGGCGATGAGACACAAGAACCGCCCCGGGATCGTTTGCGACAGCGGCACGCCCGCGGAATCGTCGATCGCGATCCCCCAACGCTTCAGCTCGCCGGCGACCCGCCGCGCCAATGTCCGATCCGGTGTCACCAGTGCCGCCGATTTGCCCGGCGTTTCGATCGCCTCCCGAAGCGCAAGCGCGATGACCAACGCTTCCTCGGCGGGCGTGCGCGCGACCGCCACCGAAAGCCCGCGAAGGCCCTCGCCGATCTCGCCCGGCCGTTCCTGCACGAGATCGCGCCACGCAGGCGTCGTCTCCGCCGGCCGCAGCGCCTCGGCAAGCAATCGCACCCGCGCGCGATGCGGCGCACGGTCGGTCCACGCCTCCACGTCGCCGCGGGTCGCGTCCATCGTGGCAAGCAGCTGCCGCATACCGTGCTGCGGATGTCCCGCGTCGGTCGCCTCCCACGTCGCGCGGTCGAGCTCCAGGTCGATGCCCGGCAAGACGACGGCGCCGTTCGGCATATAGGCAATCGTGCGCAGCAACGCCGCCGTCGCAGGTACGCTGCCGGTCGAACCCGCCGCAATCACCGGAAAGCCGGGCGCCACCTCGCGCCACCTTGCCGCCGCTTGCCGCAAGGCGGCATCGCGATGCGCGGCCGGATCGGAGGCCCCTTCGCCGAGGAGAATACCGGGCCACTCCTGCGTGAGGAGGCCGAGGAACTGAAGTGTCTTCTCCCAATGCCGCGACAACTCGTGCGGCACCAGCGTCTGCAGCCGCTCCCAGGCAAGGCCCTCGGCCGTCGCTTGATCGAGCAGTTGCGCCAACTCCCGCGCGAGCTTCAACGCATGGGCAGGCGTCGTCGCGCCAAGCGTGCGCGCGTCCTCCTGCTCGGCAAGCTTTAACGACCACTGCTGGATCAAGCGCGTGAGCAGCAACTCGCGCCGGAACGGTGACAGCGGCGCCGGCAGATCGGCACCAAGCTCATGCACCGCATCGTCGCTATCGTCTTCGAGCAGCGACGGCGCGTCGTCGAAATCGCCCAACGCCCGCATCCGCGGCAGCACCGAAACGCCTCCCGGCGCCACACGCGCAAACGCCTCGCCGAGCGTACGCATCGCACGTCGCGTCGGCAGCAGGATCAGAGCGCGCGACAGCTGAAACGGATCGTCGCTCGCAAAACGCGCCAGCACGCCGCGCGCAAGCTCTTCGGCAAAGGCGGCGCCCGGCGGGATCGTGAACAGGTTGATCCGGCGCATCGCCCGCGGGCTACTGCACGAGATGGCGCGCGGCCATGAACGCGTCTGCTTCGTCCCGGGCCTCGGGTGTGCCCACGTGCATCCACTTGCCGTCGAGGCGAATGCCGTACAACCGCCCTTCTTCGATCGCAATGTTCCAGAGTCTATTCGTCGAGAACGCGCCGTCCGGACCGCGCCTCACCAGCTTCGGGTGAATGATCTGCACACCGGGCCACCCGAACGGCGCCACGCGCTGCGGCTCGCGCCGCTTCACCTTGCCGTCGGCGTCCATCGTGAAGTCGCCCATGCTGTCAAAGCCGATCGCATTGAATGTCGCGGCAAGCAGCATCAGGCAATCCATCGAAGCATCATCCCACGCCGCCGCCATGCGGTTCAGATTCGACGCGAGACTTTCAAGCCAGATCGAGTCGCTGTTGTAGGTGAAGAACGGTTCGTCGCCGAAATGCGGCAGCGCCCGCTTCAAAGCGCCGCCCGTGTCGAGCAGCTGAGCGCGCTCGTCTTGGATGCGGATCTCGACGTCCTTGCGATTCTTCAAGTGGGCGATGATCATCTCGCCCTTGTAGTGCACATTGACGACGACCAGCTTCACGCCGGCCGCGACGAACCGGTCGATCGCGTGATCGAGCAAAGTCCGCCCCGCAACTTCGATCAATGACTTCGGACGGTCGTTCGTGAGCGGCCGCATCCGCGTGCCGAGCCCCGCCGCCAACACCATCCCCTTCGTGGGAGTGAACACCATCACGAGTTTCCAAGTGTGCCGCGCCAATCGCGCGGAATGTGCCGGTCGAACCAAGCCTTCAGCTCGCGCAAGGCCGGATGACTCAAATCGCGATCGAGATAGCCCCACATGCGCGGCAGATACTGCGTGTAGCGCGGCTTGCCGTCCCGCTTCCAAAGCCGCGAGAAGATGCCGACGATCTTCGTGTTGCGCTGCGCCGCCAGCAGCGCCGCGGCAAACCGGAACGCCTCTTCGTCGAACGAAGCGTCCGCGCGCCGGCGCTGCTCGAGATAGCGCTTCGTCATCGCGGTGGCGAGATCGACGCTCACCTCGCGGCGCGCGTCTTCGGTGAGCGAGATCAGATCGTAGGCCGGCGACCCGGCCAACGCGTCCTGGAAATCCAGCAACCCCGCGCGCGCCACGCCCTGGCGCTCGCCGAGCCACATCAAATTTTCGGCGTGATAGTCGCGCAGCACCACGACAGGCATCGCGGTGCGCAGTTGCCCGAGCGCGTGCCGCCACGCCGCGACGAACTCGTCGCGGGCTGCACCCGAGATCGCCTTGCCCGACGCCGCCGGATAAAACCACTCCGTCAAAAGCAGAACCTCCGCCTCCATCGCGACCGGATCGTAGCCGAGCAGGTGATAAGCACCGGCGCCGGGCACAGGCAGCGTCTTAGGTGCCGCGACGCGGTGAAAGTCCGCGAGCGCGTCGATCGCCGTCTCATAGTATGGCAGTTCAGCCTTGCCGCCGGCGATCAAATCGGCAAAGCGCCCGTCGCCGAAATCTTCGATCAGCAGAAAGCCGGTGTCGTAGTCGTGCGCCAAAATCTCGGGCGCGCTCAAGCCTTGTTGACGCAGAAACGTGCTCAGGGCAGCGAACGGCCGGCAGTCAGGCCCGGCGAGGCGCGCCATCGCGTTGTAGCCGAGCTTGCGCCGATCCTCATCGCTTGCATCCGGCGGGCAGGCAGCAGTCTCCGCACCGCGCGGCTGATCCATCAGCATCGCCGTCACGCCCCGCCGCGCCAGCCGCACGTAGCGCCGCGTCGACGCATCGCCCGCGAGCGGACGCAACTCCGCTCCGCTCCAGCCGGCTGTCTTGATGAACGCCTGCATTTGGTCGGGACGCGACATCACTCAACTCCCGGCAAGTGCAATGACTTCAACCGGCCGACCCAAGACCCGCGCCCCACGATCTTCATCAAGCGCGCCTCGCCGTCGGCAGCTTCGAACATGAGATCGAGCCGGTCGCCCGCCAGCTGCGGCCCCATACGGTCGGGCCACTCGATGACGAGCACGCCGCGCTCCAGCGCCTCATCGAGGCCCAATTCGCGCAACTCGCTTTCCGACTTCAAGCGGTAGAGATCGACATGACTGATCGTGAAGTTCTGTGTCTCGTACGTTTGCACCAGCGTAAACGTCGGGCTCGGCACCTCCTCGCGCGGGCTGAACGCACGCACGATCGCGCGCGCCAAAACGGACTTGCCGGAGCCGAGCGGCCCTGAGAGCGTCACCGTATCGCCAGCCGCAAGATGGCGCGCGATCTCGCGCCCGAGCGCGGCCGTATCGGCCTCGGACTTGAGGTCGAACGAACGAAAGAAACTGTCGATGCCTGAGGAAGCTGGACTTACGCGCATGACGGCCCTTCTACCCGTGGCCTCATGCCAACTCAATGGCGCCCGCGCCAACACGAAAACGACGGAATTGCGCGGTTGATGCGCGCCCGAGCCCGTGCTAACCGACAGCGGTCGCAAGGGGGCGCCAGGCAGCTGTTCTCATGACCGAATCGGTCCTCATACTCGGCGCCGGACAGGCCGCCAGTCAGCTGATCGCCAGCCTTCGCCAGGACGGGTTTGCAGGCCCTATCGCCTTGGTCGGCGACGAGGCCTACATCCCCTACCAACGCCCCCCGCTGTCGAAGGCATTCTTGGCCGGCGAACTCGCACGCGAGCGGCTGTTCATCAAGCCCGAGGAATTCTACGCCGAAGCGAAAATCGCGCTGCACCTGAACACGCGCGCCACCGCCATCGACCGCGCGCGGAAAACCGTGACGCTCGCCGGCGGTGATGAGCTTGCCTACACCACGCTCGCAATCGCGACCGGATCGCGCGTGCGCAAGCTACCGCTGCCCGGCGCCGATTTGCCGGGTTGTTACTACCTGCGCGGCATCGCGGACGTCGAACTGCTGCAAGACAAACTCAAAGCCGGCAACCGCGTCGCCATTATCGGCGCGGGCTACATAGGGCTGGAGGTCGCAGCCGTCGCCGCCAAGCACAAGCTGAAAGTGACCGTGCTCGAAGCGCTGCCGCGCGTCATGGCGCGCGCCGCCTGCCCGGAGCTTTCCGCCTTCTACGAAAACGTCCACCGCAAGGCGGGTGTCGACATCCGCTGCAATACGAAGCTTGAGGCGATCGAGAAGAATGGCGCCGCCCTCACGATCAAAACATCGGGCGGCCCAGTCGATGCCGATTTCGTGCTCATCGGCATCGGCATTGTGCCCAATGTCGAACTCGCAACGGAAGCCGGGCTGAAGGTGGACAACGGCATTGTCGTGGACCAGTTCGCCCGCACCGAAGACCCTTCGGTCTACGCCATCGGCGACTGCGCGAACCTGCCCTGCACCTATTCGACGACGGGCCGCGTACGCCTCGAGTCCGTCCAAAACGCGATCGACCAAGCAAAACACGCCGCCCTTGCCATCCTCGGCAAGCCGAAACCCTACAACGAAGTCCCCTGGTTCTGGTCCGACCAGTACGATCTAAAGCTCCAAATCGCGGGCTTGAGCACGCCCGACGACCGCATCGTCCTGCGCGGCGATCCGGCCGGCCGCTCGTTCGCTGCCTTCCGCCTGCGCGACGGTGTCGTAGCGGCAGTTGAGGCCGTCAACGCCGCCCCCGAATACATGATGGGCCGCCGCCTGATCGCCGCGCGCGCTCGGGTCGCGCCGGAGCGGCTTGCAGACAAGACCGTTCCTATGAAAGACATGGCTTAATTCACATTCCGCAAACCGGACATCCCATGGCGAAGATCAAGTACATCGAGCACAACGGCAAAGAGCACGTCGTCGACGTCAAACCCGGCATGTCCGTCATGGAAGGCGCGGTGAAAAACCTGATCCCCGGCATCGACGCGGATTGCGGCGGCGCCTGCGCCTGCGCCACCTGCCATGTCTACGTAGGCCAAGAATGGCTATCGAAGATCGAGCCGATGCAGGAAATGGAAAAGACGATGCTCGACTTCGCCGAAGGCGTGGAATCGAACAGCCGCCTCTCCTGCCAAATCAAAGTGACCGAAGCGCTCGACGGCTTCACCGTGAAGATGCCGAAGAGCCAGCACTAACCTTCGGTTCAGATCTCGCCTTCGCACAAATCGTCTTGTTTGCAGCGGTGACAATTTTCGAAAGCATGACCGCACCTCAAACTCGGGGGTCAGACGAATCCTGCCGTCACGACTTTGGAACAAGCGGGTTACGCGTTACCAAACTCGGAAACGCTCCGAAATCCCGGTCCGAGGTCCAAAGCTCTCGAACGCCATGAGACAGGCATAGCGCAGCGATACGCGCGTCGTGGACTTTCGGTCCAACCACGCGGGACGCACCAAGCAGCCCCCGCAATGTCGGCCAATGGTTAGTGCCCTCGGCGAGCAACGTCACGCTGGGCGAAGCAAGCCAGGCATCGATCTGATCCAACGCCTGTTTGAGCGTCGAGGCAGGCGAATAGATTCGTGGATGCGTCACAATTCCCAAGAACTCGTGCAGGCACGGCCAGGGAAGCGCCCAAGCACCAAGGTCCTCCGCAAGCTCGCGAACGCATACGGCGGCAGCGGCGTGCCATTCGCTATCGCGCCGATGCGCGTAGATAAGGATATTGGAGTCTACGGCGATCATCCGGCGCGCTTGCCGTAGCTGAGTTCCCTCAGTTCATCCCACGAGAGCTTGGCGGCCTCCGCTTGCAAACCGCGGCCCGGAACCGAGGCGTCAGGCAGTTTGAAACGCTCGCGCCGGCCGCGCTCGCTCAACGCAAGCTGCAGCCCCCGCTCGACGAGCGATCGAACCGTGACGCCGTCGCGTTGAGCGACGGCCTTTGCCTTGTCCAACAAAGCGTCAGCAATATCTATGGTCGTCTTCATATGGGTAGCAATATCGCAAAGGATTGCGGTTGTCAATTTGTGCCAGAGCGTGTTGTCGGCAGGCTCAATGTTTCGGCCCGCGACGAGCTGCCCGCGACGTTTGGCCACTTGATTTGATATCGGAAATACTTATATTCTTGACATCCGCATCAGGAGTCGCGCAAGCCAACGGCGCTCCAAAGCCGCCAGACCAGGCGGATCGGCGTGGGCGCAAAAGCGCCATATCGACCTCTAAATAATCACGGGTACATGGGGTTGTTCGCTCAATTTTCGTCTTGGGATCCCCCTACCCCGGCGGGCCGGCGCGGCTTCCGGCTCGAAACGCCGGCGTCGCAGCGCCTCACGTTGGGGAGGTGTCCCTACCCCGCTTTCGCGCCCTTCGTCTTGGCGTCGTCCTTCGGCGTGGCCACCACTTTGCCGCCGCCTTGGCCCGCCGCATGACGCGGGAAGTGGCACGTGACCCGGGTCCCCTTGCCGACGGCGCTGTCGAGCTCGACCCAGCCGCCGTGCAACTCGACGAACGAGCGCACCAGAGCCAAACCCAAACCCGCGCGCCGCGCATCCTTCGTGCGCGTCGTGCTTTCGAACCGCTCGAAAGCGACCGGCTGGTACTCGGACGGGATGCCGACGCCCGTGTCGTTGACGAACACGCGCACTTCGCCGGCAGCTCCTTCCGCACCGAACACGATCCGCCCGTTCGGCGGCGTATGCTCGATCGCATTGATCACGAGGTTGTACACAATCTGCAGCAGGCGCTTCTGGTCGACGAGAAGATCGCCGATATCCTTGCCGTTTTCGCACATCACCTCGACGCGCGCCTTGCGCGCCTTCTCGCTGATCAGCGGCATGACGCCCGCCAACACCTCGGCGACATCAAGGTTCTTGCGGTCAAGCTCGATCGTACCCGCCTCGATCAGCGCCAAATCGAGGATATCGTTGACCAGCGTCTCAAGCGTGCGCGAAGCGTTCAAAATGTCGGTCAGGTAAGCCGACTGCTTGTCGGAGAGTTTGCCCGCGATCCCCTGGTTCAGAAGATCGGCAAAGCCCATGATCGAGTTCAGAGGCGTGCGAAGCTGATAGGAAACGTTCGAAATGAAGTCCGACTTCAGCTTGTCGGAGGCAAGCAGCGCCGCGTTGCGTTCTTCCAAGGCCTGCTCCCGCATCGCCGTGTCGGTCACGTCGCGATAGGAGAGAAGCAGCGATCCGTCGGGCAGCGGCGCGGCGGCAAAGCTCAGCACCTTCTCGTCGTTGCGCTTCAGCCGTTCGACGCTGACCCGCCGCTCGGCCGCGGCGCCGGTAATCAGCATCGTGAGCAGGCTCCAGTGCCCCTCGTCCGGGAGCACGCGCCGGCACAGCTGGAACACGTCGGCAAAGCGCGGCTGCTCGTTCAGCGCCTTCGCGTCGATCTTCCAGTATTCCGCGAACGCCTTGTTGAAGAGCTTGAGCCGCCCGTCCGTGCCGAACACGGCGAGCGCTTCGGTCAGGTGGTCGATCGTCGTGCGCTGCACGCTCGAGAGCTGGTTGAGGCTCCGCTCGAGCGCCATCTGATTGGTGACGTCGTCGTAGATGAAGATGAGCCCGCCGAACGGATGCGGCTGGCACGTCACCCGAAGCGTCGACCCGCGCGGCAAATGCCAGTGCTCTTCGCGCTCGTCGATGACGCTGGTGTAGAGCGCAAGCCGCTCCTTCTTCCACGGCGCGAAGTCGCGCTGCTCCGGCAGCCGCCGCGTCTCGCGCAAGCGCTCCAGAATCTCGCCGTCCGACGGGTGCGTCGCGAGCCAGCGCTCCTCGAGATCCCAAAGCTTGGCGTACGCCTTGTTCGAAAACTTGAGTTTCTGATCGGGCCCGAAGATCGCCACCGCGACCGGAAGCCGGTGCAGCGTTTCTTCGTGCGTGTCGATGTGCTTCTGCAGCAGCCGCTTCGTCTCGGCGATGTCCGTGACGTCGACGCCGAACGAGGCGACGCCCTCGCCCATCGGCACGGCGTAGATGTCGAACGCGCGCCGCTGGCCGCCGACCACGACATAGCGCTGTTCGATCTGTGTTTGCTTCGTCTCAAGCGCCCGCTCGGCCAGCCCGCGGCTGTCGCGATCGAGTTCGATTTGATCCGCGATCACGTCTTGTCCGACCGGCGGATCGACGGCGGTCGCGTAAGCCTTGTTCACCCACACGAGGTCGAGGTTCGCCCCGCGCCGCCAGACCGGCATCGGCGACACGTCGAGAAGATCGCCCAAGCGCCCGCGCTCGACCTCGCTCGCCGTCAGGCGCACCGACAGGCTGTAATTCGCCTCAGCATCCGGCGTCACGTCGCGCAGCCACACCGCCGCTTGCCCCGCCGCAGGCTTGCCATAGGCCTGGAACACGCGGCCGTCCGCGCCGGGCACCGTCATCGAGAACAGCGACCCCTCGTCGCCCAGCGTATCGATCGCGTCCTTGAGATCGCCGTGCTCGTCCGCGGCAAGGCACCCGTCGAGTACGTTCGCGGCTCCGGCCCGCGCCTCAGGCTCGCCGTCGATATTCCGCCAAACGAACAGCGCCCCCGGATCGCCGGAGACGATCGCCGCTTCCCGCTGAAACTTGGCTTCGGCGCGCGCTGTGCGCTTCGCAGCCCGGCGCAGCATCTCGTCCGATTGGTTGCGCATCGCAACCATCACGAACGCAAGCGAGCCCGCAAGCGCGATCGCCCCCAGCGTCACGCCGAACGGCAGCAAAAATGCAATGTCGTTGGCCGCTTCCAAACTAACCCCACACGTCGTTGGAGGCTCGGCGCTTGGGGAGGAAGAAGACCCGGCGGGAACGCGCTCACTGTCGCGCTCGTCCGGCCGGCCAGCCTCAATTCAACCCAAGCCGCGCAAAACCCCCTGTTGGACCCAAAGAATCACTTCGCTTGGAAACGATCTTAGGAACGCCCCCAAAGCTTGTCCCCGAACCGATTAGGGGGTGGCCCGAAAACCGATTGGAGTCAGAGGGTTGCAGGAGGGAGCGAACATCTTAACGCGTGGCGGGAGATTTTTACGTTTCGCTAACGATTTGAGTCCCCGCCTTAAAGTGAAATGTGAGCACCGCGACGTGACCGCGCCCTGTTGCCCAATTACGCCATCGAATGGCCAAAAACACGCGTCACGGAATAACGCTCCGAGCCGTTCCGCCCCGCCCGCACAAGAACACGCGCATGAACCTCTTCATCGGTGCCTTCTTCAACGCCGCAATCCTGGGCCTCGCGGCTGTGGTGATGGGCGTTCTCTTCGGCAAGTTGCACCCGCTGATCGATCTCTTCGCCCACTTCTTGCTTCCGGCAATCGTGGGTGCGCTCGCCATGGCGTTGCTCGCAGCCTTCGCCGGACGCACGATGACCGTCGTGATCTTCTTGGGCCTCGCGGCTGGGACGACCGCGCTGGCTTGGCCGTGGGTTCAACAGCCCGCCAAGGTAACGGCGACCGGCCCGCGCTTCACGCTGCTGACGTTCAACGTTTACTACAACAACCCGCGCTTCGACCGCATCGCCGAGTTCATACGCAAAACGAAGCCCGATATCGTCATGCTGCTGGAGGTGGTTCCGCGCGTGCGCCCCAGCCTCGACGCCGTCGCCGATCAGTACCCCTATCGCGTCGAGTGCTGGCGGGAACAATGGTGCGATGCCCTCGTCCTCTCGCGCTTGCCCATGACCGACGTCCGCGCAGCGCTTCCCGCGCCGAATTTCCGCCGCCCCATGGGCGCCGTCGAAGTCACGATCGAAGACCGGAAGCTGACGATCTTCCCCACGCACCTTTCGCTCCCCTATCCGCTCAATCGCCGCGGTGCGCAAACCGGCGAGCTCAAAGAGGTCGTCGGCACGATAGCCGGTGTGTCGGGTCCGCGGCTGCTCGCCGGCGACTTCAACGCCTCAGCTTGGGGCACGACAATGACGGCCGCCCGCACGCAGCTGGACATGACGCTTCTTACCGGTGCGAGCAGCACTTGGCCGACGTTCCTACCGCGCGCCATGGGCATCCCGATCGATCACATCTTGGCCAGCAAAGAACTCGCGCTGCAGTCGCGCAACGTGTTCACCGTCTCAGGC
>CAZYGK010000059.1:0-19949 GCA_964647355.1 uncultured Flavobacteriaceae bacterium | reverse complement strand
GGGGCCTGTAGCTCAGTTGGTTAGAGCGGGCCGCTCATAACGGTCTGGTCGTAGGTTCAAGTCCTACCGGGCCCACCACCCTTCGCCTTCGGCTTCGGGTGGCTTACGCCAGTAAGCCACGCGAAGGCGACCAGGCGAAGGAGTGTCGCCCGTAGCTTGAGCGAAGCGAAAGCGAAGGGGGACGGGTTCGGCTACTCGCCCTTGTGCTTTAGCTGCTCTCTTGCGGTTTGAATTTGGCGGCGCAGGTTGACGGGATCGCGGACCATCAGCACGCGGATCTTGCCCGCGCCGGTGCCGTGAACGTGAACCGTGCCGAAGCCAAAAACGCGGCCCATGATCGATTCTTCGACGTTCACTTCTTCGATCTTGTCGAGGCTCACTTCTTCGGTCTTGATCGAGACGAGTCCGGACTTCTTGACGAAGCGGTCGCTCGTCACGGCGACCTCAAGCGCGATGCCGTGCACGAACCGGTAGGCGCCGTAGCAGAAGGGAACGACGGCCAAGATCAGCAGAAAAATGTCGCGCACGGGAAAGCTGTTCAGGGCGCCCGCGATCAGCACTACGACGAACGGACCGGCGAGCAGTCCGACGCCAAGCCAGTAGAGCCAATGATAGCCGGTCGAGAACAAGATGCTCTCGCTCTTGCCCAACGTGCGGCTGACGTAGCTCATTGCGTCCCCCGAAGCGGCCTGCGTTTCGTGGGCGACAAAGTGGTCACAAGCTGAGCGTGCCTGCAAGGGCCTTGAGGCGCTCAATATCCCTGATTTCGACCTCTTGCGCCGAGGGTAGGCGGATGACGCCCAAGCTCTTGATGCGGCTGAAGGCGCGGCTGACCGTTTCAAGCGTGAGCCCTAAGAAGTCGGCAATATCGCTGCGCGTCATCGGTAGCTTGAGCACGCCGGTCGTGGTCTTCGGGCAGCTGGACGTGTGCAAGTCGAGGAGGAAGGCCGCGACGCGTTCCATCGCCGTGCGGCGACCGAGCGAGTAGGCGTGGTCGTAGGCGGTCTCGAGCTGGCGGGCGGTCCCGGCGCGATAGCCTTTTTCGACGGTCGGGTACTTGGCCATCAGCTCTTCGAGCTTGCGGCGGTCGAAGCGGCAAACCTCGGCGTCCGTCAGTGCCTCGGCGTCGAAGTGGTAGGTCTGATCCGACGGTATGCCGATGAACTGTCCGGTAAAGAGGAAGTCCAGGATTTGACGGCGGCCGTCGCCGCTCGCTTTCTGCGCGCGCAGAGTGCCGCGAATGATCACATAGCTGAACTGCGCCGCATCGCCGTCCCAGACGAGCGTCTCGCCCGGTTTCAATTGGATACGGTGCGAGCCAGCAGCCAGGTCCCTAATCTCACTGTTGTCGAGGCCGCCGCAAATGTCGCTCTGTCGGGCTGCGCATGAGAAACACGCAAGCGATTCATAGACCGGGTGCGGTCCCGCATCGCCGCGGACGCCGATGCGACCGAGACCCGTAATAGACGTGGTCGGACTGTCTTTGGTTGTCGCGCGCATCGCCCTGATTCCGAGGCCGTTCCCGTCACATTAGGTGTACCGCCGACGGTTACGCAACAAGCAGTGCGAGGGCATTTGTCGCGGCTTGCCGTAGGGTGCGCGCTGCTTTAGAACGCCCGGAAATTCCGGCACAACCACCTTGAATTCGAGGGAACGGCGGTCCCATGGCCTCCTATCAGTACGTCTACGTGATGAAGCAGCTGGGTAAGGTTTATCCGGGCGGCAAGCAGGTTTTGAAGGACATTTGGCTTTCGTTCTTCCCGGGCGCGAAGATCGGCGTGATCGGCTTGAACGGCGCAGGTAAGTCGACGCTGCTCAAGATCATGGCCGGGTTGGAGAAGGAGTTCACGGGCGAGGCGTGGCCGGCCGAAGGCGCGAGGGTGGGCTACCTGCCGCAGGAGCCGCAGCTCGACGCGTCGAAGGATGTGATGGGCAACGTGATGATTGCGGTCGCTAAGAAGAAGGCGCTGGTCGATCGCTACAACGAGATCGCGGCGAACTACACGGACGAGACCGCCGACGAGATGGCCAAGCTTCAGGACCAGATCGACGCGCAAGGTCTTTGGGATTTGGACAGCCAAATCGAGCAGGCGCTGGACGCATTGCGCTGTCCGCCGGGCGATGCCGACGTGTCGAAGCTTTCGGGCGGCGAGAAGCGTCGCGTGGCGCTGTGCCGGTTGCTGCTGGAGGCGCCCGACTTGCTGTTGCTCGACGAACCGACGAACCACTTGGACGCAGAGTCGGTCGCGTGGCTCGAGCATCACTTGCAGGAATACAAGGGTACGGTCGTGCTCGTAACGCACGATCGCTACTTCCTCGACAACGTGACGGGTTGGATTCTCGAACTCGACCGGGGACAGGGCATTCCCTACGAGGGCAACTACTCGCAGTGGCTCGAACAGAAAGAGAAGCGCATGGCCGTCGAGGCCAAGGGCGAAGAAGCGCGGCTCAAGACGCTGGTGCGCGAACGCGAGTGGATCTCGGCGAGCCCCAAGGCGCGGCAGGCGAAATCGAAGGCGCGTATCAAAGCTTACGAAGAATTGCTGGCGCAGGCGAACACGCAGCGCAGCGGCGAGGCGCAGATCATCATTCCACCGGGCCCGCGCCTAGGTTCGGCGGTGATCGAGGCCACGGGCTTGAACAAGGCCTATGGCGACCGGCTCCTCATCGACGACTTGAATTTCACGCTGCCGCCGGGTGGCATCGTGGGTGTGATAGGGCCGAACGGTGCTGGTAAGACGACGTTGTTTCGGATGCTGACGGGCCAGGAAATGCCGGATTCGGGCGCTCTGAAGGTCGGCGATACGGTTGTCATGGGTTACGTCGATCAGTCGCGCGATGCGCTCGATGCGAAGAAGACGGTTTGGGAGGAGATTTCGGGCGGGCTCGATATTCTCGAGTTGGGCAAGCGGCAGATGCAGAGCCGCGCCTATGTGTCCGCGTTCAACTTCCGTGGCTTGGATCAGCAGAAGAAGGTGGGGCAGCTTTCGGGCGGCGAGCGCAATCGCGTGCACTTGGCGAAGATGCTGAAGTCGCACTGCAATCTATTGCTGCTCGACGAGCCGACTAACGATTTGGACGTCGAGACGCTGCGCGCGCTCGAAGACGCGCTCACCGAGTTCGCGGGCTGCGTGATGGTGATCAGCCACGATCGCTGGTTCCTGGACCGTATTGCCACGCATATGCTGGCGTTCGAGGGCGACAGCCATGTCGAATGGTTTGAGGGCAACTATCAGGACTATGAAGCAGACCGGAAGCGCAGGCTCGGCGACGACGCGATGGTGCCGCACCGGATCAAGTACAAGAAGCTGGTCCGCAGCTGAGCGAGGGTGCGATGAAGCGCGTTGCAATGTTGTCGGCGACCCTGGTGTCGTTGGGTGCTTGCGGCGGCGGTTCGCGTGAAGCCGGCGTGATCGAGGGCGTGGTGACGCTCGGACCGATCATGCCTGTATGCCAAGTGGGTGTGCCGTGCGACGGTGTCTACAAAGGGGCAAAGGTTGTTCTGCAAACGCAGGCCGGGCAGGTGGTGCAACGTGCCACGGCCGACGACAAGGGCGAATTCCGGATGGACGCCGCGGTGGGCACCTTCCAAGTCGCGGTCGAGGTTGCGGGCCCGATGCCCACGTGCACGGTCGCGGACGTTTCGGTTAGGGACCGCGAGACCGTACAGGTCGCGATCGATTGCGACAGCGGTATCCGCTGAAAGAAAAAGCCCCGCCGGTTGAGGGCGGGGCTTGTCTCTAAATCGTTTGTGCTTCCTAGCGGCCGCCGGAGCTTGCCATGATCGTGCGCGCCTGGGTGCTGAGGTGTGTCGTGAGCGAGGGGACACTGCCACTGTTCTTGGACAGGTAGCCCGCGAACTGGTCGCGTTGCTCGACCGAAAGCCAGATGCCCGACACCTGCACGTCGACGAAACGATAGCTCCCGCCACCACCGAGCAAGCGGAACGCGACGCGCAGCGGCTCGCCCCGCGCGCCGGGGTCGACCACGACCATGTTGACGGTTACGTCGCCGGGCTTGTTGTCGATGGAACCGGTGACTTTCAGCGACTGGCCCTTGTATTGGTCGAGGCGCGCTTCGTAAACGGCGGTCGCATATTCCGTGAACGCCTTCACAAACGCTTCGACCTCCGCTTCGCTTGCGCCACGGCGATAGTTGCCAAGCGTGAACATCGCGGTTTTGCGCGCGTCGGCGTAGGTTAGAATGAACTCGCGGAACTTCGCGCGGCGCTGCGGGTCGGACGTGTTGCGCAGGATGGCGACGCCGCGGTCGATCAGGCCTTGCGCGAAAGTCTCCGCATCGCGGTCGGCGAGTGCGGGACCGGCCGACGCCAAGGCGACGAGACCGATGCAGGCGGACAAGACGGCACGGCGAGCAAATACGAGCAAACCCATAGATCCTGACCCTTGCGCCACACGGG
Source organism: uncultured Flavobacteriaceae bacterium (assembly GCA_964647355.1). GTDB lineage: Bacteria > Pseudomonadota > Alphaproteobacteria > Micropepsales > Micropepsaceae > SZUA-430. Next base: position 15,529 of record CAZYGK010000059.1, on the reverse strand, counting down.
CGCAGACAAATGTAAGCCGCGAAGGGTGCTACTTTGCGCTCGAATCTGGGCTAATTGTTGACGGAGTCGAGACGCCGCCACCAGATTCGAAGTCCGGCAGGTCCGGTGAAGGAGCGCCGTTGCGAATAGCGTCCGCACGCGATTGCCGGTAAAGGCTACGAATCGAGGCGTAATAGTCAACCGACGAACGTTCGATATCGTCGAGCGTTTCGATGTTGCGCGCACGTAAATCGATCACATTCAAGACAGTGCGGGCGATCGGTACATATTCCAGGTCGTCATCGCCCCAATTCACGTACGTCAGCGGGTCGAAGCCGCGGTCCACCACGAACCCCGTGAAGTCGCGCGCCGTCGACGGGCCCATCAACGGGAAATAGAAATACGGGCCTTCGTCAACGCCCCAAACCGCCAGGGTCTGACCGAAGTCCTCGTCGTGATAGGGGTGGCCGAGTTCCTTGGCGACATCGAACAGGCCGCCGATGCCAATCGTCGAGTTGATGCCGAAGCGCAGGATGGTGTCGCCCGCGCGATCGCCTTCGCCCTGCAACAGGTCGTTTGCGAAGATCACCGGCGAATTCAAATTGTTCATGAAGTTGCGCACGCCGTCGCGTGCGAATTCCGGCGTGGCCCAGCGATACGCAACCGCGACCGGACGCAACAGGATGTCGTCCAGCACTTGGTTCACGTCGAAGAAGAAGCGGTTCGTGCCTTCGAACGGATCGTTCGCGTCGTCGGCCGCGACCTGTTGGGTCGTGACCGTTTGCTGTTCCGGCTGCGCCGGCTTTGCGTCTTCCGCCAATGCATCAGTGCTCGGGATCGCAACCGCGCCCATAGTCACCGCCAACAAAATGCTCCGCACCGCGCTCATGCGCTGCTACCCCTTAACTCAAACTCGTTTCTTGGTCCCCGCGCGCATCGCCTCGCGCTAATACGAACCCGTTTACGAATTGGACGCCCCTTGCGGCACACCGACCGGTGCGCCTGCAAGCATCCGACCAATTCCTTATACGGTACATGATGTTGGCATCATAAGGTTACGATCTCGTAAGAGACCTGAATGTTCTCCGGTGTTGCACTCTTGCCGAGAGCGGCAGGCATATCCACAGCTAGAAGTTGGCCCTACCACATCATATAAACATATGTTTATATGCGGTGATGGAGGTTGCGATGGCGGATTTGGAAGGGATTCTCGGGTGCCTCAAGGCGACCGCAGAAACCACGCGGTTGCGCTTGCTCGCCCTTTTCACCAAGGGGGAGTTAACTGTGACCGAGGTCACGCAAATCCTACGTCAGAGCCAGCCCCGCGTCAGCCGTCACCTGAAGTTGATGTCGGAGGCCGGACTCATCGAACGCATCAAGGAAGGCAGTTGGGTCTTCTACCGCCTGGCGGAAGAAGGACCAGCCCGCGCAGTCGCCCAGAAGCTGAGTGAACTGATTCCGTGGGACGATGTTGTTCTGAAACGGGACATCGAACGGCTCGACGGTGTGCGCAAACAGCGCCACGACGATGCGCAGAAATACTTCGCGGCAAACGCCGCCGAATGGGACCGTTTACGCACGCTGCATATTCCGGAAGAGCAAGTCGAAAGCGCGCTGCTCGATCTCATTGGCGCCGCACAGGTGCCGGCGTACTTGGATCTCGGTACCGGTACCGGGCGCATTCTCGAACTTGTGTCGCCGCGGGCGGAACGGGCGGTCGGCATCGATCTCAACGCGGAGATGCTGGCGTTGGCGCGCGCGCGGATCGAAAAGGCTGCGCTTGGCCACGTGCAAGTGCGGCGGGGCGATTTGTTTCAGCTGCCCTATGGCGACCGCAGCTTCGATCTGATCACGGTGCATCAGGTTCTGCACTATCTTGAGGATCCGTCGGCGGCCGTTTCGGAAGCGGCGCGCGTGCTCAAACCGGGTGGAAAGCTTGCCATCGTCGACTTTGCCCCGCATGCGCTGGAGTTTCTGCGCGACGAGCATCAGCACCGGCGGCTCGGATTCGCCGACAAGGAAGTGTCGCAGTGGTGCAAGGCAGCGGGATTGTCGCTATCGGCGACGCGGGCATTTCCGCCGCGCGGGGCTTCCGGGTTGACGGTCGTCGTGTGGCTTGCGGTTGCGCCAGCCATTCCGCGGCGTAAGACGGCGGAGGCGGCCTGATGTCTCTTGCCGTTTCATTCGAGTTCTTTCCGCCGCGATCGGACGACATGGAGCAGCAATTGTGGCGCTCCATCGCGCGCCTTGCGCCGCTCAATCCATCGTTCGTTTCGGTGACCTATGGTGCGGGCGGCACTACGCGCGAACGTACGCACTCGACGATCAAGCGCATCCTGCATGAGACCAGCCTGAAGCCGGCGGCGCACTTGACGTGCGTCGGGTCTTCGCGCGAGGCGATCGACGAGATCGTACGCGACTATCTGCGTTCGGGCGTGCGCCACATCGTGGCGCTTCGCGGCGACATGCCGGAGCCCGGTCCTTATGCGCAGGTGCAGGGCGGTTATGAGTCCACGCCCGATCTGATCCGCGGCATTCGCGAGATTTGGCCTTTCGAAATCAGCGTTTCGGCTTATCCGGAGAGGCATCCGGATTCGCCGTCGGTCGAGCACGACTATGCGCTTTTGAAAGCCAAGATCGATGCGGGTGCGACGCGCGCGATCACGCAGTTCGTCTACGACACCGACGTCGTGCTTAGGTTTGCGGACCGCGCCTATCGCGAGGGCGTGCGCGTTCCGATCGTGCCCGGCATCATGCCGGCGACGAACTTCAAGGGCGTGGTGCGTATGGCCAAGCGTTGCGGGGCGTCGATCCCTGACTCGCTTGCACGCAAGTTCGAAGGGCTCGACGACGACCTTGAGACGCGAAAGCTGATTGCGGCGACGGTCGCGGCGGAGCAGGTTGAGAAGTTGAGGCGCCACGGCTTCGACTCGTTTCACTTCTACACATTGAACCAGGCGGATCTCACGTTTGCGATCTGCCACTTACTGGGCGTGCGAGCGCAGGCCCCGGCAACAGCGGCATGAACATTCAAGATCGAAACAAGCGCTTCAAGGCGCTGACCGACGCTGCGCGCGAGCGCATTCTCATGCTGGACGGCGCAAAGGGCGCGATGATCCAAACCTATAAGCTCACCGAGGAGGATTACCGCGGGAGCCGGTTTGCCAATTTCACGCACGATCTTAAAGGCAACCACGACCTTCTTGCGATCACGAAGCCGGAGGTTCTTCGCGACATCCACGATGCGTTCTTGGATGCGGGCTCGGATATCATCCAGACGAACACGTTCAATGCGCAACGGATCAGCCAAGCGGACTATGCTTGCGAACATCTGAGCGCGGAGATCAACGTTGCGGCTGCCCGGGTTGCGCGGGCGAGCGCCGACAGGTTCTCGACGACGGACAAGCCCCGCTGGGTCGTCGGCTCGGTTGGGCCCACGAACAAGACGGCGTCGCTGTCGCCGGATGTGAATGATCCGGGTTATCGCGCGATCACGTTCGACGAGCTGGTTGCGGCCTATCGCGAGCAGATCGCGGCGCTTGTTGAAGGCGGGGTTGATGCGCTGATCATCGAGACGATTTTCGACACGTTGAATGCGAAGGCGGCCGGCTTTGCGGCGGAGCTCGTGTGCGACGATGTGGGCTTTCGGGTGCCGATTTGGTTTTCGGGCACGATCACGGACAAGTCGGGCCGCACACTGACCGGGCAGACGACGGAAGCGTTCTGGCATTCGATCCGGCACACGAAGCCGTTTGCGGTGGGGCTGAACTGCGCGCTCGGCGCTGCGGATTTGCGGCAGTATGTGGCGGATCTCTCGCGCGTTGCCGATACGATGATTTCGACGCATCCGAATGCCGGATTGCCGAATGCGTTCGGCGGCTATGACGACACGCCCGAGTACATGGCGGGCGTGCTGGGCGAGTTCGCGCAAGCGGGGTTGCTCAACATCGTCGGCGGCTGTTGCGGCGTTTCTCCGAAACACATCAAGGCGATTGCGGCGACGGTTGCGCAGCATCGGCCGCGCAAGATACCCACGCTCGAGCGGCAGATGCGGTTGTCGGGGCTGGAGCCGTTCACGCTTACCCAGCAGACGAATTTCGTGAACGTGGGCGAGCGGACGAACGTCACCGGCTCAGCGAAGTTCCGCAAGCTGATCACGGACGGCAAGTACGACGAGGCGCTCGACATTGCGCAGGGACAGGTCGAGAACGGCGCGCAGATTATCGACGTCAACATGGACGAGGGTCTGCTCGACAGCGAGAAGGCGATGGTGCGCTTTCTCAATCTGATCGCGGCCGAGCCCGACATCGCGCGCGTGCCGGTGATGATCGACTCATCGAAATGGTCGGTGATCGAGGCGGGGCTCAAGTGCGTGCAGGGCAAGCCGGTCGTGAACTCGATCTCGCTGAAAGAGGGCGAGGCTGCGTTCATCGAGCATGCGGAGAAGTGCAAGCGCTATGGCGCAGCCGTTGTCGTCATGGCGTTCGACGAGAAGGGCCAGGCCGACACGGCGGATCGCAAGTTCGAGATCTGCAAGCGCTCTTACGACGTGCTGGTGAACAAGGTGGGCTTTCCGCCGGAAGACATCATTTTCGATCCGAACATCTTTGCGGTGGCGACGGGCATCGAGGAACACAACGACTACGGCAAGGCGTTCATCGAGGCGGCAGCGCGGATTCGCGAAGGCTTGCCGCATGCGCATGTGTCGGGCGGCGTGTCGAATATTTCGTTTGCGTTTCGCGGCAATGAACCGGTGCGCGAGGCGATGCACTCGGCGTTTCTCTACCATGCGATCAAAGCCGGCATGAGCATGGGCATTGTCAACGCGGGGCAACTCGCGGTTTACGAGGACATACCGGGCGAGCTTCGGGACGGCGTTGAGGATGTGCTGTTGAACCGCCGCGCCGACGCGACGGAGCGGCTGCTTTCCGTCGCGCAACGCTTCAAGAACAGCGGTGAGGCGAAGGCCGAGGAGACATTGGCTTGGCGCGAGGCGCCGGTCGAAGAGCGGCTAAAGCACGCGTTGGTGCATGGTATCGACGAATTCGTTGTCTCGGACACGGAAGAGGCGCGCGCACAAGCCAAGCGGCCGCTCGACGTGATCGAGGGGCCGCTGATGGCGGGTATGAACGTCGTGGGCGACTTGTTCGGTGCGGGTAAGATGTTCCTGCCCCAAGTCGTGAAGTCGGCGCGCGTGATGAAGAAGGCGGTCGGCTACCTCATCCCGTTCATGGATGCGGAGAAGAAGGCGTCCGGCGCGGCGCCGGTGGCCAAAGGCAAGATCGTCATGGCGACGGTCAAAGGCGACGTGCACGATATCGGTAAGAACATCGTGGGCGTCGTGCTTCAGTGCAACAACTACGACGTTGTCGATCTGGGCGTTATGGTGCCGGCCGCGAAGATCATCGAGGCGGCGCGGGTGGAGAAGGCGGACATCATCGGGCTTTCGGGTCTGATCACGCCGTCGCTGGACGAGATGTGCCATGTGGCGGCCGAGATGGAACGCGCGGGCTTCGACATTCCGCTCCTGATCGGCGGGGCGACGACGTCGAAGGTGCACACGGCCGTCAAGATCGAGCCGAACTACAAGCGTGGTCCGACGGTCTATGTGACCGATGCGAGCCGTGCGGTCGGCGTGGCGTCGAGCTTGCTCTCGAAGGAGCAGCGCGGCGCGTTCGTCGATGGTACGCGCGCCGAGTATCACAAGATCGCGGCGGGCTATGCGAAGGGCAAGACGCCCGAGCGGCGGCTGCCGATTGCCGAAGCGCGGGCGAACCGGCTGAAAGTGGATTGGAAGGCTTACGCGCCGCCGGTGCCGCGGTTCTTGGGCGTGAAAGCGTTTGACAAGATCGATCTGCGCGCGGTCGCGAAATACATCGACTGGACGCCGTTCTTCCGCACGTGGGAACTCGTCGGCTCATATCCGATGATCCTAGACGACGACAAGTTTGGTACGACGGCGCGGTCGCTCTATGCCGACGCGCAGAAGATGTTGAAGCGCATTGCGGACGAGCAGTGGCTGACTGCGCGCGCTGCGGTTGGGTTCTGGCCGGCGAACAGCGTCGGCTTCGACGACATCGAGATCTATGAAGATGCCGAGCGGGCGAAGCGCTTGGCGACATTCCACTCGCTGCGCCAACAGATGCGGCGCGACGACGGGCGGCCGAATTTGGCGCTCGCAGATTTCGTTGCGCCGAAGGAGGCGGGCGTTGCCGATTTCGTCGGCGGCTTTGCGGTGACCGCAGGACACGGCGAGGTGGAGCGCAGCCGCGTGTTCAAGGCGGCGCATGACGACTATGACGGTATTCTCTTTAAGGCGCTCGCCGACCGGCTGGCGGAGGCGCTTGCCGAGTACACGCACGAGCGCGTGCGGCGCGAGCTTTGGGGCTATGCGCGCGACGAGAAGCTCTCGAACGAGGAGCTGATTGCTGAGAAGTATCGCGGCATCCGCCCCGCACCGGGCTATCCCGCACAGCCGGATCACACGGAGAAGGGTACGCTGTTTCGTGTTCTCGATGCCGGAAAGACGGCGGGCATGGAGCTGACGGAGAGCTTTGCGATGATGCCGGGGTCGTCGGTCAGCGGGCTCTATTTCAGCCATCCGGATGCGGTCTATTTCGGCGTCGGCCGCATCGACCGCGATCAGGTCGCGGATTACGCGCGCCGCAAAGGTATGACACTGGCAGAGGCAGAGCGGTGGCTGGCGCCGAGCCTCTCATACGTGCCGGGCAAGGCGGAGGCGGCTTAGGGCCTCCGTTTCCCCCAGCGTTCCGCCCAGTCGTGCAGGCCGAGCAGTTCTTTGAAAAGGCGCTGGCCCTCGCCGGTCAGCGCGTAGCCCTTGGTGTCTTGCGCCAGGATGTCGGCGTCGCGGAGTTCGGCGAGCCGGGTGTTCAGGATGGTGGGGCTGATGTCGCCGCAGGCTCTCTGCAGGTCGCGGAACGTGAGCGGCTTTCTGTGAAGTTCCCAGATGACGCGCATTGCCCAGCGGCGGCCGAGGAGGTCGAGCAGGACCATGATCGGGCGGCCGGTTGTTGTTCCGCGGGCGGGGGTTCCGGGTTTTGGCGTTCGTGCCATCGTGAGATGATGCTACAAAATCTGTAGCGTGGCAATGCTCTTTGTGCTACATAATTTGTAGCATCGAGGAGTGAGCCATGACCGCCCCGCGTATCGAGCCTGCCGTTCCCCCGTTTGCCGAGACTGTGAAGACAACGCTTGAGCGGCTCATGCCGCCGGGTGTGCCGCCGCTGGTGTTGTTCACGACCTTGGCGCGCAGCGAGCGAGCGTTCTCGCGATTCATGGCGGCGGGGTTGCTCGACAAGGGGCCGCTGCCGATGCGCGAGCGCGAGATCATGATCGACCGAACCGTTGCGCGCTGCGGCTCGGAGTACGAATGGGGCGTGCATATCGCGCTGTTCGCCGAGCGGGTCGGACTGACAAAGGATCAGGTGGCGGCTACGGTGCGCGCCGGCGTGAGCGATATTTGGCCGGAGCGGGAGCGGTTGATCGTGCAGCTTGCCGATGAATTGCACGACACCTCAACTATCGGCGAGGGCCTTTGGAGCGAGCTTCAAGCTGGGTTTTCGGTCGAGCAGATCTTGGAGCTGATCTTGCTCGCCGGCTTCTATCATACGGTCGCCTACCTCACGAACGGGCTGAAGCTGCCACTCGAGTCGTATGGCGCGCGGTTCTCAGACTATGCCGAGGTAGGGTAGCGCGATGAGTGCGCCGATGCCGAACTCGAACGCGATCGAGGTGAGGTTGAAGCGCGTCACGGCGCCATCGATGAGGGCCGAGGCGAGGCGGCAGGTGCCTGCCAGAATCCAGCCCAAAGCCAGCGTCAGAAACGCGTGCGGCTCTCCGGTCGCAAGTGGGTAGAGCGAGACGCCGATAAATACGCCGCCATAGGTCGCGCGGACCTCCGAGATTGAGTGAGCGAGGCCTGTGATCGTTTGCAGGCCGATCAGGTCGAGTGCGCCTTGCGGGCGGGTGAGGCCGAAGAGGCCGAGACCTAAGCTGAAGAGTGCGGCTGCATAGGAGAGTATGGTGAAGACCATTGGGCGAATCCTGCGTTTGCGACTCGCCTCTTGATACGCAAGAAGGGCCGAGGTGATCACCCCGGCCCTTCAAAATTCCCCGCTGTCGTCGCGGTGTTACAGAAGCCCGATTACTATGGCCCCGAGAAACGCGAATACGACCCCTGTTGTGATCAGACTCAGCTGCTCAGCCATAAGAGCGCCCTCCTTTACCGTCAGGGAGGCAGGAGTGTGGCACGTTTTGTCGCAGGCCCCAACTGGAATCGATACGGCGATGCAGCAAATCCACAGGGATTTCGATGTAACGCTTTGATTTATCTATAGATTTCGACCTTGGCACAGTTAATTTGCACAGCTACCGGGGGCGTCGGGCGAGGCTGGTGCAGCTTCGGTGTGGCGCTTTAGGCGACAGGTGTTGCGTGCCGGTCACGCTCTCAATAGTGCAGCTTCATCGGCAGCCGGTTTTCGCGCGCGAGCCGGCACATCTCGTAGAACCAGGCGAAGCCGAATTGGGCTTGGGCGTCGAACGTGTCGCCTTCGTTAAGCGGCCGCGTGCGCCAGGTAGCGATGTCCTCTGCGCTCGCGCCCCAGTTCGTCTCGTTCAGATACTCAAGCGCCCGCCAGAGGAGGTCGATCGAACCGGCTTTGATCGGCTTGCCGGTCGGGTCCTTCATGTTGATTCCGAAGGCGAAGTTCACGGGGAACCAAACGCCGCAATTGATGATCTCCCAGAGGGCGTCCTTCTTCTCGCTGGGTTTCATCGATGCTTCGATGGCAGGGTCGCGTTCCCAGGTCTTCATGAAGGTGGCCGGGCGCGGCAGGTGTGCGTGGCTGGTGTAGGCGGCCAGAAGGATCGCGCCGCCGTAGCCGGCAACGCCGAGTTCGCCGACAAAGTGCGGCGGCAGCATTCCCTCTTTCCAAGTGAGCGGTTCTTTGAGGTGCTCCTTGAGCTTGAAGGTCGCTTCTTCAAGCCACTCCGCGAGTATGCCTTGCAGCTCGACGGGGTCGGTGACGGTCGAGTTCGTCTTCGGGCCAAAGGGCGTGGCGGCACCGGCGCGGGTCCGGCCGTTTTGCCATTCGGCGGCGTAGTAGCGCGTCAGCGTTCCAACGAAGAGATCGACGTTCATTCTTGGCCTTGTTCTTGTCGCTTATTGCCGTACCCCCCTCCGCCTGGGGTTTCAATGACAAAAACATCACCGGGCTCAACGGCGGCCACCGCACAGCCTGTCAGTTCTTGCATACTACCGTTCTTGCGTTTGATCGCGTTGCGGCCCGGCTTGGCGTCAGCTCCTCCCTTGATGCCGAACGGAACGATGCGCCGGCGTGTGGATAAGATTCCGGCCTCCATCGCTTCGCGGAATTCGACCTCACGAACGACGCCGTCGCCGCCCTTGTGCGCGCCGATCCCGCCGGAGCCTTCGCGAATCGCGAATCGGCGCAGCAGCACCGGGTAGCGCCATTCGAGCACTTCGGGATCGGTCAGGCGTGAATTCGTCATGTGGGTGTGGACGGCGCTGGCGCCGTCGAACGCGGGGCCCGCGCCCGCGCCGCCGCAGATCGTCTCGTAGTACTGGTGGCGCGCGTTGCCGAAGGTGAAGTTGTTCATCGTGCCTTGGCTTGCCGCCATGACGCCCAAGGCGGCGAACAGCGCGTCGGTAACGGCTTGGCTGGTCTCCACATTGCCGGCGACGACGGCTGCGGGGTAGCTCGGGTTTAGGAGCGTGTTGTCCGGAACGACGATCTTCAGCGGTCTGAGGCAGCCCGCGTTTAGTGGGATGTCGCTGTCGATCAAGCAGCGGAAGACGTAGAGCACCGCGGCTGTCGTCACCGACCGTGGGGCGTTGAAGTTCGTGGGCCGTTGCGCGCTCGTGCCGGTGAAGTCGATCGTGGCGCTGCGGCTCTCGCGGTCGACGCCGACGCGCACGCGGATGAGGGCACCGTCGTCCATCTCGTGCTCGAACGCGCCGTCGTCGAGCGCGCCGATCACGCGGCGGACCTGCTCTTCGGCATTGTCCTGCACGTGACCCATGTAGGCGGCGACGACGTTGCGGCCTTGCGCGGCACAGAGGTTCCGCAGTTCGTCGGCTCCTTTCACGCAGGCGGCGATCTGTGCCTTTAGATCGGCAATGTTCTGCGTGGGGTTGCGAGCGGGGTAGGGGCCGGAGCTCAAGATGTCGCGCACGCGGCGGTCGTCGAATTTTCCGCCGCGCATGATACGTTCGCCCTGGAACAAGACGCCTTCTTCGTCGACCGATTTGGAGTTCGGCGGCATCGACCCGGGGGAGATCCCACCGACGTCGGCGTGGTGGCCGCGCGACGCGACGAAGAATGCAGGCAGAGCTTGGCTTTCAAGAAAAACCGGCATGACGACGGTGATGTCAGGCAGATGCGTGCCGCCTGCATAAGGGGCGTTCAGCGCGAAGGCGTCGCCGGGAGACATGCCGTTGGCGTGGCGCGTGAGTACGGCACGCACGCTTTCACCCATCGAGCCCAGATGGACCGGCATGTGCGGCGCGTTCGCGATGAGGCTGCCTGCGGCATCGAAGATTGCGCAGGAAAAGTCGAGGCGCTCTTTGATGTTCACGGAGGAGGCGGTCTTTTCGAGCGTCACGCCCATCTGCTCTGCGATCGACATGAAGAGCGCGTTGAAGATCTCGAGCCTGACCGGATCAACTGCCGTCGTGGCATTCGCGGTTTGGTGTGCGGCTGCGCGCGCGAGAACGAGGTTGCCGTCGGCGCGGTACTCTCCCTTCCAACCGGGATCTATGACGATCGTCGAGTTCGGCTCGATCACGAGTGCGGGCCCGACGATGTGGTCCCCGGGGTTGAGATGCTCGCGCAGATAGATCGGAGCCGTGTGGTTTGTGGTGTCCGCGTAGAACGACGTCAACGCATGCGGTTGGAGTGGGCCAGCGCGTTTTGAATCAACGCGTGGGAGGGCGGGAGGCGCTGTCTGTCCGGCGGCGTCGATGGCGACGGACTCGACGATCAGTTGGCGATCCTGATCCCAGAAACCGAAGCGGGCGCGATGCGCTTCGGCGAAGCGGGCTTCGATTTCCGTCCTGCGGCCAAAGGCGACCGCGAGCGCGGTGTCAGTGCCTTGATAGCGCAAGTGAGCTGATGCTGTTGTTGTGATCGACGAGCGGGGAAGTCCTTGCGCCGCGACTTCGTCCATCGCTGCTGTGGTGAGCGTTGCGATTTCGCCGTCCAGCATCGCCATCACCGTGTCGTCGAGCGGCCGCTCGATCGCCTTTTCGCGGCGCGCCTGCGTTTGGGCGTGGCCCATGCCGAAGGCCGACAGGACGCCCGCGAACGGGTGGATCATGATCGTCTTCATGCCGAGTGCGTCGGCAACGCGGCAGGCGAGTTGCGCGCCGGCGCCGCCGAAACACTGTAGAGCGTATTCGGCGACGTCGGCGCCTTGGGCGATCGAAATGCGCTTGATCGCTTCAGCCATGTTGGCGACGGCGATCTTCAAAAAGCCGTCGGCCGCTTCTTGCGGCGAGGTCGTCAGTTCGCGGGCGAGGGCATGGAACTTGTCGGTAACGACGTCAGGGTCGATCGGCTGATCGGCATTGGGTCCAAAGACCTTTGGGAAGTGGGCCGGGGCGATGCGGCCGGTCATGACGTTCGCATCGGTGACGGTGAGCGGGCCGCCTCTGCAATAGCAGGCAGGGCCAGGGTTGGCGCCCGCGCTTTCGGGGCCGACGCGCATGCGCGCGTTTTCGTAGAACAATATCGAGCCGCCGCCTGCCGCGACCGTGTGGACCGCGAGCATTGGTGCCCGCAGGCGGATGCCGTTCAGTTCGTTTTCGAAGACGCGTTCGTAGGTGCCGTCGAAGCGCGAGACGTCGGTCGACGTGCCGCCCATGTCGAAGCCGATGACCTTTGCGAAGCCTGCGGCCTTCGCGGTTTCGGCCATGCCGATCACGCCGCCTGCGGGGCCCGATAGCAGCGCGTCCTTGCCGGAGAAATGGTTCGCGTCGGCGAGTGCGCCGCTGGAGCGCATGAAGCGCAGGCGGCCGTCGTGTGCGGCGCGCCCCAAGGGCGTTGCTACCTTGTCGACATAGCGGCGAAGCACCGGCGAGAGATAGGCGTCGGCAACGGTGGTGTGGCCGCGACTGACGTACTTCATCAGCGGGCTGACCTCGTGGCTGACCGAAACCTGGGCGAAGCCGAGGCGCTTGGCGATGGCGGCCACGGCTTGTTCGTGCGCGGTGTAGCGATAGCCGTGCATGAGCAGGATCGCGCACGCATCGATGCCCCGGTCGCGCGCGGTCTTGAGACGTTGCTCGGCGCCGACGATGTCGAGCGGCGTCAGAACGCTGCCGTCGGCCGCGACGCGCTCGTCGACTTCGATCACATCTTCGTAGAGTGGGGCGACGAGGTCGATGCGGCGGACGAACAGTTTCGGACGGTGCTGGTAGCCGATGCGAAGCTGATCGCGGAAGCCGCGCGTCGTGACCAAGACGGTACGCGCGCCTTTGCGTTCCAACAGCGCGTTGGTCGCGACGGTCGTTCCCATATGGACTTCGGCGATTTCCGCATCGGGCAGGTCTCCGCCTTGCGTCAGGCCGAGCAAACGCCTAATTCCTTCGATTGCGGCGTCGTCGTAATGTTCGGCGCTTTCGGAGAGAAGTTTGGTGGCGTGGATCTGCCCGTCGGGGCCTAACGCTACGAGATCGGTGAACGTGCCGCCGCGGTCGATCCAGATGTGCCAACGGCGTTCAGTCATATGTTCGCCTCAATCGCATTCGAGAACTTGTCGCTGTAGGATGGGCTGAAGATGTCGATTTGGGGCAAAATTGGCGGTGCAGCCGCGGGCTTCTTTGCGCTCGGCGGTCCGATCGGCGCTCTGCTGGGCGGTTTGGCCGGGCATCTGCTGATCGACCGTGAAAGCAAGCGTCCGCGCGACGACAATAAGAGCGAAGAGCGCGACGATCAAACCATTCGCGAGCGCGACCAGGTGGCTTTCACGATCGGCGTGATCGCGCTGGCGGCGAAGCTCGCCAAGGCCGACGGCACCGTCACGCGAGATGAGGTAGAGGTCTTCAAGCGGGTCTTTCCTGTTCCGCGCGAGGAAGAGGCCAATGTGGGGCATTTGTTCAATCTCGCCAAGCAGGACGTTTCGGGGTTCGATTCCTATGCGAAGCAGCTGGCCTCGCTGTTCCGCTCCAAACCCGGCGTGCTTGAGGACTTGCTCGACAGTTTATTTTTGGTCGCCAAAGCAGACAACCGGTTGCATGCGGGCGAGCTTGAGTACCTGAAACATGTGGCGCAGATATTCGGGTTCACGAGCGCGCAATTCGAACGCATTCGAGCGTCGCATTTCGGGCCGGATCGCGAAGACCCATACGTTATTCTCGGGATCGATCGATCGGCGTCGGACGAGAACGTGAAGCGCGCCTATCACGCCCTCGTCCGCGAAAATCACCCCGATACGATGATCGCGCGGGGCGTGCCGGAAGAATTCGTGCGGCTTGCGACCGAGAAGCTCGCGTCGATCAATGCGGCGTATGAGATGGTCAAAAAGGAGCGCGGGATCGTCTGATGGAGAAGAACTCGCCTGCGGTCGAGACCCTCGGCAAGACGACGCTGGAGACCGATCCGGCGCGCGGCTACGTGAAGGCGTCATTTGTGGCGGGCGAGAACTTCGTCAATCGCGGTGGGCGCATCTTCGGAGGGTTCCTGGCGGCGATGCTCGACTCGTTGTGCGGGCATGCGGTGCGGCTCACCCATCGCGAGCCGAACACGCCGCAGGTGACGCTTGAGCTCAAGACCTCATTCATCGGGCGCGCGGATGTCGGCACCGTGATCGGCGAGGGTTGGGTTCGGCATCGCGGCAAGTCGATCGCGTTCGCTGAGGCGGAGTTACGCAACGAGGCGGGCGAAGTGGTTGCACGGGGTAGTGCTACCCTGAAGGTGGGCACGTGAAGATCATCGAACGTCCGTCACCGAACTTCAATGAGCGCGTCGGCGAGGGCGTGCCCGATATTCTGGTCATGCACTATACGGGCATGCAGACGTGCGAGGCGGCGGTCACACGGCTGACTGATCCCGTGGCGCGGGTCAGCTCGCACTACACGGTCGACGAAGATGGCACGGTGTACCGGCATGTCCCCGAGGAGATGCGGGCTTGGCATGCGGGCGTTTCGCATTGGCGCGGTGCGAGCGACATCAACTCGCGCTCCGTCGGGATAGAGATCGTCAATCCGGGGCACGAGTTCGGGTATCGGGCGTTTCCTGAGGCGCAGATCGAGGCCGTCATTCGTTTGAGCCAGGGAATCGTTTCGCGTCACGCCATTCCGGCTCGTAATGTAATCGGTCATTCGGATATCGCGCCGGACCGCAAGACCGATCCGGGCGAGCTGTTTCCGTGGCGGCAGTTGGCCGAGGCCGGTCTTGGGCTTTGGGTTAAGCCGAACGTGCGAGATACCGGTTCGCTCAAGCGCGGGGATGCCGGGGACCGTGTTACGGCACTTCAGGCTGATCTCGCGCGGTATGGTTACGGGATCGAGCCGACTGGTGCGTTCGATGATCGCACGGCGGTGGTGGTGAGCGCGTTGCAGCGGCACTTCCGGCCCGCTTTGTTTGACGGCGTCGCCGATGCCGAAACACTGGCGATATTGCGCACGTTGAACGAGACGCTTGACCCGCTCGCCTGAGTAACCCACCTATCGCGTCGAGCCAGAAGGCTGGATGACTGCTGGAGGTGCAAATCTCTGGAGGAAAGTCCGGGCTCCACGGAAGCATGGCGCCGGGTAACACCCGGCGGGGGCGACCCCAGGGATAGCGCCACAGAGATCAGACCGCCGCGTTCGCGCGGTAAGGGTGAAACGGTGCGGTAAGAGCGCACCGCGTTCCCGGCAACGGGAGCGGCACGGCAAGCCCCGCCAGGAGCAAGACCAAATAGGGATGGCACATGAGCTGTTTCCGGCTCGTCATCCGGGTAGGTCGCGTGAGGCGTCCGGCGACGGACGTCCCAGAGGAATGGTCATCCAGTCCGCAAGGATGGACAGAACCCGGCTTATAGGCCCTCTGGCTCATTTCGATTTGGTGACGATGCGCGACGGCGCAGCTGAAAGTGCGCCGTCCATCACCGACGCGCGCTACGGGACGATTTTCGTCCGTACGATCAGGTTGTTGCCTTCGTTCGACTCGGCGACGACGTTGCCGGCATCGGCTTTGGTCGTGAACGCGTAGGCGCCCGGCGGGAAGACGAGCGCGCCGAAGAAGGGCAGATTGTGCGTGAACGTGGCGCCCGGTGCGAGCGGGCCGACGTTGATCGCCAGCGTGTTCGGGAAGGCGGGGTTCGTGTAGTTCGGGACAAATCTGGGCGGGATTTCCGGGCAACCGCCTCCGCCACCGACGACGGGAGGCTTCCGCCGTTGGCATTTGATCGTGACGACGCTTGGGCCGGCGTTGGCGGTGCCGTCGTTCTTGACGGTCACCTTCCCGATAGCGACGTCGAAGTCGGCGACGAGGTCGGGGGCAGCTGCCGCTGCGGGAAGCGAGAG
>CAZYGK010000058.1:0-20696 GCA_964647355.1 uncultured Flavobacteriaceae bacterium | reverse complement strand
TCCGTGCAGTTCCGCGACACCGGCATCGTGCTGAAAGTGACGCCGCGCATCGGCAAGAGCGGCATGGTGTTCGTGGACGTGAACCAGGAGGTGAGCTCGGCGATCCCGACCACGACCTCGGGCATCGACTCGCCCACGATTCAGCAGCGCAAGCTCTCGAACTCGGTGGCCGTGCAGGA
This sequence comes from uncultured Flavobacteriaceae bacterium, assembly GCA_964647355.1. Classification (GTDB taxonomy): domain Bacteria; phylum Pseudomonadota; class Alphaproteobacteria; order Micropepsales; family Micropepsaceae; genus SZUA-430. The sequence goes on along the minus strand of CAZYGK010000058.1, from coordinate 20,517 downwards.
CGGCGACTCGATCGCGCTCGGCGGCCTTATCCGCGAGAGCCAAACGATGACAGAGGGCGGCGTACCGGTGCTGAAAGACGTGCCGCTCTTGGGCAAGCTGTTCTCGACCACGAGCGAAACCGCCGACCGCACCGAGCTCCTGATCTTCCTCAAGCCCCGCATCGTGCGCAGCCCGGCGGCGGCGCGGGAGATTACGGACTCGCTGCGCAAAGGCTTGCGAGGGCTGGACGCGATGATGACGGACAAGGAGAAGCGGAAATAGGAGCCCCTGCGCTGTGGAGACCTTCACCTGGAAGGTTGCCGGGGCTGGTCCCGCACGGCTGGATGAGCCGGTGGTCGTTTTGAGTCTCTGTCTCGTGAGCAGCCTTGGCGGTCTGCTTTGCGCCCAGCCGCTGCTGCTGGCTGAGATCGTGCGGCTTCGGCACGAAAACGCCGTGTTGCGCCGCCACGCGCGGCGCGTCCGCCCGACCAATGGTGATCGCCTTTTTCTGGTATGGCTCTACAGGCTCTGGCCGAAAGTTGCGCGCTGCACGGTGCTGGTCACGCCCGCCACACTGGTGCGGTGGCACCGCGAGGGCTTTCGCCGCTACTGGCGGTGGCGCTCGCGGCGCGCCGGGCGGCCTCGCATCGATCGAGCGGCGATCGCGCTCATCAAGCGCATGGCGAACGAGAACCCGCTGTGGGGTGCGCCGCGCATTCACGGCGAACTCGCGAAACTCGGCATCGTTCTCGCGGAATCCACGGTGGCGAAGTACATGCCCCGCGGGCGCCCGGCCGGTCGCGGACAGTCCTGGCGCACGTTCCTCGCGAACGAATTCGACGGCATCGCGGCGATCGATCTTTTGACCGTGCGCACGGCTTTGTTCAACGAGATCTATGCGCTTGTCGTTTTGTCGTTGGACCGGCGGCGCATCGTGTTTGTGACGGCGACCGAGCATCCAACCGCGCTCTGGCTTGCGCAACAAATTCGTGAAGCGTTTCCATGGAACACCGCGCCGCGAGTATTGGTTCGCGATAACGATGCGAAGTATGGCGACGCGTTCCGCCGCACGGTGCGCGCCTTCGGAATCCGCGACCGGCCGATTGCTCCGTACTGTCCGTGGCAGAACGGCTACGTCGAGCGCGTGATCGGTTCCATCCGCCGCGAGTGCCTGGACCACGTCATCGTTTGGAACGAGGCGCATCTTCGACGGCTGCTCGCCGCTTACGCGGACTACTACAACACGAGCCGCACGCATCTCGCACTCGGCAAAGATGCGCCGGACGGACGCACGGTGGAGCGCGAAGGTGAAATCGTCGCGATCAGCGTGTTGGGTGGCTTACACCACCGGTACGGAAGATGCGCGACAGTGAAAGAGTCGGATAATCGGTAGGGACAGCCGGTGGATAGGCAGCGAGATCACTACATGCCCCCAGAATTACGCCGGGCCTCCAATATCGCTCTATTTAAGGACGCTCGATTTTCCCGCGCAAAGTGATCATACGCACCACATTCGCTTCGCTCAGTTGCAAACAATAGGTAGGTGGATAGTGCAAGGCGCTTCAGCCTAAAGTACTGAAAGTCTCCTCTGTTGCCGCGATAGTCCAAGAGATCGATGGCTAAAACTCTGCAACTGCCTTCGCCCGCGGTCGGATACAACGTACTGACATTGAATCCAATTCTGCGATAAAAGTCGAAGCGGCTGGCGGCAATGCCAGAGCCCCACCATAGCCATACGGTCGTTGCAAGCGCAGCTATCGCCAAACCGATGGTCGCGATCTTCATCGATGCCTCTCTCGTGACGTGATCCCAACCTAGTGCGCCCACGAAGGTGAGGCGTCATGAATTCTCCGCAAGCGAGTCTCTTCCGACTCCCGCATAGGCAAAATCTGACTTCGCCCATCGGGAAACCGCACTGTGGCATTATTTGTTTCACGGAGACGATCGCGAAGAGTTGCCGGGAAGTGTGGTGTACCATTCCTAAGAACGTTCGGAATGGGACCGACACCGCTAACGACTCGCGCAACAGCGCAAGTGCACCAGCAAGATACATTGGTTCCGTCCCCTTCCCGCAGTGCATTTTGAATGATTTGTGCCTCTTGTTCGGCGGTCGTGTCGTACTCGAATACGGTAACACTTGTTATGTTTGGATATGCCTTCACCTGCGTAGCCACATAGTTTTGGACGGTCACATTGTCCCCCACCTGAATATTCCCGTTTACGCTGCCTGGCAAACCCTCAACGTCTCCTGGGCCATCTGGTCCAGTCATTTCGCCGCTGCCGTTGGGGTCGTAAATTGCGGGCCGACCTGGATCTCCGGGGCCGGTCCGGTCTCCCTGACCATCAATTCCACCCCGTTCTACAATCACCGCAGTGTGTTGCGGCTTTCCATCTCTATCACGAGGCAGGACCACCCAAGTCTTCATACCTGTCGGGTCATAGGCGTTAAGCGGATCAGATCCCGTGTAGGCGTACAAATTCATCTGGTCGCTGTAGCCCACGAGATCTGTCTGCAGGAAGCGTCCTAGTTCTGCCGAGTAATACCGAGACCGATAGTAATACAATCCCGTCCCCGCATCCAGCCGACGGCCGGTATATTTGAACGGCACACCCGTCGCCGGTGCGCCGTTGCCGTAGGCATCATACGTGTAAGGTCCTTCGCTCAGCGTCCCGTCATCCGCGGACATCGCGACCGTCGAGCCTTGGCGGTTCGTGTGGAAGTACTTGCGTGACTGGCTCCCGCCATTTGGCGTCACCATCGCGATCGGCATGTCAGTTCCGGGACCTGGAACATAGCGGCGGAGGACGGTTGCCGTGCTGTAGTCCGCGATCTCCTCCGCTCCATCACTCAGGAACGTTGTGGTGCTTCCGTCCTCGGTCAGCATCTGGCGCCGGCCCATCGGGTCATATTGATAACTCGCTGAGCTGCCACTCCTCGTTGCTGAGCGCAGCGTGTTCTGTGCATCGTAAGCGAACGTCCACGTGCCGTCGGACGTCAAGTTCCCGCTGGCGTCATAGGCCATTGTGACGGTGGGGTTCGCGCCGACGGTGATGTTGATATACTGGTTCAGGTTGTTCGCCGCCGCGTAGTTCGTCGTCTGGAACGCCGCCGGCACGTAACCCCACGCCGCGTTGCTCGTCGCCTCGCTCGCGAGCTGATGCGCCTTCGTGAATGTGTTCGTGGTCGTGTTGCTGGTGCCGGTGAGCGTGCTCGCTAGCGTGAGCAGGTCGCCTTGCGTCGAGTACGTGTACCCTTGCGCCGCCCCGTTGCCGTAGACGAGGCTCGTGCGGCGGCTGAGCGGGTCGTAGATGTAGGTCGCGAGCAGGAACGTGCCGTTCTCCGCCGCCGTCGTCATGCGGTTCAGCGCGTCGTACTGGTACTGCACGTAGTAGCCGTCGGCCCAGGTGGTGCGCGTCTTGTTGCCGGCGGGGTCGAACGTGTAGCTCACGACGCGGGTGCCCGTGAACGTGGGCGCCGATTGCGTCACCGCGATCACGCGCTTGGCGCTGTCGAAGGCGTAGACGAGGCTATGCCCCGTGTTGTCGCTAATGCTCGTGGGCCGGCCGGCCGCATCGTAGGCCGTGCTGGTCAGGATCGCGGGCGCGGCGCCCGGCTGCGGCACCAGATGGGTGACAAGCCGGTCCATCACGTCGTAGGTGTTGACGATGAGCTGGTTGCCGCGGGTGCGCTTCGAGGCGACGGTGTCGACGATCGTGTAGGCAAGCTCCTCGTAGGTCGCATCCGGGAACGTGGTGCGCGTCAGCCGGTCGTAGCCGTCGTAATCATAAACCGTCTGATTGAGCTTCGCGTCCTTGATCCAGGCCTGCTTGCCGTTCGCCGTGTAGCCGAACGTGGCATAGGCCTGCTCGGCCGCGGTGCCGACGCCGCGCCGCTCCTCGAGCACCTGGGAGGCGGCGTCGTAGATCTTCTTCGTCTGCCGCATCTCCGGATCGATCGTGAGCACAAGCCGGTTCGCGGCGTCGTAGGTGAAGCGCGTGACGCGCCCGTCCGCGTCCGTGGTCGAGGCGACGCGGCCGGTGGGGAAATAGGCGTACTCAGTGGTGGCCCAAGGCGCGCCCGCGTTGCCGGTCGCGCGCTCGATCTTGGTCACCAGCCCGTCGAGGTCGTAGGTCCATTTCGTGACGGCGCCGGTGGCGGTGGGGGCGGTGTACTGCGTCAGGCGGCGTAGCGCGTCGTAGGTCGCGGTGTGCACAAATCCGCGCGGATCGGTGAGCTGGGTGACGTTGCCCACCGCGTCGTAGGCGAACGCCGTCGTCGCCGCGACGTGCTCCGGCACAGTGCCCGGATCGACGACGACGCTGGTCAAGGTGCCGTTCGACGTGTTGTAGTTCATTTGCGTGATGAGGCCGGTCGGGTCCGTCCTTGTCGTCACCTGGCCGATGCTGTTGTAACCAAACGTGGTGACGCCGTTGTCCGGCGCGGTCACGGAGGTGACTTGGCACGTCGTCTGATTGATCGCCGAGGTCGTCATGCGGATGAGCGCGTCGGTGTCGGTCAAGACCATGTTGCAGAGCGCATCGTAGGTCTTCGTCGAAACCGTGCGCGAGGCAGGCGTTGTGTTGGACCCGGGCTTCACATGCTGCGTCTCGGTCAGCACGTTCGACCGCGCGTCGTAAGTGTAGGTGGTGTAGTTCCCCTCCGGCGCGGTGACCTTCACCTGGCGGCGGAGGTTGTCATATTCCGTCCGCGCGACGCGGCCGAGCGGGTCTTCGATCTTGACCACATTGCCGAAGCGGTCGTGCGTCGTCCGTGTCGCATTGCCGAGCGGATCGACGACGGCGGACACACGCCCGCCACCGATGTTGAAGACCGTGGTGTTGCCGAGGGCGTCTTTGACTTTAGTGACGATTCCAAGGCTTCCACTCAAATACTCGACACGCAAAACAGCACTCGTGGGGCTCGACGGTGGGCGCACTTCGAACACGCCACCCTCGTCAAAATAGGTCCACACACGGCCCATCGCGTCCGTGACGGTGGACGTCGTCTCGGGGTTCGAGATGACCACCGATCGGCTCGAACTTGGATCGGTGACCGTTGCGCCGTTTCCGATCCCGGTGCCGGACGGGCTGATGACGATGCTACGTCCAAGATTGTTCGATAGCGTCAAGCCGGTCTGCGTCACCACGACGCCGAACGGAAAGGTCTGGCGCACAAAGTTCACGCCGCCTTCGCCGCCGCTTCGAATTCCCGTTGCGTTGCCTATGCAATTCGCGAACCCCGAGTCCCAAACGCCGTAGTAGGAGACATCGCGCTGTGCGCCCGTGATGCGAACACAGACGCGATACCACCAGTTGGAGCCCTTCGACGGCGTCGTCCAAATTTCGCGCGTGCCAAGAAGCTCGGCCGTCTCGGCACTGCCGCGGCTTACGAACGAACCGTTCGCGAGTTTGGTGAAGCTGCGGCTATCGTGACCTTGGTTGACGGTAATGGTGTTCATGGCGGTCGTTTCCGTCCACCAGAAAGCCGCGTATGCCGAGCTGATTTGGCGTTGCAGGGTTTCTAACGAGGTTGCGCCGTCGCTCAACAGGGACAGCAACGTTTGCGCCGTGACCAGCGTCTGCACTGCCGCACGCGGATCATCCCGGCCGAAACTCTGCGTACCGTCGCTCGACACCTGCGCATAGTGGTGAAAATTGGAGGTCCAGCCGCCGAAGCCGAAAATCCTGTCGCGCTGCCGCGGATGCCCTGCTTCTTGGTCATCGTACAGGTACTTCTCGGTGCGTTCGATCCCAGAGCGATAGCTGCGTTGGAACGAGAGACTATAGGGGTAACCGCCGGAGCCCACCGTGAGATCGGCTGACGGGCTGTAGTTCAGGGTGCCAGACTTCAAGTCGACGTTGTGAGCTGCCGCACGCGCAGTGTATTGCTTCTCTTGGAAGTCCTCGGAGAGCGAGAATAGCTTGCTGGGGTTCGTCTCAGCGTCATTTGTGCCGCCGCCGCCCTTACCCATCGCGTTTGGACGCGACGATATGTGGGCGATTGCACCCGTCGTCGGATGCAGAGCGATGAATGCGCCGGCGCGATCTGGATCGGCAATGTTTGTACACTGCGGGAGCAAACCGGACTGCCACTTGTTCATAAACGTGTCGTAGGATGTTGACGGCGGCGTACCGGTGGTTACCCAGCCATCGTCCGGGTCCCAGTAGGTTATCGATATCTCGTGACCTCTCACGTGATCTTCGACACCCATCGATGTTCCGGTGATCGAGCAGCGCACCGCGCGATTGGCCGGTGCTGGGCCAAGGGATGACGATTTCGGGATAAACACGGTGTAGCCGGCGTTGACGTACTGCTCGGCGTCATTGCGCATCGGCGAAATGTTGCCCGGGTAGTCGGCCAGAATCTGTGACTTGACCCACGTCCAATTCGCCGAGGTTGCGGCGTAGTACCAACTGTTCGTGCCCGGTCCGGATTGCGCCCAATCGAGCTGCGCCACCGAGGAAACTGGAAAAATGGCGTCGGCAGCTTGTTGCGTGACGTTGCCTTCGAGCGCCGAGCTCATCGCAGCGACCGTGCGTGCCGCTTTTTGGGGCATCGCCGAGTCGCCGCTTTTGGAAATGACCGAGATGCCTGGCTCCATCGAAAGCATGAAAGACGTCGCTTCCGGGATCGGGTTGAGACCGAACGTGGCAACCGACCCAGACATGCCGATGACGTCGTGGCTCAGAATGATCGAATTGCTGAGACCTCCGATCAGCTTGGTCATTTCGTGGAACTGGATGAGCCAAGTTGTCGCCAAGCGTCTGCGCGCGGCAAGTTGTTGCGATAGGTAGACGCCATCGTCGCCGGACACAGCGTGAAACTTAGTCGTTGCCTCGCGTCCCGTATGGTGGCCCTCCTGCCAGCTGGCGAGATCGGGGGACGGGCGACCGGCGGCGATCACAAGCTGAAGCGCCCCGGTCGCTGTGCCAAGCTGACTGACCGTACGATCCATGTAACTGCCGTTGACCACCCCCGATGCGGTTCCGCTGGCATAGGGCTGATTGATCGCGATGATCCCGCCCGGCACAGCGCCATTCTTCCAACCGCTCACATCGGTCTCGCCCAACAACACGCGGAACTGAGAAGGCGTCGGTGGAAACGGGTTGATATCGTTGGCTTCAAAAGCGATCTGCAGGCCGTAGATCTCGTTCAGGCTCCAATTGAGCGTGTGCGCGGTTTGTGGCGCCTGTGAGTAGTAGGTCAGCGTCACCCGCGTCCGCAGCACCAGCGGCACATCGCCGGTGAACGCCGCGTACTCGCCCGTCTGGTATGGCAAGCTCGACTGCCTGAGCGGCCCGCCGGAGAAGGGCACGATCGTGCGCCCGCCGATCACATCCTCGATCGAACCGTTCGGCAGGTTGGTGTTGATGTGGTTGAAAAGCGCCGTTGTGTAGGTCGAAAGGCTAGAGCGTAGGCCCGCGCGGTTAAGGTCTTTCACCTGTGCCGTGCCGTTCGTCGTCGCGGTCGTGGCGCCTGCGATCGCCGTCGAGAAGAGGCTGCTGCCGTTGAAGCCCATGGCTGCGGCGACGTCGATCCCGTTCGTGACGGTGTGGCTTTTGAACGCCGGGTCGAACGAATAGGGCGTGCCCCCGATCGTGGCCCGCACCCACAGGTGCATCATCGTGACCGACGTGACCGTCGAGCCGTTGTCGCTGACCGTTGCGGGCGTTCCGCTGTCGGCCAGGAGTTTGCGCGCCGCCGTGGCGTTGGTGATGCCCAGCCAATCGTTGAACTGTGCGCCGGTCAGGGTGATCGCGCCCAGCTGATAACTCGCCGTATAGCCGGCCGAGCGCAGCAGTTCGACCATGAACTCCGCCTGATCGAAGGGCGTGCAGGCCTTGTCGATGTAGCAACCGCGCGCGCCGGTGTGGACGCCGAACAGCGGTACGACCTCGATCTCGTCGCGCACATAGGCGTAGATGCGGTCCGCGTCATTGCCGAGGGCGGCCGCGAGCTTGTCGATCTCCGGATCCTCGGTCCAGGCGGGGCTCGTCAGCCCTTGCGCGACGTAATAGTCCCTCGCCGCAGTCGGCGAGACCTCAAAGCCGGTTCCCACCACCATTTCGGGTAAGGCGAACGCGACGGGGGTTGTGGCAAGCATTGAGGCCGCAATAAGCGCTGCGTTGAGCAGATTTCGCTTGAGCATGGGCAAGGCCTAACGTTGGAGGCTGAGAAAGCGGAAAGGCGAACTGGCAGGCGGCGAGGAACGCGTTACTGGTCGACTTGCACGAGGCAGATGATGCCCGACTGCGCGAATGTGCTCCCGGGTTCGCCGCCGTGCATCTGTACCGTGTCGCCGGCGGTGCGCGCAGCGGTGACGGTCGCGGCGTCCGTCGGCGTCAAGTAGAACGTGTGGCCGTTGCAGCCTGCAAACGCGACCGTGTAGGCGCCGCTTTGCGCGTAGGCCGCGGGCACGAACGACGGCAACGCGTCCTCCGTGATGCCGCGCATTGATATCCAGTAGAGAAGATCCTCGGGCGCAGTGGCGCGCGCGCTCATCGGCGCGAGCGCTAAGCCTAAGAGCGCAAACAGGAAAATGCGCATCGGCGTCATGCGAGTACCTCCGTCAAGTGCCAAAGGAACCACAGCGAACGCAACTCACCGCAGGCACGGCTCTGCGCAGTCAACGTGCTGCGCATGATTGGCGAAGTGTGCGCGAACTCTCTGTGTTGTCAATTGTGGTTCGATCACCACAAGTGAATTTCGCGCAGTAGGCGAACGACTGCGCATGCAACTTTGGTCGTCAAGAAAAAATCAGGACAAGGTGTGCGCGGTGTCTTCACAGAGTGCGAACGCGCACTTAGAGTGCGCGCCGCCTTCCGATCTGCATCCGTCATGTGGAGAGCGTCATGCGTTACGCAAAGCCTCCGGTACCGACGTTGCGTTCCAAGTTCCCGCGTTTTCGGGTTTTGCGCCGTGCGGCGCTGCTTTCGGGTGCGGCCTGCTTGGCTGTGGGCACGGCGTTTGCGGGGGCGACTTACTCTTATGATTCGCTCGGGCGCATCATCTCGGTGCGATACGACGACGGAAAGCAGATCGTCTACAAGTACGACGCGGCCGGCAATCGCACACAGCACATCGTCTCCGCCACGACCGTGAATCGGCCGCCGGTGGCCGCTGCCGATGCGGTGACGCTGACCGAAGATCAGCCGTCGGTGACGTTCAATCCGCGTACGAACGACAGCGATCCGGACGGTAACCCGCTCGCGCTGTTCAGCGTCGACAACGGCGCGTATGGCACGGCTGCGCTTACCGGCGGCGACGCCAGTGTCACCTACTCGAGCAACCACAAGCGCAACGCCACCGACCGCGTCTACTATACGATCACGGACGGGCAAGGGATGGACGCTGCGGGCGAGGTAACGGTTACGCTCGCGAACTTACCTCCCGCGGCCGTCACCGACGCCGTCTCGACGCCGAAGAATGTGGCGAAGACGTTCGACCCCCGCGCTAACGACACCGACCCCGGCGCGGACCCGTTCACGATCACCGCCAAGGGCACGCCTGCGCATGGTACGCTTTCGATCGGCAGCGGCGGCACGTCGCTGATCTATACGCCGACCACGAACTATGTGGGCCCCGACACCTTTACGTACACCGTGACCGACGTTGACGGCGGGGTTGCGACTGGCACCGTCAACATGAGCGTGCAGTACGGCACGAATCCGCCGGTCGCGGTCAACGACTCGACCGGCGTCATGGGCGGCCAAACCCGCACGTTCGACCCGCGCCTGAACGATACCGACGACAGCAACACAATCACGATCACCGCCAAGACGAACGGCGCTCACGGCACGGTCACGATCAACGGCGGCACCAGCGTCTCCTACGCTGCGCAAACCGGGTGGACCGGCAACGACACGTTCACCTATACGATTACCGACCTCGACAACATGACCGCAACCGCAACCGTGACGATGAGCGCCTCGGCCACGAACCGCGTGCCGACGGCCGTGACGGACAGCACGAGCTTCAACGCGCAGTGGGTGGCTGGCACGCCGAAGATTCGCCCGATCGTTTCCCTCGATCCGCGCTGGAACGACACCGACCCCGACGGTCACACGTTGACCGTCACCGCCAAGACGAACGGCGCGCTCGGCACCGTGACTTTGTCGAACAACGTTCTGACCTGGACGGCGAACCAGACTTACAGCGACACCGAGTTCACCGACTCATTCACCTACACGATCTCCGACGGCAACGGCGGCACCGCAACGGGTACGGTCAACGTCGCCGTGACGATTACCGAAGTCGGCGGCGGTAACGAGTAGTGCCCGAGGTGTAAGTGCGACCGGTGGAGCGACACCTTTGAGTGGTTTGCGCCTCAACGCTGCAGCAGCGGTGCTGCGCCAAGCGCTAGTCCGCGGGGCAGCCGCGTGGCGCCTGCTGTCGCCGCGCGGGCGGATGATTGCGCTGACAGCCACGGGTGCTTTCGCTCTGGGGTTCGGCTTTCTGCTTTTTGCGGGAGGGCGCCCTTGCGGCGAACGGGCGGATGTGGAGGCCCGCGTCGCTGAACTCACGGCTGCTATGCAAGTCGACGCTGCATCCGGGAAGATCACGATCACCGAGCTCGCGGTCCGGGTGAAGAAAGCGAACGCCGCGGCGACCGCGTTCGAAAGTTCGAAAGATCTGGGCGCCTACTGCGACGCTCTCGACACGCTCGGAGAGGAATTCGCCGCTCCGCCGTGACGCGGACGAGGCGGCTGATCGGACCTCGACGCGCCGAGACGGTCGTTGGCGCTCAAGGTTCGGCGAAGCCGTGGCGGGATGATTGCGGCATAAGTGTCGATGATGCGACAAAATGCGATGATGATGGCTTCGGCGATTTCGGCTACATTCGGCGCCTCTACTGCCTACTCGTAGGACTCCGCGCCCGCCCGCGGTGCTGGTTTGTCGCGCGCGCGGCTGGGCGGTGGAAGTCTAGGCGGACAAGGTCATCCCGGACAGCGACTCCCGTCCGGCATGACAAGTGTCTAGGCGCGGTATTCTGCGCATTTCGCGCCGCCAGCGCTGCACACAAAGTGAGGCTGATCATGTCACATGTCCGAAAACAAACCGCTGCCGGTGACGACGCGTTCTTTGCGGCGTTGGCTTGCGGCGCAAGCGTCATCGAAGCGGCCAAGCTCACTGGCTGCTCCCGCCAGGCGCTCTATCGCCGCCGTATTCGCGATCGTGCGTTCGATGGGCGGTGGCGCGAAGCCGAGGAGGCTTGCAAAGCGCGTCGCCGGCCGCGACGGCTCAGCCGGGCGTTGCGACGGCCTGTCTTCGAAACGCCCAAGCGCTCGCCGTTCGGGAATGGCCGCTTGCTCGCGCGGCTCAAGGCCATACGGCCGGAGCGTTATCGGAATGCGTGATGCAGTGCTTGCCGCAGACGAACGCGCGGCGCTATCGCGCGCGGCCCTGGAACGCCACACCGGTGCCGGGTTTCGCCGCGAGCAGCGTCTGATCCCCCACCCATTCCCAGTGCCAGGGTTCGAAGACGTAGTTGACGAAGCCGAAGCGGGCGGCGTTTTTGACCAGCCAGCGGTAGGTCGCCGTCTTCGTTTGGTGCAGGCGGTTTTCGTCGTCCGAGCTCACCGGCGAAAAGCCCGGCGCGGCGCCGACATAGAGGTCGACCGCGGTGCCGGTGCGGTGGGCGGAGCATTTCGCCTTCGCGATGCCGTTGCATTTGCCGCCGGCGCATTTCGCGGCGTCGTATTCGGGCGAGCGGTAGGCGGACACGATCGCCAGCATCTGCTTGTCGCGCGCGATGCGCGGGTCTTCGCTGCGTGCGGCGGCGACCATGCGGCGCAGCGCTTGCAGCGCGTCGGCGTCGAGTTGCGTTTCCTTGCCCAGCCAACCTTCGCGCGGCTTCGCGTCGGCGAGTTCCTCATCGCCGGCGGGGGCGGGGCAGCCGTCGGCAAAGGCTGCGATGAAGGGGCGGGCGCCTTGCCAGCTCTGCTTCATCGCCGCGAGCGTCGCCTCGTCCATTGTGCCGTTCGGTTGTTTCAGGCGGTGGCGCGATTGCCATTGCGCGAGGTGGGCGGCGAAGCGCTTCGTATCCGGCGCGCAGTTCGTGCCGATCGTGGCGCCCACTTGCTCAGCGTACACGCGCCAGCCGGTTTCGGCGCGGCCGAACGGGGCGATGGCGGCGCTGTCGAGCGATTGCGCGTTCGCTGCCGCGCTCGCCACATAGTGGGCGGCGTTGTTGCAGCTCGGGTAGAGCTGCGCCACACGCTCCGGCGTGACGGTGGTTGTCGCGAACCAGGTGACGAGGAAGCTCGCACTGACGAGCGCGGCAAAAAACGATTCCATCGAACGCTCACACTGATGACGCTTCAGCGTCTAAACGATGTGGCGGCCGGGGTGGGGTGAAGAATTCGCAATGTGCGTGCGGCTGCCACTTCAGCTTGTGCGCGGCGTGGTGCAAGCGTAACGCTCGCAGGCGGCTTGTGGATAGAGGTGTCGTTTTGAGCAACGAGAATGCGGTGGAGGTCGTCGAGCGCGCGCAGGCGTTGGTGGGCGAGGGGCCGGTGTGGATCGCGGCGCAGGCGCGCGTGTTCTGGGTCGACATCAAGGGCCTTGCGATCCACGCTTGCGATCCGTCGACGGGGCGCGCCGAGACGTGGGCCGTGCCGGAGCGGATCGGTGCGCTCATTCCGCGGGCGGAGGGTGGGTTCGTTGCGCTCGCCAAAAGCGGCGTGAAGATTTGCGACGTGCCGTTCGACCGCTTCGCGCGCGTGCTGCACCCAGATGCCGACCGGCCTTTCAACCGGTTCAACGATGCGAAGTGCGATCCTCTCGGGCGTTTGTGGGCGGGCACGATGGACGATGACGAGGTGGAGGCCAGCGGACGGCTCTATCGCATCGACGATCTCGAAACCGTGCGCTGCGTCAAAGATGAGGTCAATCTCTCGAACGGTCTCGGGTGGAGCCCGGACGGGCGGACGATGTATTTCGTCGAGACGCTGCGGGGCGTCATCTGGGCCTACGACTACGACGTTGGCGACGGGGCGGCGACGAACGAGCGGGTGTTCGTGAGGGTCGCCTCGGGCGAGGGCTATCCGGACGGTCTTTGTGTCGATGCTGACGGGTGCGTTTGGCTCGCACATTGGGGCGGGTCGCGGCTGACGCGGTTCACGCCGGACGGGCGCGTGGATCGGGTGGTGAAACTGCCGGTGCCGCAGGTGACGAGCTGTGCGTTCGGCGGCGCGGGGTTGGATACGCTCTTCATCACCTCGGCCGCGATCGGGCTCGATGCGGCGGCGCTGCACGCTGCACCGCTGTCGGGCAGTTTGTTTGCGTGCCGCGTGGGTGTGTGTGGCGTGCCGGTGGCGCCGTTCCGCGCTTAGCCTTTGGGCTTTGCGCGCTTTGTCTTCTTCGCCGTGCTCGCCGGGGCCGGTGCGGCTTCGGCGGTGCGGGGTGGCGGCGCAGCGCTCGCGGCCTTCTCGCCCGGGTGTTGAATGGGTGCGTTGAAGGCGCAGATGTCGAGGTGTTTGGCGACGCGTTTGTAGAAGTCGGGTGCGGGGTTACGGCGTTGGGCTTTGAACTCCTCGAAGGCCTTGGAGGTCGTGTCCATGACTTGGATGCGCGGGCGGTCGGCGCCTTCGAGGTCGGCGGCCATGCGCACTTTCAGGATCGGGTCGCGCTTGGCTTCGTCCTTGATGACGCCGCTGTCGACCTTCGGGTCGCCGCGGTTCAGTTTTTGGACGTGCTGCATGCCCTCGAGCACGCGGCCGAAGGCGGTGAGGTTGCGGTCGAGCCGGCGCGGGGCGTGGCCGATCGGGATGTAGAACTCGGTGCCGCCGGTGTTCGGGTCGGTGTCGCGAGCCATGGCGACCGTGCCGGGGCAGTGCAGGATCCACATGCGGCCGTCGTCCCAGTCGCGGCCGACGGGGAAGGCGTCGAGGTGGCCGACTTCCTTGGCGAAGAGATCGGGCGAGCCCAGCGGGATGAACGGTGTCTTGCCGGTGAGCTTGGCGTCGAACTCGGCGGTCAGCGGCGGCCATTCGGGGGTCTTCTTGTCGTCGCCTTCGCCGATGCCGCCTTGGGCGACGAAGCCGTCGATGACGCGGTAGAAGCTTTTGTTGTCGTAGAATTTGGCGCGGACCAGGGCGCGGAATCGTTCGGCATGTTTCGGCGCAAACTCGGATGCGAGTTCGATCAGGACGCGGCCGTAGTTCGTGTCCATGACGACGAGGTTTTCGGGATCGACCTCGCGCCATTCGTCGGCGTTGGCCGTCGCGGCTGCGAGAGCGCTCGCGGCGAGCGTGAATGAGAGAAGGTAGCTGCGCATCATGTCCCCCTTGAGGCGAACGGAGTATAGCGGCTTACGTCCAGGTGCCGAACTTGTTGACGATCTCGTGCAGCTTGCAAAAGTCGCGCAATTCCGTGACCGCTTGCAACCGTCCGCCGAATTTTTCCCTGAGCAATACGCCTGCCAGTTTTGCGACCTCAGCCGGCGGGATCGTCACCCAGAATTCGTACTCGTCGCGGCCGAAGGTCAGCTTTGCGGTCGGGCCGATGTCGTAGGCGTGGAGGCGGATCGCGCCATCGGCCTGGATCTGGAGGCGGACGGAGCGGAACTCCGTTCCCTCTTGCCGCGCAATTTCGACGTCGTCTGCGGCCATCGTGCGATTGCCCTTGTCGTGCTTGCCAGGGGTGGTGGCACATCCTGCGGCGAGACTACCAGCGGTCGCAAGGCGGGGGGCGATGCTATCGGGCGGCCCTTCCCTTGGGCGGAGGCGGCCCCCTATGATGAACGGCTAGTGAGTCGGGGAGATAAAGTCGATGAAGTTTTCACGCGCAGCCTTGTTGATTGCAGTTTCGGCCATGGTGGCGGGGCCTGCACTTGCGGCTAAAAAGAAGGTCGCGCCCGCGCCGAAATGCGTGAAGGACAAGGTGCTCAGCGCCTTTCAGATGCGCATGCTGCAGACCGAACTCGTGGTCGGCGCGCTGTCGTGCAAGTTGACACCGCGGTACAACGATTTCGTGGTGTCGTACCGCAGCGACCTGATGGTCGCGCACCGGGCGTTGTTGAAGTATTTCGGCAAGGAATCGCGGCTTGAGGATTACAAATCCCGCACCGCGAACGAAGCCTCGCAGCGCAGCCTCGCGAACATCACCGAGTTCTGCCTCTATTCGTCGGCGCTCTACGACAAGCTGCTCGGGCCCGAGAAGCCGAAGCTCGTCGAGTTTGCGATGGCGGAGCCGGCGGCGAACCGGCATGGCCAAGACGTCTGCGGAACGCCTTCGCTGGTGACCGCTTCGACGACGGGCAAGGTCGTGCCGATGCCGCGCGCGAAGCCCGAGATTGCCGGTGCACCAGCGGCGCCGGTTCCGGCGGAAGCTCCGGCAGCTCCGGCCCAGCAGTAGCTGTTGCTCTGAACGCGAAGGGCGCGCCCTCGTCGGACGCGCCCTTATTCTGTCTGCAATCTACGCTGCGGTCAGTCGAGATTGATCTCGGCGCGGCGGTTGCGGGCTTCCATCTCGCGATCGCCGGTCTGGACGAGGAGCGTCGTTTCGCCCCTGCCCGTCGCGGTGATTGCCTTCGCCGGAATGCCTTCACCCACGAGCGCCTTCTTCACGTTGGCGGCGCGGCGGTTCGACAGGCGTTGGTTGTAGCCGTTCGAACCGACCGTGTCGGTGTGACCCGTCACGAGGATCTGAACGATGCCGTCCTGGCGGGCGATGGTGGCCGCTTCGCGCACGACTTCCATGGCGCTCGCGTTCAGGTTCGCCTTGTTGAAGCCGAAGTAGACGATGAACTGACGCGGTGCCGGCGGCGGGGCCGGGGGCGGCGCGCTCATCACGGGCGTCGGTTCCATCGGAACGGCATCGGCCTGCAGGTCGAAGCGGAGGCCGACGGTCACCGTGTGGTTCTCGTTCTCGAACTCAAGCGCGGGTGCGCCGAAGCGTTCGAATTGCGGATCCTCGCTCGTCATGAAGCGATAGGTCAGCACGAAGTCGATGCGGTTCGTCAGTTCGTGCGTCAGCTGGACGATCGCTTGCGCCGCGAAGACCCAATCGTCGTCGTCGCGCAGCGCGATCGGCGTGTTGTCGGCTTCGACGAGATTACCGCCAAGGCCCAAGCCGACCGAGAGCGCCGTACGCTCGGATAGGTCGATGTCGTGAACGAGGTTGATCATGTGCGTGAACTGGTGCACCTCGCCCCAGGCGCCGGCGAGGCACGGGCCGCCGAAGCTGGTGCAGTCGACCTCGTTCTCGCGCCAACCGGCTTCGAGTTCGAGGCGCCAGTTCGTGTCCCAGCGATAGCCGACTTCGACGAAGGCCGCCCAACCGGATTCGAACTCGGCTTCCCAATTCACCGGGCCGATGCCGACGATATCGATGTCCGCGTCATCGATCCAGTTCGCGCCACCTTCGATACCGATGTACCAGCCCTGCGGACGGTGTCCGGCCGAGGCGGTGGCCGCGAGCGCATAGATCGACAGGCCCAAAGCCGAAGCCAATAGCGCATTCTTCAACATGGATAGTCCCCCACATTCATCCGGCGAGTGCGGCTTGTTGTTTTCGCCGCAGAGCCGAATTTCCCCGGGGACGAATCAGCAATATGGGGGTGCACGGGTCAAACGAAACCACCAGATTCGCTTAACTTCGCGGTGGAGTGTGCCTCGAAAGACAAAGAGCGGCCCTTGTAAGGGCCGCTCCGGTACATACTGCCGGTTGAGTAGGCGGGATGGTTAATTCAGATCGATGGTCGCTCGGCGGTTTTGAGGCTCTTTTACGCCGTCGGCGGTTTGGACGAGGAGTTCGGTCTCGCCCTTGCCAGTGCTGGTGATTGCGCCGTTCGCGATGCCTTGGCGGACCATTTCAGCGCGGACAGTGTTCGACCGGCGCACGGAGAGGCGCTGATTGTAGGTATTTGTACCCATCGTGTCGGTGTGGCCGGTGATGAGGATCGAGGCCGTGCCTTCTTGCTTAGCCGTGGTCACCGCTTCCGAGATGACGCGCTGCGCCTCCGAAGTCAGCGTGTATTTGTTGTAGCCGAAGAACACGATGAACTGACGCGGCGGGGCCGACGGCGCTGCGGGCGACGACGGTGCCGGGGGCGGGGCGACATAAGGCGCTTCTGCGGGCTGCAGGGCGTAGCGGATGCCGAACGTTGCCGCGTGCTTTTCGTAATCGTCGTTGCCGGCAATGAGGCGTGTGTTCGGACCGGGGAATATCAGGCGATAGTCGGGTTCGTGAACGCGCAGATAGCGGTAGTTCAAGTAAAGCGCGGTCCGGCGGCCGACCATGTAGTTGACGCCTGCGATGCCCTGATAGGCGAAGTTCCAACCGTCGTCTTCGGCAGCGCCTAGGCCCGGGACGCCTGTCAGCTCAAGATTGGAGAAGTCGCCGCCAGCGCCGGCGCCGAGCGAGAGCGACAGCTTATCCGTCAGCGTGAGGTCGTAGAGGACGTTGGCCATGGCGGTCGCTTCCCACAGCATGCCGCCCGCGCCAGCGATGGGAACGCCCGCAGCGTTTAGGTATTGGTCGAAGTCGTTGTCGCGGTAGCCCGCTTCGAATTCGATCCGGAAAGGGCTGTTCCACGCGTAGCCGACGGTCGCGAGCGCGAGCCAACCGGTTTCGAAGGTGGCGGTGCGTGTTGCCCCGTTGAATGTGTGTTTCCAGTCGTCAACCCAGTTCGCGCCGCCTTCGAGTCCGATGTACCAGCCGGTGATGCGGTCTGCAGATGCGGTTCCGGCGCACGCGAGTGCGAACGCCGAGCCAAGCAAAATTGCTCTCAGAGTCATAGGACACCCCTTTCAGTGTTTTTGCTGACCATCGTACGCACGATGGCCGCCCCTTCTTTTCGAATCCGGGGTGCCGCTGTTGACGTTTGAAGTCAAACACACGGATTCGTTGGTGTTGCAATTCGCAGAACTCCGGACAAAACGGAAATGCGAGGAGCGGGCTTTCGCCCGCTCCTCGACTCCCGGTTGTCCAAATTTTTGGCCGAATCGGCGCGAATCGGCCGCGAATTACTTCATGTCGATTGTTGCCCGGCGGTTTTGCGGTTCCTTCACGCCGTCGCCGGTGTTGACCATGAGTTCGCCCTCGCCGCGGCCCGAGGCCGTGATGCTGGCTGAGGGAATGCCATTCGCTTCCAGCGAAGCGCGGACCGCATTCGCGCGCCGCTCGGAAAGGTTCTGATTGTATGCGCTTGAGCCGGAGCTGTCGGTATGAGCCACGATCTGGATCGAGGCTGCGCCGAACTCCTTGGCGGCGCCGGCAGCATCGCTGATGACGCGCTGCGCTTCGGGAACCAGATCGGCGCTGGCCAGACCGAAGAAGACGATGAACTGCGGCGGTGCAGCAACTGGTGCCGGCGGAGGAGGGGCGGGCGGTGCGACCGGCGTCATGTCGGGTTGCGGGCGTCCGTCGTCGAAGAAGAAGCGCAATCCGAACGTCGCCGTGTGCTTGCCGAGGTCGCCCAGCAATGCGGTGTGCTGTACCGTGTTTGCGCCAGTGACGGCGGTATATTCCGGTGCGTCGGCGTGCAGGTAGCGATAGTTCAAGAACAGCTGCGTCTGACGGCCGATCGCGTAGTTCAAGCCCGCGATGGCTTGGTAGGCGAAGACCCATTCGTCGTCGTCGACGCCGAGTGCTGCTGCTTTGAGGTTTGCCAGGTCGGCGCCGACGCCTGCGCCGATGCTGAGCGTCAGCTTGTCTCCGAGTGCGAAGTCGTAGAGCAGGTTCGCCATGACGGTGAACTCGCTCAGGTCGCCGCTGGCGGAGAGTACGGCAGGTGTCGTGAGTTGCACGAGGCGGTCGATGTCGTTGCGGCGGTAGCCCGCTTCGATCTCGGCGCGCAGATTGTTGTCGAATGCGTAGCCGAGCGTCGCGAGCACGGCCCAGCCGGTCGCGAAGTCCGTATCGAAGATCGGACTCGTGGTGATGACGCCGGTGACCGCGACTTCTTGCAGGATGCGCTCGGAGCCGATCCAGCCTGCGCCGCCCTCGATTGCGGCGTAGCTGCCGCGCAGGCCGCTCGCGCTTACGCTCGTTGCAAGGGCGATGGCGGCGGTGCCTGCGAGCAATACTGCTTTGATTTTCATGCCGAATCCCTTCGGTTCGTGTGTGCAACCGTTGTCGCGCGATTAGGCTTAATCGTTTGTAAATCGTGGCGGCCACACTCGGCGCAAAAGAGAAGGGCGGCTTCGACGGCCGCCCTTCTCACCACACGAAGGATAGTCACTACAGTCTAGTCTTCAGTCTGCTCAGGTAGTTCCTAGTTCAGATCGATCGTGGCGCGGCGGTTTTGCGGTTCCTTCACGCCGTCGCCGGTGTTGACCATCAGTTCCGCCTCGCCGCGACCGGCCGTCGAGATCGCGCTCGCCGGGATGCCGTGGCCAGCGAGAGCGTCCTTGACCGTCGAAGAGCGGCGCATGGACAACGCGTTGTTGTAGCGGTCGGAACCGACGGTGTCGGTATGACCGACGACCATAATGGAGGCCGAGCCGTATTCCTTTGCCGCGGCTGCGGCATCAGCCACGACGCGAGCCGCTTCGTCGGTCAGGTTCGACTTGTTGAAGCCGAAGAAGACGATGAACTGCTTCGGTGCTTTCGGTTGAACCGGCGGCGGCGCCTTCGGCGGTGCCGGCGCACGGTCGGCTTGCAGGTCGAAGCGCATGCCGATGAGAACCGTGTGGTCCGACTTTTCCCATTCGACGAGCGACGGGCCGTACGGATGTGTCGCCTCCGGGTCATCCGCCAGCAGGTAGCGATAGTCGGCATAGAGCTGCCAACGGTCGGACAGTTCGTACCCAAGTTGCGCGATCAGCTGGCCGGCAACGACGTAGTCGTCAAGGCTCGGATCGTCATTCTCGTTGAACATCTCCGCGTCGGCGACAACCAGGACGCCACCAACACCGGCGCCGACGGAAGCGTTAAAGCGACCGCCCAGTGGAATGTCGTACAGGACGTTGACCATCTGCGAGAGTTCCCAGATGCCGTCGTTGGTGCCCGGGTCAAAGCAGTTCGTGGAGCCCGGCGAGGTCGTGATGCAGTCGATGTTGTTGTCGCGGTAGGCGACTTCGAACTCGGCGCGCCAGCGACCCCAGTTATAGCCAAGGGCGCCTACAACGGCGTAGCCGGTGTCGTATTCATTGATGCCGGCGTTACCTTCGCCGCCGGTGACGCTGTAGTCGGCCTCGTTCAGCCAGCTCCAGCCTGCGGCCAGGCTTGAGTACCAGCCGGTTGCCGCGCTGGTCGCGGATGCGGCCACCAAGGCAGACGCAGCAAGCAATGTCGTTCGCAGTTTCATGGAAAGTATCCCTCCTTCGCGTGGTGAGCCCACGGATGCCGGGAAATGGTTAATAAGTCGTTAATTTGGCCCAAGATGTAGTGTCTGCCGTGCTAGATATTGTGTCTCGTCGGCAACAGACGGGGCTGAGGGGGCAGGTGCGCGCAGAGAAAAAGGGCGGATCCTTGCGGATCCGCCCTTCGAACTTCGATGCCTGCGTCGACTAGTTGAGGTCGACCGTGGCGCGGCGGTTTTGCGGCTCTTTCACGCCGTCACCGGTCTGCACCATGAGTTCCGACTCGC
>CAZYGK010000057.1:0-20862 GCA_964647355.1 uncultured Flavobacteriaceae bacterium | reverse complement strand
TTCGTCAACGGATCGCTGACTGCCGAATTCGCCAAGTGGCGCGACTACCACTTGGCCCACGGCACGGTGATCGCGGACCACGACGCGAGTTTCCGAACCTGGATCGGCAACGCGATCCGCTTCCGCGCCCCAGACCGCCCGAGCAACGGCGCGCCCAGCCGGCCGCGCATCTACCCGAACCCGTACCAGGGATGAGCATGACCCATGACCTCGCTGACCGAGAACGGCATCGCGCCTCGCGGCGCTGGCCGGCGTTGGACGCAGCCGTGCCCGCGCTGTTCGCCAAATCGCAAGCAGATGCACCGGCGCTTGCCGTGCCTGTCCGTGGCGCAGGGACCGTGCGTGCTCGCGGACGGATCGCTTTTGCGCGAGGGCGCTGCGGTTTGGACCTGTCACCATTGCGGATGGAAGGGGGCCGCCCATGACGGCCGCGATGAAGCTCGACCGCGATCCCGCGCTGAGCGTGGCGGCGGCAAAGTGGCTGGAGGCGCGTGGTCTGGATTCGGTTCTGTGCGCCGAACGCCTAGGTCTGACGAGCGGCGTCGGTCGCGATGGTCGTGAATGGCTTTCGATCCCGTTTGAGCGGGACGGGGCGCGCGTCAATCGCAAGTTCCGGCTGTTGGCCGAAAAAGCGTGGCGTCAGGACAAGGATGGCGAGCAAATCTTTTGGCGGTTCGATGCCATTGGCGATCTTGGCTTGGTCGATCAACCGCTTGTCATCACCGAGGGCGAGTTCGACGCGATCGCAGCAATTCAGGCTGGCTTCTGGCGCACGGTGAGCGTGCCTAGTGGCGCTCCAGCAACATCAACGGCCGACGCGCGATCGAGCGCGAAGTACGCATTCCTGGAACACGCGCGCGCTGCGCTTGAGCCGGTGCGCGAGGTCATCATCGCAGCCGATAATGACGCGCCAGGGCATGCATTGCTGAGTGACTTGAGCGCCATGCTTGGTCCCGCGCGGTGCAAGTTTGTGACGTACCCTGAGGGGTGCAAGGATCTGAACGACGTGCTGCGCGCGCACGGCGAGGAGGGCGTTCAGCGAGCGCTCGGTGAGGCGCGCTGGGTGCGGGTTGCGGGCGTGCATCGCCTCTCGGAGTTGCCGCCGCTTCCGCGGTTGGAGATTTGGCGCCCAAGCGTGTTTGGTCCGCTGGATGCGCTGCTGCCGATCTGCCCGGGCCATGTATCCGCGTGGACCGGCATACCGGGGCACGGAAAGAGCGCGCTCGTAAATGCGGCGATGTGGTCGATCGCGGATCGCACCGGGTTTCGCATTGCGCATGCGCCGTTGGAGAGCACGCCGCAGCGCGAATACCTCGAAGACCTCATTGCGTTCCGCACAGGCTCGCAGATTGGCGATCGCGAGCTGACGGGCGAGGCGATCAATGCCGTGCGGGCGTGGGCGGACGAGCACATCGTTTTTCTCGTCTCTGATGGTTACGCCGCGCCGCAAGCTGACGATCTCGCCGCCGCCGATCTTGAGTGGTTCTTCCGTGCGGCTCAGACGGCGGTTGTGCGGCACGGCTGCCGGATCGTCATCCTCGACCCGTGGTCGCAGATCGAGCACGCAACAGACTCTCGCGAAAGCGAGACAAATTACGTGCGCAAAGCGCTGCGCCACGCAAAGGCGTTCGCTCGAACCTTCGACGTGCATGTCGCGATCGTCGCGCACCCCACGAAGCCGCAGCGCTTTGCCGGCGGCGAGTACGGGATGCCGGAGGGCTATGACATCTCCGGCAGCGCGCATTGGTTCAATGCTGTCGATCTTGGCGTCACTGTGCATCGCGCGCCGCCAATGATCGAAATGGACGGGGAAAGCGTTCCCGATCCGCGCTCAACGCGCGTGTTGATCCGCACATGGAAGGTCAAGAACCATCGCGCGATGGGCAAGCCCGGCGACGTTTACGCGCGCTTTGATTGTCGCACTGGGCACTACGGATCGCCGGAACATTGGGAGGGCTTCACGCCCGATCGATATGGGGAGCGCGTGACATGAGCCGTGAAGCGCTGAGCCGTGCGGAAGCGCTGCGAATGCTGATGGATTTTGTGGTGCGCGCCGCAGACGAGGCGATGTGTGTGGGAAGCGAGCGCGACCTGCGCGACGCGGCCGCCCGCATTGCGGACGCGTGGAGCAAGGAAGAGCGCTTCATGCTCGGGAAGGAAAGGGAGCCAGCATGAACGTGAACGACGAAACGTCTCGCCTGTGGCGCGAGCTCAAAACGCACCTGATCCGCACGCAGGGCAGGGACGGCGCGGCGGAATTCATGGCGCACGCTGCGCGCACGCTCCAAGCCGAAGCGAAGCGCACGCACTTCGACGCGGAGGTGTTTCGTGCGCCGCGATGAAGATGCGCTCCAAAAAGCGATCGTGAGGTGGCTGCGCCTTCACGGCCTGTTCGTCGCGCATGTTCCGAACACGGCGCGCAGATCGCCGCGAGAGGGCGCGCGGTTCAAAGAGATGGGCATGGTCGCGGGCTATCCCGATCTGATCGTGCATGGCCGTGGCGGCGTGACGGTGCTGATCGAAGTGAAAGCGCCTCCGAAGCGCTTGAAGTCCGGCGCTCTCTCAAAAGCCAAAGCGACACTGAGCGAGGCGCAAGAGGCGCTTCATCCGCAGCTCGCAGCGATGGGCATTCCGGTGCTTGTCGCGCGCGATGCGCAATCGGTTTTGTCCGCCCTTCGCAACATGGGCGTGCTCCCGCAGCAGGGGAGGGGGAAGTGATGTTCGCTCGACGCCCTTTTATGTTCGACGGTGCGCAGGAAAGCGAAGCGATTGCGCACTTCCGCAAGCTCATTGCTCCGTGGCGTAAGGAGTTCACCGAAGACAACTGGGCAACGACGGCCAGCCATCTGCACGAACTGCTGCATCGCGCGCTGATCGAGGAGGGAGCGGCGCCGGAATACATAGAATTCTTGGCGCAGGCCGATTGGAGGCAGCCATGACCCGCCGCAAAGCCACCCCCTCCTACACGCCCGGCGACAAATGCCCAGTGTGCCCCGCAAGCAAGCTTCAACAGCGCCCAGCGGCGTTCGCGAACTTCCGCTGCGAAGAGCCAGTCGCATGGTGCGCGCATTGCCTTGGAGCTTGGGCGCTTAAGGCGCCGGGGGAGAAGAAGGCGGGGGCGGCGAGATGAGCGGCCTCGTCCCCATGCAGGAATACCGCCGCGTCGTGGAGGAGCGAGACGCTCTCAAAGACGAGGTCGCATATCTCCGCTCTGAAACCGGCGAGGACATGAGCGCTGCGCGTGTCTCGGCAGTGCGCGTCGCGCTTGGCGTTCCGGTGCGCGTTGCGCGTCTGTTGCTATGCCTTGCGGGCGCGCCGGCGCACGCCGCGGTGCGGTTCTGCAAGTTGGAAGAGAGCGGCCCGTACACGCTCGGTTCGGCCAAGGTGCAGATGCATCGGCTGCGCGTGCGTCTCGCGGCCCTGGGCGCTCCTGACGCCATCGAGACGATTTGGGGCATGGGCTACCGGCTCACGCCCGAAGCCCGCGCCTGGCTCCGCCAGCACGTCCCAGACGCATTCCCCGCCACGAAGGAGCCGAGCCGATGAGATACGTTGAACGCCTCTCAGAGGCGGCATGGGAGCAGGGGCAGACGGCAAAGCAGCCGCGCCGTGTGTGGGCCGTGGAGGCGGTGCGGCCTGAGATCGAGGAGGAGGAGTGGGCCGCCGCGATCCGCGCCGTGCGTGAGACCAGCGCATGCTTTGAAGGCCAGCGCAGGGTGTTCGACGGCGATCTGGTGCAGGGCGGGCACTCGGACCACGGCCTCGCCGCCAAGGTCAGCGCCGCGCGCCGGCTCGCGCTTCTGAAGCAGTGCGCCATGATCGACACCGGCCACAACATCGCCGCTCGCGTGGTTGAAGGCATCGTTCAGATGCACACCATGTCGGAGATCGCGTCAGCGCTTGGCCGCGTGCGGCACATGGGCGACGGGCGCGATCCGATCCCAGACTCCCGCCAAGCCCGCCCGCTGGTGAAGGACTGCCTCACCGCAATGGCGGCGCACTATGCTAAGATCGCTTCGCCGCATGCGTGGCGGAAGGATGGGAGCTTTGGGCCGGTGGAGGTGGTTGGGTGAACGTCTTGGTGGTGATGTTTGCGGGCGCTCTCGCGGCGTTTGCGTGCGTGCTGGTTGGTCAGGGCGTCTCGTGGATGAACAATCCACGTTGGTTGAACGCGGCCACCGATGGCGAGGCAAACCTCGTTCATGGCATCATCCTGTTGGGGCTCGCAGCTGGTATTGGGTGGCTCGGCTCGTTGAGCCTCTAGACTTCACGGCACTATTTTGGCAAAAAGGCGCACTGCTTCGATTCGCGCCCAGCCTCACCGCTGGGCGTTTCTGATTCAGGCCCAGCTCGGCCGCTGATTTTAGCGCAGGCCTTTAGCCATTTGAGCCTCTCGCAGGGTTGGGCCTGATCCGTTTTCAGCCGGTCCCGCCTCGGATCAACCCCAGCGCAAGTCCACTGACTTACCAACTGAGGGCGCGGACCGGCTGGATGTTTTTCAGGAGAGCGCATGTCATTTGCCCATGTGATCGAGCGCCGCCAGTCGCTGGCAGGCGAGATCAAGCAGGCGCAGGCGGACGTGGCGGAAGCGGACATCGGCGTCCAGCGCGCCCAGGAAGCGCTTGGCCTCGCTGAGCGCGTGCAGAACGCCGCCAAGGATCGTCTCGCTGAGCGCATGGCCGAGAAGGCCGATCTGGCGAAGGAAGCCGCGGCCGAGATTCTTGGCCTTGGTGAAGAGACGCCGCAGCCTGTTTCGCTCTTCGGCGAGCCCAGCCAGGTAGCCGCCGAGTGAAGTACAAGCGCATCCCCGAGATTGAATGGGGCAAGGAGCCGACACAGGCTCAGTATATGGTGAGCTTAGTGAAGCGCGGCAGGCATGCTCTCGATGAGGTGCGCGAAGCGCTGGAGCAAGCGGAGCGTTTTTATGCGAGCGGCAACGGCGAGGCGGCGGCCATGAGCTGCGGTAAGGCGCTCGGTATCTTGAACGATAAATACGGCGGCTTGTCAGGGGTGGAGGTTCAACTTCACGAGGCTTTCGGCGAGGAAGTCGAAGAGTGACCAACGTCACCCCCATCTCAGACGCAAAGCGCCAAGAGGCGCTCGCAGCGCTTGAGCGGGCCAGGGAAGAGGGCAGGGCTGAGGTTCGTGCTGAGCGCGAGCCATGGGCCGACACGATCGCCAGGGCGACTGCAAAGCCTCTGGAGGCCGCTCACGCAGCCGCGCTGGCTGAAGCAAACAAGCGGGCCCTAAACGAAGCGCGCTCCGCCCACGCGCACGGCTACCACAAGGCGGCATGGCAGATCGGCCTCGTGTCCCTGCTGATCGGGGCGTTCGGAGCAATCGCGATCATGGACCTTGTTCAGCGGTCGAGTTTCACGGCCGCGGCGGAATTTGGCCGCGAGCAAGTGCTGACTGGCGTAGTTGCTGGCTCGCGCGACAATGGCAACGCCATCGTCCCTCGCTGCGAGCACGGCGTCCGCACGCTTCCGAACGGTGAAGTTGTGTGTGACGATGCGGGCCAAACGCGCAGGAACGCGCCGTGACCGCTCAAATCTACGCTCTCGACCGAGGCGGCTTCTCCGCATACGGCCGCGCATGGTTCGACGCGCGCAATCAAGCCGTCACCATCCAGGCCGCAGACGACACAGAGGCGTACCCGATCAGCGTGACGTTTCAGGAAGCCGTCTCCTCCGTCACCGAAGACGAGGACGGCATCACCAGCACGACGCCTAGCGCCGCCGGCAGCGCGTTCACAGCCACGCTCACGGCGATTCAGCCCGGCGGGCGTGTGGACTACCTCGTGACCCTCGCAAGCGGCGAGAAGCGCTTCCTGCGCGTGCAGGCGAGCGATAGGGTGCGGGCGGATGATTACGGGAGCGTTGCGTGAGTGATGAGCCGAAGTTTTGCGCGATCTGCGGCGTGACGCTTGGGTCAAGGCCGCGGCTGACCGTTGACGGGTACGATGTGTGCCCTGACTGTTTTTGAGCGCGAAGCCCGCCGCCGGGACGACCTGCGGGCCGCGAGACTTCTTTACGGCGAGCCACGGTTGATCCGAGTGCTACCCTAATGCCCACGCTTGAGAATGCCCGCCACGAGCGCTTTGCTCAGGAGCTTGCCAAGGGCAGACCAGCGGGCCGAGCCTATGAGGCAGCGGGCTACGACGCATCCGGCCCGACGGCTGATCAAGCTGCCAGCCGGTTGCTGTCAACAAACATCAAGGTTCGTGAGCGCGTGACCGAGCTGCAGAACAAGGCGGCCGGGAAGGCCGAGATCACGCTTGAGAGCTGGATCAAGGAAGGCGCTGAGCTAATGCGGACAGCCCTTCAGAACGGCGACAGCGCAGCCGCCTCGCAGCAATACGAGCGCGTCGCCAAGGTCGCCGGCTTTTGGACCGAACGCGTCGAGAGCACGCAGACGCTGCGTACGGTCAGCGCAGATCCTGTCACTGAGGACGAATGGCGGGAGCAGCACGCGCCGCCCCACGCTATGAACTAGCCTGGGCGCCGCAAGCAGGACCGCAAGCGGCGTTCGTTCAGTGCCCGCTGGAAGACGTGGTCTATGGCGGGGCTCGCGGCGGCGGCAAGACAGACGCGGCGCTCGGCGAATGGGCGATCCATGCTGAGCGCTACGGCGAGAACGCCAAGGGCTTGGTGGTCCGCCGCACCCGCAAGGCGCTAGAGAGCACCATCGCCAGGGCCAAGCAGATTTATCGCGGCATGGCGCAGTGGCAGGAGAGCAAGAGCCGCTTCGTCTGGCGCACTGGCGCGGTGCTGGTGATGAACTACCTGGAACGCGACGACGACGCGGACCAATACCAGGGCCACGATTACACGCGGGTGTATGTCGAGGAGCTGACGCAGTTCGCCGATCCCAAGCCGATCGACAAGCTGCGGGCGACGCTTCGGAGCGCCAAGAGCGTGCCCACGGGCTTTCGCGCCACCTGCAATCCAGGCGGGGCAGGGCACACGTGGGTCAAGGAGCGCTACATCGACCACGGTCCGTGGAAGATCACGCGGCACACGTTTGAGTGCCCGTTCACGCACAAGAAGATCGAGACGCGCCGGGTCTTCATCCCGGCCAAGCTGAGCGACAACCCGGCGCTGCTTGAGAGCGACCCGACCTATGTGGCGCAGCTCTACCAATCGGGCTCGCCGCAATTGGTGCGGGCCTGGCTTGAGGGCGATTGGGACGTGATCGAAGGCGCGTTCTTCCCGGAGTGGAAGGCGAGCCAGCATGTCCTCCAGCCGTTCGCGATCCCGCAGCATTGGGCGCGGATCAGGGGCTTCGACTGGGGCTCTGCAGCGCCGTTTGCGGTGGGCTGGTGGGCCGTGGCGAGCGAGAGCGTGAACCGGCCCGAAGGGCTGATCCCGCGCGGCGCGCTGATTCAGTACCGCGAATGGTACGGATCGAGCGCTCCGAACGTGGGCCTGAAGCTGACGGCCGAAGCGGTCGCGGACGGGATCAAGGAGCGGCAAGCGCCGGGCGAGAAGATCGGCCTGAGCGTCGCGGATCCGGCGATCTTCGCCGAGAACGGCGGGCCGAGCATCGCCGAGCGCATGGGCGCGCGGGGCATTTATTGGGTTCCGGGCGACAACAAGCGCGTGGCGCAGGTTGGCGCGATTGGCGGTTGGGATCAGGTGCGCGGGCGGCTTGTCGGCATCGACGGGCGTCCGATGCTTTACAGCTTCAGCACGTGCACGGCGCTCAATCGCACGCTGCCGGCGCTGCAACACGACAGCTTGCGCCCGGAAGACGTGGACACGGACGGGGAAGACCACGCGCCGGACATGTGCCGGTACGTGTGCATGAGCCGTCCGTGGACGGCGCCGACAACGCAGAAACCGAAGAAGCGAGACATGTGGGCTGACAGCGAGGGAGACGAAACAAGTTGGCGCGTAGCGTAGCGGTAGCCGAGTCAGGCGAGCGCTCGCCTGACGACCGTTCGCGCGCGGAGATCGAGCACGACGACGCGCTGAAGCGTTACGTGCAGATGTTCGAGGAGAGCGAGCAGGCGACGCAGACGGCGCGTGAGAAGGCCGAGCGCGACCGCGACTATTACGACGGCAAGCAGTGGACCGAGGATGAAGCGGCGATCCTGCGCAAGCGCGGCCAGCCGGTCATTGCGCTCAACGTGATCCGCAGCCGGATCAATTATCACCTGGGCATGGAGAAGAAGCAGCGCCGCGACCCAAAGGCGTTTGCAAAAGGCCCGCAGGACATGGAGACGGCGGAAGTCGCGACCGACGCGCTCCGCTATGCGATGGACCGCACAGGCTATCACACCGAGCGCTCTGCGGTGTGGGAGAACATCAAGATCGAGGGTCTGGGCGCGCTTGAGTGCAGCCTGAAGCCCCGCCAGGACGGCAATTACGACGTCGAATGGAAGCGCATCCCGTGGGACCGCTTCTTTGCCGATCCGCACAGCGCGCGCCCGGACTTCAGCGACGCGCGCTTTCTCGGCCAGGTCCAGTGGATGGACGAGGACGAAGTGCTCGCCGAGTACCCGGACAGCGAGGAAGCGATCGCGCGCAGCATGGCGAGCGCGAGCACGTCAACGCTCGGCACGACGTACGAGGATCGCCCGCGCTGGCAATTGTGGGCCGACCCGAAGCGCCGGCGGCTGCGCGTGGTGCAGCTCTGGCACAAGATCGGCAAGGACTGGCACTTCTGCGAGTACGTGCAGGGCGGCATCCTGTCGAGCGGGCCGAGCCCGTACGTGGACGACGACGGCGACACGCTCTGCGGGATCGTCGCGGAGTCCTGCTATGTGGACCGCGAGAACAACCGTTACGGCGAAGTCCGTGATCTGGTGGACCCGCAGGACGAAGTGAACAAGCGGCGCTCCAAGGCGCTGCACGCGGTCAACACGAACTTGGTCATCACCGAGCATGGGGCGATCCCGGACGGTGACGTTGAGAAGACGCGGCGCGAAGCGAACCGGCCCGATGGCTTTATCGTGGTCGCGCCTGGGCGCCGGTTCGAGATCGACCGCAACACAGAGATGGCGCAGGGCCAAGCCGAGCTGCTGAACCAAGCGCAGCAGCACATCGCATCGACCGGCCCGAACATGGCGCTGCTCGGCAAGGGCACGGAGAGCCAGAGCGGGCGCGCGATCCAGGCGCAGCAGCAGGGCGGGCTCATTGAGCTTGGCGACGGGCTCGACGTGCTGCGGCGGCTCGACCTGCGTGTGTTCCAACTCACGTGGTTCGCGATCAAGCGCTACTGGCAAGCCGAGATGTGGATTCGCATCACGGACGACGAGAACGCACCGACTTATGTGGGCGTGAACCAGATCGTGCAGGGTCCGATGGGCTACCAGATGCAGAACGCCATCGGCGAAATGCACGTGGACATCGAGATCGAGGACGTGCCGGACATGCAGAGCCTGGAAGGGGAGACCTATCAGGCGACGATGGACGCGATCAGCGCGGCGCAGGGCAACCCGATGCTGCTGCGCTTCGTGGCCGAGATTCACCCGGGGCTTCAGTCGAGCAAGAAGAAGCGCCTCATCAAGCTGTCAGAAGAATTGCAGCAGCAGGCGATGGCGGCGCAGCAAGCCGCGGCGCAGGCCGAGCAGACCCAGCAGCAGACCGACAAGGGCTTCAAGACGGCAACGATCGACCTGAAGCAGCAGGAAGTAGATTTACGCGCCTTGCAGGCGGGCCTCACGGCCGCGCAGCGCGCCACCGAACCAGTTCAGCAGCCCGAAGCAGCGGCTGCGCAATAGCTCGCCCGCCTGAGCGCATCAGGCCACGGCTCGCCCCCGCAAAACGGCGCTCTACGTCACGTCCACGATACGGGCGGCCCGAACGGGCATCGCGGCTCACCTGCGCATGGGTGAAGGGGAAGCAAAACACATGACTGAGCACGTTGAAGACGGGCAAGGCGCACAGCCGAGCCTGCAAGAGATCATCGACAAGAAGCCGATCGCGGACTTCACGGAGGACGCTGGGCGCGAACAGGCGCACCAGCAAGCACGGGAAGAGCGCGAGAAGCCGCCGGAACGGCAGAAGCGGGAAGTGAAGGCGGAAATTCCGCCGGGCTACGTCCCGCTTCGGGAGACGTTGGACGAGCGTGAGCGGCGCCAAGCCGCAGAGCGTGAGCGCGACCAGTACAAGCGTGCGTGGGAAGACCACCAGCGCAAGCTACAGGACGAGCAGGACAACGACCCCGCGCCGGACATGTTCAAGAACCCCGACGCCTACAATTCGTGGGTGGAGCGGCAATTGGACCGGCGGGCGCAAGCGATTGCGCAACGTCACGTGCAGCCATTGCAGCAGGAGCTCTATTCGAGCCGCCTGACGCTTTCGGAATTGCGCGCAAAGAGCGCCCTTGGCGAGCGGTTCGCGCCGTTCAACGAGTGGCTGGCCAAGCAACCGGACGAGTTCAAGGATTGGGCGGAATCCCAAGCCGACCCGTACGGCGCCGCGTGGCAGCAGTACCGCACGCGCACGACGTTCGAGCGCCTCGGAAACGATGATCTTGACGCCTACCTCGAAAAGCAAAAGCAGGCGTGGCTCGCTGAGCAACGTCAGCCGGCGCGCATCGCCGAACAAAGCGACGAAGAGGAAGACTTCGACGAGCCGCAACAGTCACGTGCTCGCATGCCCCGGACATTCGCTGCCGGTCGCTCTGCTGAGCCGACGACGGCTGGGCGCGCTGCACATGCAGGCCCCAAGCCGCTCGGAGAAATTCTGAAAGATCGACCGGCCCGTTCACAACGCGGGCGCTGAGACACGCGCCCTGAGTTTTAGGGCTAACGACAATGGCTGATACGAGAGCCGCAACGGGGCTGACGCCCCAACAGTGGGACGACAAGTTCTTCACTGAGTACTTTCAAGACAACCGCTTCGCCGATCTCATGGGCACGGACGAAAATTCCGTGATCCAGGTCAAGGAAAACCTGAGCAAAGGCACCGGGGACAGCCTGACCTTTGCGCTGGTCAACAAGCTGACCAACTCGGCGACCACGGGATCGAGCATCCTGGAAGGCAGCGAAGAGGACATCTCGTCCCGCTCGTTCCGCCTCTACGTCGAGAAGTATCGCAACGCCGTGCGCGTGCCGGAGATGGAGGAGATCAAGTCCGCCATCGATCTGCGCGAAGCGGGCCGCGCGATCCTCATGGATTGGGCCAAGGAACACACCCGCGACCTGATCATCGAGGCGATTGAAAGCATCAACGGGACGAAGTTTGCCGACGCCGACGAAACCGCGCGCGATGCGTGGCTCGTGGACAACGCCGACCGCGTTCTGTTTGGCGCTGCACTCAGCAACAACGCTGCGAACGACCATTCCGCGGCGCTGGCGCAGATCGACAACACGTCCGACAAGCTGACGCCCGGCGCGCTTTCGCTGATGAAGCGTATGGCGCTCAAGAAGCGTTCTGACGGCGCCCCGAAAATCCGTCCCGTGACGGACAAGGGCAACGGCAAGCGCTACTTCCTGGCGTTCGCGCACCCGCTCTGCATGCGTGACCTCCGGTCCAACACGACCATCACGCAAGCGCAGCGCGAAGTGTCGCTCCAGATGGAGAACAGCCGCATCTTCGAGGGTGGCGACATTCTCTGGGACGGCATCATCGTCAAGGAAGTGGACGACTTCAACACGATCTCCAACGGCACCATCGACTGCGGGCGTTGCTCGCTGCTTGGCGCTCAGGCGATCGGCGTTGCGTACGGCAAGCGCTGGCGCACGCGCACGAAGGAGTTCGACTACGGCGACAAGTACGGGATCGCGGTGGATGGCATCTACGGCGTGAAGAAGATGCAGTTCGGCAAATCATCGTCCAGCGACACGGGCGATCTCGTCGATAACGGCATCGTCACTGGCTACTTCGCCGCTGTCGCTGACTCGTGAGGAGCATGAACAATGACTGCTGAAACTCTCACCGCCACGCGCGGCAACAAGGTCTTTCCGGTCTTCCATCCTGGGGCAAACGGGAACCTTGGCGTCGCTTACGGCGAATACAATATCGCGGCGGCGGTCGAGGATGGTGACATCTTTGAGATGTGCCGCGTCCCGGCTGGCGCGGTGATCGTGGGCGGCTTCCTCTACGGGGCTGACCTCGACACCGGGACAGAAGCGCTCGACATGGACATCGGCTGGGCCGCCAACGGCGGTTCCGGCACCTGGGATTCGGCGGACCCGGATGGGCTCGGCAATCTCGGCACGTTGACGGGCGACGCGTTCGCCGCGGGCAACCTGTCGATTGCGGCGGGCCTTCTTTATCCGTTCAACTTCACGACGACGCTCGGCCGCTTGCCGCGCTTCACGCGTGAGACGATCATCCAGATCGAGGCCAACACGGCGGGCAACGCCGGCCACGTTGGCTACGTGACGATGGTCGTGTTCTACACGATCGACGATACGTTGCTGTAAACGATGCGGGCTCGTTTTTTGGGCGACCCGGAGGAAAGGTCAGGGGCAAAACCCCTGACCCGACCCCCTTCGGACGAGTGGTTCGACGTGCCGGAAGGCATGGAGGACAAATACCGCAATAACGGCCATTACGAAGTGGAGGGCGAGGCTGTGCCGCCGCCAACGCCGCGTAAGCGCACAGCGAAGAAAGCCGAAGCGCCCCCGATCCAGCATGACGGCTGGGAAGAGGGCGAGGAATGACCATCACGTCGGCCGATCTGCGCTTGCGCGTTGCGGAAAATCTGCGCGTGAAGGCGGTTGACCGCGATCTGGCGGACGAGGACGCGGACAAGATCGACAAGGCGATTGACGACGCGTTCGCGGAGCTGCGCGAGCAGGGCCTGCTCTGGTGGGGCGACGATGCGATCCCGCAGGCATGCGCGTTTGCGCTGACGCTGATCGTCTCGGCGCAGGCGTGCGCGCGGTTCGGGAAGATCGCGCAAGGCTATGAGGGCGGCGACACGGACGGGCGCGCGCGGCTCGCGGCGCTGAAGCCGAGCGCGGTGGTTGAGACGGTGCGGAGCGAATACTTCTGATGCCGCAGCGCTTCGAGGTTCCGCTGGCGTCGGGCGAGGGCGTGGCGAAGTGCCCGTTCATCGCGTCGCGGAGCCTGGTGAATTGCTACGTGGAGGTCGCGAACGGGCGCAAGGCGCTTTACGCGCATCCGGGGCTGGAGACGTTCTGCACGCTGGACGCTTCGCCGATCCGGTCAGACCCGTACTTCTTCGGCTCTACGTGGCTCGTCGTGGCCGGCCAGACGCTCTACAGCGTGACGACGGCGGGCGTTGCGAGTTCGCTCGGCACGATCGCCGGAACGGGCGTGTGCGTGCTGTCGAGCAACACGACGCAAGTCCTGATCGTGGCCGATACGCTGAGCTATATCTGGAACGGCTCGGCGCTGTCGCAGATTTCGGACGGGGATTTCTACACGGCGTCCAGCGTGGACATGCTGGACCTTTATTTCATCCTGACGCGGGCGAACACGGCGCAGTTCTTCATTTCCGCGATCAGCGACGGCACGGCCTACGACGCGACGGAGATCCAGACCGCTTACGCCAAGCAAGGCAATGCGCGGCGCGTGCTGGTCGATAACCGCGACGTGCTGATCTTCAAGGAGAAGAGCGTCGAGGGCTGGTACAATTCGGGCAACGCGGATTTCCCGTTCTCGCGCGGCCAGCTCATGCTCGAGACGGGTCTGGCGGGCCGCGATTGCGTGGCGCGGATCGACAATTCGGTGGCGTGGCTCGATCACGAGTTCAAGGTTCGCATCCTGCGCGGCGGGACGGCGCAGATCATCTCCACGAACGAGATCGCAGACCGCATCGCGCAATGGAGTGATCCGGGCAGCGCGCGGGCGTTCAGCTATGCGCTCGGCAATCATGCGTTCTGGGTGCTCCGGCATGACGACGGCTGCGTGATTTGGGACGCTTCGGCGCCCGCGGCCGACGCGTGGTCGATTCGCGAGAGTTATGAAGACGTCACGTGGCGGTGCGGCTTTCTTGGCGCGCGGCCTGGGCAGATCATCGCGGGCGATGCGGTGACGGGCGTGCTCTACACGGTCACGGCGGACGCGCATGACGAAGCGGGCGATCCGCTGATCCGTGAAGTGCGGACGAACACCATCGGGCCGGGCGGCGCGCCGTTCACGCTCGATGCGGTGGAGATCGAAGTGGAAACCGGCGTCGGGCTGGTGACGGGGCAGGGCAGCGACCCGGAAGTGTGGCTCTGTCTGTCGCGCGACAGCGGGCGCAGCTATGGCGCGCGGCTGACGCGCAAGATCGGCGCGCGCGGGGATCGCGAGAAGCGGATCGTGTTTGGCGGGCCGTACGGGCAGTTTCCGCCGCATGGCGGGGTGCTGCGCTTTGGGCTCTCCGATCCGGTGACGTTCGTTCCGGCGCGGGCCTTCGTTGAAGTGACGGTGGATGCGTGAGCAATCCGCAGCCCCAGCCGCCGCGCGCGTGGGATCAGCGCGGCGGGATGGAAGACCTGAAGCGCTTCACCGACGATCTGGTGCAGTATCTCGGCCAGCGGCTCGGCACGGCGAACGCGATCCAAACGGATATGTTCGCGGAGGGCGCGGTGTCGCCGCAGAGCGCGGCGATGATCGCGGGCGGGCTGTTTCAGGTGGACGCGAGCGCTTCGCGTTATGCGGGCATTGCCGCGTTCGCCGTGTCGGTTGTCGATGGGCAGGCCGTGTCTTGGGGGCCGTTCGACGCGACGCCCGACCTTGTGGTGGTAGACAGCCACAAGCTGCCTGTGCTCGCGGAGGGCGATCAGTACGACTTGCGCGTGACGGGCGCTGGACCGAGCGGCGGGACGGCTTATCTGAAAAAGATTACCGGCGGCGTGACGCTGACGACGCAGACCGGATCGACGCGCACGGTGACGAACGCCGATCCGGGCCAAGTCGAAGTGCAGAAGCCGACGAGCGGCGACAGCTACGACGGGAGCTATCGCTTCACCGTGACAGGCCAGGCGTGGGGAAGAGAGATCACGATCTGGGATGGCGGTTCGCCCCTCGTTACTCTTTTCGGCGGGTTTACGATTTCGATTTATTATCGCACGTCCCTCGGCGGCGCGCTGACCTTGGCCGGTTCAGTGTCGATTTCGCCATCCGTGGCGGGCGCGAACGCGATCAACCAGACAATTTCAGTGTCAGGCTTGCCGGCGATCGGTCAGCACGGCGACCCGGAGTTCCGGCTGATCGTGGAGTCGCGCGTGAGCGCGAGCGACTACATGACCGACGTGACGCAAATCGCTTACGAGACATCTTCGGGTGGTTCGGCGGCGAGCGCCACGCCCGGCGACGCGCCAACGCTGACGCTTTTGGTCTTCCCGAAAACGCGATGAAGACGCTGGAGGACGCCTTGAACGCTGGCGAGGCGATCAAGATTGAGCGCCGCGAGCGGAACGGTTGCGTGCGTTACGGGTGCCAGACGTGCCGCACATGGCGCCCGGCGTTCGCGCTGCGCGATCTGCGGGACACCACCGGGAGCTTTTCTTGTGACGACTGCGAAGCGCGAGTGTGGAGGGCAGTGAGCTAATGGGGTGGCTTGCACTGGCGCTCGGCGCGGCCGGTTTGGTGTCAGGCGCGGCGAGCGCGAAATCGCAGGCGAGCGCGGCGACGCGCGCGGCGGACACGCAGGCGCAAGCGTCGGTAGAAGCTGCGCGCATCCAAGCCGACACGGCGCGCCAAGGCATCGACCTAGAGCGCTCGATCTATCAGGATCAGCGCAGCCTCTACGCCCCGCAAGCGCGGCTCGGCGCGGGCGCGCTGGCGCGGCAAGCGGTTATGGCCGGCGTCAGCCCGCAAGAGGCGCGCGGCTATTACAGCGGCGTCGATGCGGCGTATTCTTCGCCCGGCGCACTCGCAACGCGCAGCTATGCCGCGCCGGACGCCGCGACGGCGGCGCGCACGAACCCGAAATTCGCGATGGAAGCGGCCGAGCAGGGCGCGCGCGAGGGGCGCTACATCTCGCCCGAGGAATACGCGACGGCATGGTTCGCGAACCCGGCCAATGCGCCGTATTTCGATGAAGCGATGGGCGTTACAGCGCCGCAGCAGGCGGCGGCTCCCGCGCCATCGTCTGGCGCGGACCCGCTCGAAGGCTACACCGCAACGTCGTGGATGACGACCGATCCCGGCTATGCGTTCCGCCGCGACGAAGGCGCGAAAGCCTTGGAGCGCAGCGCGGTCGCGAGCGGCGGGGCGTTTGGCGGCGCTTACGACAAGGCGCTGACGCGGTACGGCCAGGACTACGCGTCGAACGAGTATCAGAACGCCTTCAACCGGCTTGGCGTGATCTCTGGCGCTGGCCAGACGGCGACCGGCGCGCTCTCCACGGCGGCGACGAACTACGGCCAGAACGCAGGCGGCTACATCACGAACGCGGGCAATGCGCAGGCGCAGGGCGTCGCTGGCGCGGGCAACGCGCGTGCGAGCGGCTACCAGGCCGCGGGCAATGCGTGGGGCGATTTCTGGGGCAACACCGTTCCGGGCGCCGTGGGCACGGCTGCGGGCGCGTTCGCCGGTAAGAAAGGCTGGTTCTGATGGGCGTCTTCGATGCGATGCGCACCGGCCTTGAGATCGGCGGCGCGCTTGGCCGTGGTCAGCGTCAGCGCGAGCAGCAAGACGCGCAGGCAGGCGCGTTCTCGACCGGCGGGTGGCAGGGCGCGGCGAAGATGGCCGGGAGCCAAGGGAATTTCGAGGCGGCAGAAGGCTTTCAGCAGCAGGCCACGACACAGCAGAATGACGGCTTCACGCGCGCACGCGAGACGGCGCAAGTGCTCGGCCGCGTCGGCGCTTCGCTTCAAGCCGTTCCAATGGAGCAGCGCCAAGCGCGCGTGCAGCAGATGGCTCCGATGCTGGAGCGCATGGGCATCGGCGCAGATCAGCTCGCGCAAGCGGACTGGAGCGATCAGGGCTTGCAGGAGATGCAGGCGCTGAGCGGCCAGCTAGAGCGCTTCAGCGACATTCGTGAGGTTGACGGCCAGATCGTCGGCATCGGGCGCGATGGCAGCGTGACGCCGCTGACGCAGCCGTCGATGACGCAGGGCGCGCCGACGGGGCACATGTGGGCCGATCCAGGGCGCACGTCGCTGCGGCGCATTCCCGGGTGGGAGCCGCCGGGCGGCGCTGGCGGCGGCGGGGCGACCTACAGCATCATGACACCGGAAGAGGTGCAGGCGGCGGGCCTTCCTCCCGGCTCTTACCAGCGCAACAACGCAAACAACCAAACCACGCGCATTGGCGCGACCGCTGGCGGCTTTGGGCCGGATCAGCGGGCGCGTGTTGCAATCACACTCGACCCGGCTCTGGAGGCTGCGCAGGCGCTTGAGCGCATGGAAGCGGACGCGGTGCAGCGTCAGGGCTCGCACGGCAGCAATACGCCGCTCGGCCAGGACTGGGGCGCGCGCATGGCCGAAGCGATCCCGTGGGACGGCGGCACGGTGGCGCGCGTGGTCGGTGGTGAGGACTACAACGCGTACACGTCGGCATCGTCGGCGTTCGAGGCGGCAATGCTCCCGATCCTGTCCGGCGCAGCGGTGACGGAATCGGAAGCGCAACGCGTGGTGCGCGCGGTGCTGCCGCGCCAAGGCGACACGCGCGAGGTTCTACAGCAGAAAGCGCGCCGCCGGCGCCAAATGCTCAACGGCGCTGCTCTGATCGGCGGGCGCGAGCTTCCGTACCCAGATGAGCAAGTGGCCGACTGGGCGCAACGCTACGCCAACGCGGCGCAGCAGGCGCCGCAGGACGCCTCCCCAACGGGAGGGGGCTCGCTCGATCAGCTTTCGGATGAAGAACTCGACGCGCTGGAGCAGCGCCTGATGAGCGGCCAATAGTGGTCACGCTCGCGGAAGTCCAAGCCGAGCGCGCCCGGCGCGAGCAGGAACGCACGCAAACGACCATGCGTGGCGCGGCTCTCGCTGGAAACGGCAGCATCACGATTGAGGACATTCGCCGCGAGCGGTCGCGCAGGGCGAGTGCGGCGCGGGAGACTGCGCCGTCGCAGGGCGTCACTCCGATCCAACGCGCCAGCACGATGCTGCGCGGCGCCACCCTGAATCTCAACGACGAGCTTGGTGGCGCGACGGCGGCGGTGATCGAGGGCGGCAGAGCCGCGCTTGAGGGCGATCTGGCGAACATCGCGCCGCGTGCGCGCGGGGCGTTCGACACACAGGCCGCGCGCATTCGCGGGCTGACGGAGGACTACCAGCGCCAACAGCCAGTCGGTGCGGCGGCGGATGAGATCGGCGGGGCGTTCGCGACAGGCGGCCTCGGGCTTGCCCGTCAGGGCGCGTCGCGCGTCGCGGCGGAAGCGCCGACGATGATCCAGCAGATGAGACGGGCTGGCGCGACAGGTGCGATGTACGGCTACGGCTACGGCTTCAACGATCAAGGCTCGCTCGCGGAGCGGGCGCAGGCAGGCAATCGCGGCGGCGGCGTGGGTGCGCTGACCGGCGTGCTCGCGCCGCCCATCGTCACCGGCGCGTCGCTTGCGGTGCAGGCGGCGGGGCGCGCGCTTCCAAACGTGCGCGTCGATCCATCACGCGTCGGCGCGTTCGGCGGCAATCTCACAATGGAGTGGCCCAGCGGACCAGCGTCGCCGAGCGGCCCGGTGCGCCGTGGCGTGCGGCTCGCGGATCGTGCGCGCCTTGACTCCGGCGCGTTGTCATCGCGTGCTGCGGAGGCGCCCGAACAAGCAGCGGTGGTCGATCTGTTCGGCGACGCTGGCGTTCGGCAGTTGCGCCCGATCGCGCAAGCGCCGGGACGCACGGGCGATGCAGCGGCGGCGGTCGCGGATCAGCGCTTCGCGGACGCGCCGGACGTGATCATGGGCGCGCTACGGAGGCACCTCCAGGTGGGCGAGAGCAGATCGCAGGCGCTGGCGCGTTTGGAAGCGGACTACGATATGGCGTCGCTAGAGTCCTTCCGGCCGCTTTGGCGAACGGATGTGCCGCCAGCGAATCGCGCGGCGCTTGAGCAGTTTCTAATCCCCTATGCAGATGATCCGGTCTTCCAAGAAGCTGTCCGCCGCGGCGAGGCCATCTTTGCGCGTGATGTTGCGAACGGCCGCATTACAGGATCAGTCGATGAAAACTTTGCGCGTTGGGCTCACTATGTGAAGCTCGGATTGGACTCGGCCGCGAAGTTTGCACGAACCCCTCAAGGCGGTGGCGCCTCGGGCGCTGAATTGGCCGGGATTCGCCAGATGCGCGCGCGCATTGTTGGCGCGATGGACGACGCGATTCCTGGCTACAGGGAGGCGCGAGCGCGTTGGGGAGGTCTTGTCGACGCGGAAGACGCTTTGGAAATGGGCGCCGCATGGGTGCGGATGCTTCCCGATGAAGTCGCCGCGTCGCGTGCGCAGATGACGCCGTTCGAGATCGAGCACGCACGCATCGGGCTCGCGGACGAAATCCGCCGCATGACCTCCGGTGATGTCGTGGGCCATCGCAACGTCGCAAACGCGCTCAACGGCCGCGACATGCAGATGGCGATCGCCAATGCTTTCGACACGCCAGAGCAGGCGGCAGACTTCCTGGGCACGGTGAACGACACGAACCGGCTTCTCCGCAACGCGCAAGCGTGGGGCGGCGGCTCGCAAACGCAGGGCAATCAAGCGTACGAGGCTGACGGCGTTGCAGCGGCCGTCGCGGACTATGGCGGCGATCTGATCTCTGGCCGCTGGGGCCAAGCTGTGAACCGCGCCGGACGCCAAGTCGGCAACCTCATCACGAACAACGCCGTCGAGCGCAGCAACAATGCGTTCGGCGAGCAATTGCTGCGCCCGGCCACATCGGAAGAGGGCCGCGCCTTCGTGGCAGAGCTGATCCGCATCATGCAGCAGCGTGAAGCGACGCGCGCGGCGAGCGATGCAACGTCGCGCGCTGGCGCTGCGATCACCGGCCAGCAAACGGCGAGCCGCCGCGACTAGCCATGAGCGATCTGCCGGAGCCCCTGAACCGCGCGAGAGCAGCGGCCCACAATGCTGCGCGCACGACTGGCCCGCAGAACGCCATCCGCGCCACGTCTCCCGCCTCACCCTACGCGCGCGATCGGATAGAAGCGCCGAGCAACCGGCCTGCGCCGCGCACGCCGACGCTGCGGTCACGCACGCAAGACGTGCTCCGCTCCGCGCCTGGCGCGCTCACGGCCGCACGAGAGCGCTCTGTGTACGACACGACGCCGCAAGGCTTGGTGCGCGGCGCGCAGGAGCTGACGGGGCTTCCGAGCCTTGCACGCGGCGCCGGCGCGTTGGCTGCGCTTCCAGCGCTCGCACGCAGCGGCTTCCTCGGCACGGAGCACATCGCCCCCGGCGCAATGGCTGTTGGCGAAACAGCGCTTGGGCTGCTTGGGCCGATGTCGCTGCCGCGCGGTGCGGGGCGTGTGGCTGCGCCTGCGGCAGACATTTCTCGCCCTATTTCAGCGGGAACGCTAGACGGCCGAACGTTCTACCGTGGTCAGGGCGGCGACATTCAAGGCGGCGGTAGCTTCCGGCGCAACTCGCATATTTCGGCGAACCCCGAGACCGCAAACAACTACGCGACGATGAACTTGAGCGGCGCGGAGCGCGCGCCAACGGTTTTCCCATTGCGGGGCACCGGACGCATTGCTGATCGTGATGGCGTCATGTCCGTGGTCGATGAGTTGGTCGCTGGCGGCATGTCGCGCGAGGAGGCGCTAAGGCAAGCCATTCCAGAGTTGGAGCGTCGCGGCTTTGCCGGTTTCCAGATGGCGCGGCGCGGCGACCCAGAGTTTGACGACGACATTCAGATTTTCAACCCAAGCGCCAACCTGCGATCTGCTTTCGACGCAGAGCCAGCCCAGCGCATCCCGAACATGGCCCGCGAGATCGGCCCAAACGGCATGCCGGTCGCACAGAGCCAGCCGACACGCAATTCGTTCCGGGGAGGGTCGAGCGATCTGCGTGAGGCGGCGG
>CAZYGK010000056.1:0-21015 GCA_964647355.1 uncultured Flavobacteriaceae bacterium | reverse complement strand
ATGGGCGGCGGCATTTCTGTGCCGATTGCGGCACGGGGTTGTTCTACGTGAACGCACAGGTGTTGCCCGGCATCATCGACATTCAAAGCGCGACCTATGACGATCCGGAAGCGGTACCCGCGCGGATCCACATTCAGGTGGCGGAGCGGATTTCGTGGATGGCGCGGGCGCACGAGCTGCCCGCGTTCGATCGGTATCCGCCGCAAGAGTAATTGGGCACACGGGCACCTTTGCGGGACTATCTCTTCCACCTCACCATCAGAGGCAACCATAACCAACCAACGCCACCTACTTCGAAGGTTTCTGCGAACTGAAGCTCCACGTCTGCGGGTAGGTTAGATGCTTCATGCAAGTACTGCTCTTTCAACTGCTTGGCCGTCATCGTTACTGTCTCCGTTACCAGAGCCAGGCACACAGGGCGGACGCTTTCACTTCCAACCTTGGGGATGTCATCAAGGACTTTGGTCGTATCGCCCCAAAGCAACTTGGACTTGTGACTATCGCGAATGATCTTCATCTCGATAGGTGTTCGCGGGTTGGGTCCGATAACCCAATCGAAGTGAAGGGACCTACTGCCACCCCACTCGGCATATGAAACTTCCAACTCGCATTGGTGACCGGCTTTCAGCAGTCGCCGTCCAGCGAGGTATTGGACGTATCTTTCGGGAACCTCGTCTTGATGCTCTGGTCGCCAGTGAAAGACAAAATCTTCTATCGCCGACCGAACTGGACCGATAACAATCCTCGACCATTCTTCAAGTGATCGCTCGAACACCGTCGGAACTCCCTCAGCGCGTTGGTCGAGAAGTTACGCTACGCCCTTCGCAGGTTCAACGTCGGAAAGCTATCGCTTCGCCGTTGCGGGTTTCCGAGGGAAGTGCCAACGCGATTAGTTGAGCGGCGACGGCGTCGGGCGTGGGCAGCGTTTCGGGGTCTTCGCCGGGGACGGCTTTGGCGCGCATCACGGTGCGCGTCGGGCCGGGGTTGAAGAGGTTTACGCGCACTTTGGTTTCCGCGCATTCGGCGGCGTAGGTTAGAACGAGCGCGTCGAGAGCCGCTTTGCTGGCGGCATAGGTGCCCCAGTAGGCGCGCGGGTACTTCGCGACGCCGGACGTCACGAACACGGCGCGGCCGGCGTCGCTGGCTTTGAGCAGCGGATCGAAGAATTGGATCAAGCGCAGGTTCGCGTTGACGTTGACGTCGAACGCTTCGATCCAGTGTTTCGGGTTGATGTTCGTGACCGGCGACAGGCCCTGCAAGACCGCGGCGTTGCCGATCAGGATGTCGAGCTTCCTCCAGCGTTCGGCGACGGCGCCTGCGAGGCGCGGGAAGGCGGCGCCGTCTTTGAGATCGAGGGGGACGAGCGTCGCGCCGCCACCTGTCTTCTTGATGTCGTCGTCGAGTTCTTCAAGGCCGCCGACGGTGCGGGCGACCGCGATGACGTGCGCGCCGTCCTTGGCGAGCGCGAGCGCGGTGGCGCGGCCGATGCCGCGCGAGGCGCCGGTGACGAGAGCAATGCGATCCTTCAAACGCATGACGCGAACGCGCTAGACGGCGAGCAGCGAGAGCTGCGCGTTTTCGATGGTGCTGTCGCGGTCAGTCAGGGCTGTCGGGTATTCGCCGGTGAAGCAG
Source organism: uncultured Flavobacteriaceae bacterium (assembly GCA_964647355.1). Classification (GTDB taxonomy): domain Bacteria; phylum Pseudomonadota; class Alphaproteobacteria; order Micropepsales; family Micropepsaceae; genus SZUA-430. The sequence goes on along the minus strand of CAZYGK010000056.1, from coordinate 19,383 downwards.
GCGTCGCAGTAGCGGGTCGTCGTGCTGTCGCGCCGGTTTTGGCGAAGCGCGCGGTAGAGGCCGTTGATCGAGATGAAGTGGAGCGAGTCCGCGCCGATGAAGCGGCACATTTCGGCGACGGTGTAATTCGCGGCGAGCAGGTTCTTCTTCTCCGGCGTGTCGACGCCGTAGAAGCAGCTGTCGGTCGTTGGCGGGCTTGCAATGCGCATGTGCACTTCGCTGGCGCCGGCATCGCGCACCATCTTGATGATCTTCTTCGAGGTCGTGCCGCGAACGATGGAGTCGTCGACCAGGACGACGCGCTTGCCCTTGAGGCGGGCGCGGTTGGCGTTGTGCTTCAGCTTCACGCCCAAATGGCGGATGTGGTCGGTCGGCTCGATAAACGTGCGGCCCACATAGTGATTGCGGATGATGCCGAGTTCGAACGGGATCTTGGACGCCTCCGCGTAGCCGATCGAGGCGGGCACGCCGGAGTCGGGGACGGGGACGACCATGTCGGCTTCGACGGGGGCTTCGCGCGCGAGTTCGGCGCCGATCGACTTGCGCACTTCGTAGACGCCGAGGCCGTCGATCATGCTGTCGGGTCTTGCAAAGTAGACGTACTCGAAAATGCAGAAGCGTTGGCGCTTCTGCGGGAACGGCATGTAGGACTCGATGCCTTCGTCCGAGATGACGACGACTTCGCCGGGCTTCACGTCGCGCACGTACTCGGCGCCGATAATGTCGAGCGCGCAGGTCTCGGAGGCGAGCACGTGCGCGCCGTCGACCTTGCCGAGCACGAGCGGGCGCACGCCGAGCGGATCGCGCACGCCGATCAGTTTTTTGCGGGTGAGGCAGACGAGCGAGTAGGCACCTTCTATTTGCTTCAGCGCATCGACCAGGCGATCGACGATCTTGTCGTATTTCGACGTCGCGATCAGGTGGACGATGCATTCCGTGTCCGACGTCGAATAGAAGATCGAGCCCTTCTGTACGAGTTGCCGGCGCACGGCGACGGCGTTCGTCAGGTTGCCGTTGTGCGCGACGGCGATGCCGCCGTTGGCTACGTCGGCAAAAAACGGCTGGATGTTGCCGTGGCCCGAGCCGCCCGCAGTCGAGTAGCGGTTGTGGCCGATCGCGTTTTGGCCTTTCAGCTTTTGGACCGGGCCGCCGACCGCGAATTGGTCGCCCACCAGGCCCTCGCGCTTTTCGCGGTAGAAGCGGTCGCCGTCGCAAGAGACGATGCCGGCCGCTTCTTGGCCGCGATGTTGCAGGGCGTGAAGGCCGAGCACCACGAACGCTGCTGCATCGGGTTTGCCCCAGATGCCGAAGACGCCACACTCTTCATGAAGCTTGTCGTCGTCGAAAGGGTTCGTCGAGAGTTCTCTGTCCATCACTCTTTCGAGGTGGATTTCACGAGCTCATCCAAGGCGCGGCGCTGGCCGGCACTGTAAGACTTGCTCTTGTTCCCACCACCGCCTTCCGTTGAGTTGCCGGTGCCTGCTTCAGCCGCCGGCTTTGATTCTTGTGCCGGTTCCGCGCTGGTGTTGTCTGCATGTTGCGTCTCGTCCGCAACGGCTTCTTCCGCCGGTGCGTCATTCTGCTTCTTCTTTTTGTCGCCAAGCGAAACGATGACCTCGGCCGTGCCCTTGACCACGGGCAGCAGACGCGCCTCGCGCACCCAATCGGGGTGGTTCTCTTCCGAGGCGAGCGAGGTGAACACCACGTAGCCGAGACCCACGACCAAAAGGCCGCGGGCGAGGCCGAAAACAAAGCCCAGCGAACGGTCGAGCGGGCCCGCACTGCTGTCGCGCACGATTTCCGAGAGGCGGAAACTGACGAAAGAGGCCGGAATCAGAATCAGGAAGAACACGCCGACGAGGGCCAGAATGTCGGCCAGAATCTGCGGTTCGAGGAGGGCGCGGGCGAAGGGTTTCGTGACCGGCCAGAAGAAGACGGCGGCGAGTGCCGCGACGAGCCAACTGCTGACAGAAAGCGTTTCCTTGAGGAACCCGCGATACGCCGCGATCAGGCCGGAGATGAGGAGAATCCCCAGCACGACATAATCGACGATCGTGAACTCGCTCTCCATGGGCTCCGGACACCTAGCACCCCTGGTGTCGACCTTTTGGGTTAATGAAGCGTTTTCAACAGGGCAATCAGTGCGGCGACGGTCGGTACGGGGGTGACTTCTAGACCCTTCGGCGGCGCTACGCCCGGCGGCACAAAGGCGCGCTTGAAGCCCAGCTTTTGCGCCTCTTTCAGGCGGCCGTCGGCTTGGCCGACGGCGCGGATCGTGCCGGAAAGGCCGATCTCGCCGAAGAAGACGCAATCGTGGGGCACGATGACGCCGAAATGCGCGGACACGAGCGCGCCGGCGACCGCAAGGTCCGCCGCGGGCTCGCCGATGCGCAAGCCGCCCGCGACATTGAGATAGACGTCCTGCGCCGAAATTCCAATTTCTGCGCGCGCGTCCAGGACGGCGAGCACCATGGCAAGCCTTGCCGAATCCCAGCCGACAACGGCACGGCGCGGGGCGCCGTAGGCGGCGTCTGCCACCAGCGCTTGGATTTCCACAAGGAGCGGCCGGGTTCCTTCGATGCCTGCGAACACGGCGGCACCGGAGGCGCGCGCTTCTTTGGGTCCCAGGAAAAGTGCCGAGGGATTGGCGACCTCGGAAAGGCCTTCCTCGCGCATTTCGAATACGCCGATCTCGTCGGTCGGGCCGAAGCGGTTTTTGACCGCGCGCAGGATGCGGAACTGATGGCCGCGCTCGCCTTCGAAATAGAGCACCGCGTCGACCATGTGTTCGACAACGCGGGGGCCCGCGATCTGGCCGTCCTTCGTGACGTGGCCGATCAAGATGAGCGCGGTGCCTTTGCGCTTGGCGTAGCGGATGAGTTCCTGGGCGCAAGCGCGGACTTGGCTGACCGTGCCGGGCGCCGCTTCGATCGCGTCGGACCAGAGCGTTTGGATCGAGTCCACGACGAGGGCTGCCGGTGGCGCGCTTGCGTCGAGCGTCGTCAGGATATCGCGCAGGCTGGTTTCAGCGGCGAGTTTGACTTGGCTGTCTTCAAGGCCGAGGCGTTTCGCGCGTAGGCGCGTTTGGTCGATGCCTTCTTCGCCGGAGATGTAGACCGTCGGCCTGCCGCCTTTGGCCAGCGCGGTCATCGCCTGCAGCAACAGTGTCGACTTGCCGATGCCGGGGTCACCGCCGACGAGGAGCGCGGAGCCGGCTACAAGGCCGCCGCCACAGACCCGGTCGAACTCGGAGATGCCGGTCAGCATGCGCGGCGGAGCAGGGGAGGTCCCTTTGACCGGGGCGAGTTCGATGACGCGGCCGCCACGGCCGGATGCCTTCGCGCCGGGGATGGCGGTTGTGTCCGCTTCCTCCGTCAGCGAATTCCAAGAGCCGCAGGATTCGCAGCGGCCGCTCCACTTCGGGTACGCGGCACCACAGGACTGGCAGACAAAGCGGGGGACGGGGCGGGCCATGCGCGCGGGACTGTAGAGGGCACCACCGATTCGGACAACCGGCCCAGTCCCGCGCGCAATCGTTGGGATCGCCGGTGGAAAACCCCACGGCGAATCGAGGCCCTAGTGATTCAGGTGGTGGTGGCGGGCCGGCTTGGGGTGGCCAGGTTGAGCGTGGTCATCGTCTTCGTGCTTGCCGCCGCCCGCCACTGTGTCCCCTCTGAGAACGGCGCAAAGGTCTTGGTGGATCCGTTCGGCTGCTGCTGCCGCGCGCGCCGGATGCTCCGTGCCGATCGAGATGAAGAAGCCTTCTGCGGTCCAGACGATGCGATCCTTCTTGCGCAGCGTTCGTTGCAGACGGTGCTCGATCGTTTGGCGCGCCATCTGGACGTCGTGCGCCGTCATGCCGGGCGGCAGCATGAGCTTCAAGTCGAAGAAGAACGACGATGCTTCGTCCTGCGGCGTGAAAGCGTGATCTTCGAAGCGTTGATTGCGATTGGAGCGGTGATAATGGCCTTTTCCCATAGCGATCTGCCTTTGCGCGGTATTTGCGACAAAAGCGATCATCGCGCGTAACGATCTAACGTCTCGCGAAGCCGATCGGATGAATTTTCCGAAAGGTTGATTCAAGTTTGAACGACGTGACGATTTTCCGATTACAATTTCGTCACAGCATCGCTGTAAACGCGCTGTTTTCGTAGGGATTCCGCATACCTGTCACTTTGACTGTGACGCGAGCGCGAGTGGTTTGCGGGGACATGGGCATGTACCTGCGCGCCTTCCGAATTTCGGAGGACGATGAATGAACCGTTTGATTTACGCTGTTTTGGTTTCCGGGGGATTTGCTTTTATCGCTGCGCCGCTTCATGCGCAGACAGATGTCGTGTCCGCGCGCGTGGATGCGAAGACGGGCCTCTACGAGATCAAACCCGGCGTGATCGCGATGGCGCCGATTCCGGACACGGCGGAGGCGCCGTCCGTCAGCGACGCGGTTGACGACGCAGAGACGGAGCTTGCATCCGGCAGCCGTACGAACGCGAAGGCGTGTCTTGCGACGGCGATCTATTTCGAAGCGCGCGGCGAGAGCGTGAAGGGGCAGCGCGCGGTGGGCGAGGTTATCCTCGCGCGCACGCGCCAACCGGGGCGGCCGAAGACGGTGTGCGGCGTCGTCTACGAGGGATCGCACCGCAGCACCGGTTGCCAGTTCTCGTTCACCTGCGATGGGATCGCGGATGTGGTGCGCAACGGCGGCGCCTGGGCGCGGGCAAAGCGCGTGGCGGCGCTGGTCCTTGGTGCGCGCGGGCGCAAGAAGATTTCGCGCGGGGCGACGCACTATCACGCGACGTCTGTCAGGCCGTATTGGGCGTCGAGCATGGTCAAGGTCGCGCGCATCGGGTCGCACATTTTCTACCGAGACTGAATGCGACAAAGGCCGGCCAATTGGCCGGCCTTCGTGCATGCGATCGCTGCCGTTGCGTCAGCAGGGACGGTAGGCGCTGTTCGGCGACGCGCCGGGGCCGCCGATCGGGCCGGGCGGGTTCTCCCAGTTCGTACCGGGGCCGCCCGCCGGTCCCGGCGGATTGCCGTCGCGGTCGAAGCGGCACCAATAGCCGTGCGGGTGCTTGTACCAATGGAACGGTCCATGGAAGCCCCAGTAGACCCAGCCAGTCGGTATCGCGCGATGGTGCCAGCGCGGGCCGTGACCCGGACCGCCAACCGGACCCGGCGGATTGCCGAGCCACCAGCGATGACGCGATGCGCCGGGGCCGCCTGCGGGGCCCGGCGGGTTGTGCCAGTTCGTTCCCGGGCCGCCGCGCGGGCCAGGCGGGTTCCAACGGCGTGCTTCGGCTTCCGATGCGATGGCGCTAACTGCGATCAGCGCCGCCAAGGCGACGCCCAAGGTTTTTCTCATTGCTCAGCCTCTCCCATTGCTCAATTCGAGCGCGGAAAAACTGCGCCCGTTTGGCTGAACGGATCAGAACGCACTCATTCATCGGCCGTTCAGGCAGCAGGGCAGGTTGGCGCAAAAGGTTCGACCGAATGCCTAATCGGGCCGTTCACCTAGGATTATTGTCCGCGCGATCGAATGAGCGTGTAACCGCCGTCACATCAGTGGCCGTGCGGCGCGCGTTCGAAATTGGCTTCGGGGATGAGCTTGCGCATGCGGTTGGCGAACGAGGTCAGGCACACTTCTTTCGGCGAGAGTGGGCCCGAGGTGTAGCTCGACGAGGTCATGCCGGCCTGCACGCCTTCGATGAGGCGCGTGTCTTCGGCGTTGACTTGGCGGTTGATGCGCCAATTCAAATAGCGCGCGGCGTGGATCTCGCGGTTCTTGACCGGGTGCACGTAGGCGATTTCGCGGATCAGCGTTTCCGTCGGCGACACCGGTATGAACTGCATGAAGTCGACCTGGTCGGGATAGATGTCGAAGGCGACGTTCGGCCAGAGCTTGTAATAGACCCACGTGCGGCGCAGATGCGCGGGGATGTGGTCGAGGCTGCCGAGCAGGCTTTGATAGGCGCGCTCCGACCAGTTCTCGGACGCGTTCGACTGCAGCTCGCCCGACATCTTGTCGACCCAGGTTTGCGCCTCGATCTTGTAGGACGAGCCTAGCAACCGCGTGAGGCCCGGATGGGCGACGGGAATGTGCATGCCGTCGGAGTAGTTGTCGGCGATGTTCTTCCAGTTCACGGTGCGCGGGCGCAGCGTGACGCGGCCGTTCGGGATCAGCGTTTCGAACGCGTAGGGTTTCAGCTCCTCCGCGTAGGGGGCCATCATTTCGGCGATGGACGGCAGACCCTTTTCGAAGCGAACGAAGATGAAGCCGTGGAAGATCTCCTGCTCGACCGGATGGAGGCCGTATTTCGTCTTGTCGAGGTCGTCGAAGCCCTGCCATTTCGGCGTGCCCGATAGCGCGCCGTCGAGCGTGTAGCTCCAGGCGTGATAAGGGCACACGAGGCGATGGCCGCAATGGCCGCGCGACTCCGGCGCGATCTTGGCGGCGCGGTGGCGGCAGACGTTGTGGAAGCTTCTGAGTTCACCGTCTTGGCCGCGGACCGTGACGACGCGATCGCCGAGCACGTCGAGCGTGACGTAGTCGCCGGCGTTCGGCGCGTCGTTGATGTGGCCCATGATGTGCCACGTCTGGCGAAAAATCTTCTCGCGCTCCAATTCGAAGAAGCGCGGGTCGGTGTAGAGCCATCCGGGCAGGGAGGTGTTCATGTCGTTAGTCGATGCGGTTGACGATTGGGGTTTGCACGCACTTCGCGAGGTTGTGGATGCCGCCGTAGATTGTATGGCCGACGAGGTAGACCGCGCCTTCGGGCACGCTGGTGCCGGGTGGGATTTGCATCGTGATCATGTCGCCGGTCTGCGAAGGTTCGGCTTTGGCGACGTGGTTCGTGTCGCGGAAGCCTTTGCAACTACCGCCGTGGTCGCGTCGTCGTGCGTGCCCGGTGTGTCGACTTCGAGGCCCCAGTGGACCATGTAGACGTCGATGCCGTTCTCGTCCGGCGCGCGGCCGAGCGTGATCGTGCCGCCGATCGTTGGGCCGGGGTCGGTGTCTTCGAACGCGATAGACGTCGGGCCGTAGTTCGTGCCGCTGACACGTGGGTAGATGAGGTCGGGGCCGCCGATCTTCAGAGCGGCATACCCGCCGCCAACGATGAGGATTGCTAGACCCGCGACGATCTTCAACCAACGGGGCATGCCTTCCTCCTATTTTGCGAGTTCCATTTTGATCGGGCCTTCGGCGCGGCCATGGATGAATTGGTCGACGTAGGGGTTGCCCGAGTTGTCGATGTCTTCCTTGCGGCCGGACCAGATGATCTTGCCTTTGTAGATCATCGCGATCTTGTCGGCGATCTTGCGGGCCGATGCCATGTCGTGGGTGATCGAGAGCGTGGTGACGCCCATGTCCTTCACGGTCGCCACGATCAGGTCGTTGATGACGTCGGCCATGATCGGGTCGAGGCCGGTGGTCGGTTCGTCGAAGAAGATGATTTCCGGTTCGGCGGCGATGGCGCGGGCGAGGCCGACGCGCTTCTGCATGCCGCCCGAAAGTTCCGAGGGCGAGCGCTCGCCGACTTCGGGGCCTAGGCCCACTTTGGCGAGTTTCTGGAGCGCGATTTCCTTCGCCTCCTTGCGGCCGAGGCCGCGGCCTTGGATCAGCGCGAAGGCGACGTTTTCCCAGACGGTGAGCGAGTCGAAGAGCGCCGCCGCCTGGAACAGCATGCCGAACTTGCGGTTCACATCTTCGCGGGGGCGGCCCGTGAGGCGCGTCACCTCGCGGCCGTCGACCTTGATCGAGCCCTTGTCGGGCGCGATCAGGCCTAAGATGCATTTCAGCGTGACGGACTTGCCGGAGCCCGAGCCGCCGATGATGACGAGCGACTCGCCCGGTTCGACGCTGAGGTCGACGCCGTCGAGGACGACCTTCGAGCCGAAGCGCTTGTGGACGCCTTTGAGTTCGATCTTCGGGGTCATCGGCTGCCCTCACCGAAGAAGATCGAGGTCATGAAATAGTTCGCGGCGAGGATCAGGATCGCGGCCGAGACGACCGCATTCGTCGTCGCGGCGCCGACGCCCTGTGCGCCGCCCTTCGAGTTGTAGCCGTGGAAGCAGCCCATGAGCGCGATGATGAAGCCGAAGACGCCGGCCTTCCAGAGGCCGGAGGTGACGTCGCCGGTCTTCAAGAAGTCGACGGTGTTCTTCAAATAGGCGGCGGAGTTGAAGTCGAGCGAGTAGACGCTCACCACCCAGCCGCCCATGACGCCGATCACGTCGGCGATGGCGACGAGGAGCGGCATGGTGAGGACGGCTGCGATGAGGCGCGGCGCGACGAGATATTTGAATGGGTTTGTCGAGAGCGTACGCAAGGCGTCGATCTGCTCGGTGACGCGCATCGTGCCGAGTTCGGCGGCGATCGCGGCGGAGACGCGGCCCGCCACCATCAATCCCGCCATAACGGGGCCGAGTTCGCGGGTGATGCCAAGGACGACGATCTGCGGCACAAGCGTCTCGGCACCGATGTCGCTGCCGACGAAGATCTGCAACGCGAGCGCGCCGCCGGTAAAGAAGGCGGTCAGGCCGACGACGGGAAGCGAAAAATAGCCGATGCGCATCATCTGCTGCAGGATCAGCCGCCAGTAGATCGGCGGCATGACGCTTGCCGGCACGGCCTGGCTTGCGAACATCGCGATGCGGCCGATCTCGCCGAAGAAGGCGATGACGAAGCGGCCGATCCATTTGAACGGAGCGAGAGGGTTCATGGGCGTTCTACCGCGCTCCCGTGTAGTGGCGCGTGATGCGGTCGCCCAGGCGCGTGTAGATTTCATAAGGAAGCGTGCCCGCGGCTTGCGCCAGTTCGTCGACGGTTTGGTGCGGGCCGATGAACTCGACCGCCGCGCCGGCATGCGCTTCGCGCTCGGGCACCTCGGTGACGTCGAGCGTGACGAGGTCCATCGATACGCGCCCGACGATTGGGCATTTGACGCCTGCGATCACACCAAATCCCCTGTTGGAGAGCGTCCGCAAAAGCCCATCCGCATAGCCGATTGCCGCGATGCCGAGCCGCCGCGGTCCGCTCGCGGAGTAGGTGGCTCCGTAACCGACGGTGTCCCCCCTGTCAATCGAACGGACCTGGAGGAGCGGGGCCGTCAGGGTGACGGTGCCCTTCATCGGGTTTTCGCCCGATTTCCGGGGGTTACCGCCATAGAGCGCGATGCCCGGGCGGACCAAGTCAAACGCGTAGTCGCCCCCTAAGAAACAACCGCCCGATGCAGCGAGGGACAGCGGTGTTTCTGGGAATCGCCGGCTCAGCGCTTTGAAGCGGGCGAGTTGCTGTTCGTTCTTCTCGTGCTCCGCGTCGTCGGCAGAGGCGAGGTGGCTCATCACGAGTGAGGGCGTGATCGCGCCTTCGACGGTGTTGATGTCGGCATCCGACAGGCCTAAGCGCGACATGCCGGTGTCGAGATGCAGCGCGCACTCGGTACGCAATCCGGACTTCAGCCAGTCCGACAACTGACCGACGCTGGAGATCACGGGCGACAGGTTGTATTCGGAGAACGCTGCTTTGTGCGCGGGCGTGTAGCCGTGGAGGACGAAGATCCTCTCCGCCGTTGCGGGACGCAGCTCGACACCCTCTTCGACGTGCGCGACGAAGAACGTTTTGCATCCGGCTGCGGTCAGCGCTTGGGCAACGGGCTTTGCACCGAGGCCGTAACCGTCGGCCTTCACGACGGCGGCAACCTCCGCCGCCTTCACCTGCGCGATCAGGCGGCGGTAGTTCTCGACAATGGCGAGGAGGTCGATGGTGAGCGTGGGGCGGGTCATTCGGACGACGTTGCCGGTTTTTGATCCTCGCGGCACTGGCTTAGGTTGTAATCGAGAGGTTTGAAACTAATCAGACGCGTTACCCAAACGGTCTGATCATAGGCGTCGTTGGGTTTGTCGCTAGTGGTGAAGCCCTCGAACTCGATAAAGAGCGGAAGGTTTTGTTCACGCCATATCTTCTCAGCTGCCCCGGCCAGGCCAATAAGCGGTTTCACGATCTCCGGGTCTTTTGAGGTTAGGTACCAAGAGCTCGCTTTGTCCGTGCACGGCATAAACAAACTGCCATCCTCGCCGCCCACATACATGCCTTGGTACATTTGCGAGAGCGGTGCGGCGAGAGATACCGATGTGCCAAATGCGAAGACAACTATTAGGGCGATGATCCGATTGAACAATTGAATTGCGACATCCGCTCCCCGACCTGACCTAAGCTCGTCATGGCCGGGCTTGACCCGGCCACCCAGGGAAGCGTTCGCGCGGTCGGAAGAAAGGTTCACCACGAAGCCACGAAGATCACCAAGCGGCTTGGTGTTCTTTGTGGCTTCGTGGTGAAATTTCTTTCCCGTCGCGCCGCCGCGCGAAGTTCTGGGTGGCCGGGTCAAGCCCGGCCATGACGAATTGGGAGTGGACTGCACGCAAATCACCTACCGCGTTTGGGCGGGTAGGGTATCTTCTCTTGCGAGGTCGTAGAAGCGGGTGAATTGCTTTTCAAAGCGTAGCGTCACTTTGGCGGTGGGGCCGTGGCGGTGCTTTTCGACCAGGACGTCGGACAGGCCGTGGATGCGGTCCATCTTTTCCTTCCACTTCTGGTACTCGACCGGGTCGTCCATCGGCGGTTCTTTGGTCTCGAGGTAGTAGGCCTCGCGGTAGATGAACATGACGACGTCGGCGTCCTGCTCGATCGACCCGGATTCGCGAAGGTCGGCGAGCACGGGGCGCTTGTCGTCGCGGCTGTCGACGCCGCGCGAGAGCTGCGAGAGCGCCATCACGGGGACGGCGAGTTCCTTGGCGAGGGTCTTCAAGCCCTTCGTGATTTCGGTGATTTCCTGCACGCGGTTTTCGTTGCGCTTGGACTGCGTGCCGGTGAGCAGTTGCAAGTAGTCGACGATGATCATGCCGAGGTCGCCGGCGCGCTTCAGGCGGCGGCAGCGGGCGGCGACCTGCGCGATCGAGAGGCCGCCGGTGTCGTCGATGAAGAGCGGCAGGCGTTCGAGTTCGGCGCCGACGCGGATCAGCGCCTGCATGTCGCGTTCGTCGATCTTGCCGCGGCGGATCTTGGAGCCCGAGACCTCCGCTTGCTCGGCCAAGATACGCGTTGCGAGCTGTTCGGCGGACATTTCGAGCGAGAAGAACGCCACGCGGCCGCCGCCTTGGCCTTCGGAGCGCATCCATTCGCGTGCGGCATGGAAGGCCATGTTCGTCGCGAGCGATGTCTTACCCATGCCGGGGCGGGCGGCGAGGATGATCAAGTCCGATTTCTGGAAGCCGCCGAGCAGGCTGTCGATGTCAACGAAGCCGGTGCCGACGCCGGTGACGTGGCTCGGCGATTGATAGGCGCGCTCGGCCACTTCCATCGCGCCGGTGACGGCTTGGCGGAAGGACTTGAAGCCGCCGCCGAAGCGGCCTTTCTCGGCGATGCCGTAGAGCTGTTTTTCGGCTTCTTCGACTTGTTCGGCGGGCGACAGGTCCACCGGCGGGTCGTAGGCGAGATTGACGATGTCCTCGCCGACGCGGATCAGGTCGCGGCGTTGCGCGAGTTCGAAGATCATGCGGCCGAAATCGGAAGCGTTAATGACCGTGGGCGAGAAGCGCGAGAGTTCGGCGAGATAGTCGGCGCCGCCGACTTCCTTCATCGCGGCGTCGAGCGAGAAGTAGGGGCGCAGCGTTACCGGTGAGGCCAACTGGCCTTTGCGGATGACGCGCGCGACCGCTTCGTAGATGCGCTGATGCAGCGGCTCGTGAAAGTGCTCCGGCTCGAGGAAGCTCGACACACGTTCGAACGCGTCGTTGTTGACGAGGATGGCGCCGAGCAGCGCTTGCTCCGCCTCCACGTCGAAGGGCGTTTGGCGGTGTCTTTCCGGTGCATCCGGTTTGGGGGCGACAGCGAGGCTCATGGCTACCTAGAAACGCAAAAGGGGTTCGGCGCGCAATCGATCTTCGGTCGATATCCCACACTCTTTTTTGTGTCGGGCTTGTGCGATGGCAGCTTTTTCACTTGCCAACGCCGCATCGATTCGCGTGCTCAGATTTTAGAGCAGGTTCGGTCGGATTGGACCCTGGCGCTTGTGGCGCAAAAAAGGCCGCGAGGTGCTTACCTCGCGGCCCCGGTCCTGGAGCGGTTCCCCGATTTTTCGGGTTATTCTTCTTTCTTTTTCTTCTTTTTGGCGGCCGATTTTTCGTCCGCGGGTTCGGCTTCGGCCTTCGCCGGTTTGTCGGCGGCGGCCTTCTTTTCCTTCTTGGGCTTTGCTTCGGCAGCCGGGGCTTCCCCATCGCCTTCGCCCGTCAGCCCCTTCGCGGCCTCTTCGCTTTCGAACAGCGCTTCGGCTTCGACGCGGGCTTGTTCGGCTTCCGTCATCAGCACGTTTTCACCGCGCGCCTGACGTTCGGCTTCTTCGGCCGTGCGGGCGACGTTGATCGTGATGCCGACGCGGACTTCCGGGTGCAGCGCGACCTTGATCTCGTGCAGGCCCAAGGTCTTCATCGGCTTGTCGAGGATGACCTGGTTGCGGCCGACCGAAACGCCGCCGGCGCTGACCGCGTCGGCGATATCGCGCGTCGACACCGAACCATATAGCATGCCGGTTTCGCCGGCCTGGCGCAGAATAACGAAGGTCTGCTTGTCGAGCGTCTTGGCGACGCCTTCGGCTTCCTTCTTCAGCGTGAGATTGCGTGCCTCAAGCTGCGCCTTTTCTTTTTCGAAACGCGCGATGTTTTCCTTCGTCGCGCGCAGCGCCTTTTTGCGCGGCAGAAGGTAATTGCGGGCGAAGCCGTCCTTCACCTTCACAATTTCGCCCATTTGGCCGAGCTTTTCGACGCGTTCGAGCAGGACTACTTGCATGTTCGTGTCTCCTGCTTACGAAACGACGTAGGGCAGAAGGGCGAGGAAGCGGGCGCGCTTGATCGCTTGCGCGAGTTCGCGTTGCTTCTTGGCCGAGACTGCCGTGATGCGCGAGGGGACGATCTTGCCGCGCTCGGAGATGAAGCGCGAGAGCAGCTTTGCGTCCTTGTAGTCGATCTTCGGTGCGTTCGCGCCCGAGAACGGGCACGTCTTGCGCCGGCGGAAGAACGGACGGCGTCCGCCGCCGCCGCCGCCACCGCCGCCGAAGCCGCCGCCGCCTTCGCGGTCGCCACGATCGCCGCGCGGACCGCGATCGCCGCCGCCGAAGCCGCCGCGATCTCCGCCGCCGCCGAACCCACCGCCTTCGCGGCCGCCGCGGTCACCACCGCCACCGCCACCGCCGTAGCCGTATGCTCCGCTCATGACGCTGCTCCTTCGTCGAGGCTTTCGTAGCCTTCATCTTCGCGACGGCCCCACTTGGCGTCGCGGCGTTCTTTCGCCTGCTTGGCCAACATGCCGGCCGAGGGGCCTTCCTCAAGTTCGTCGACGCGCACCGTCAGCTGACGGATGACGTCTTCGTTCAAGCGGAGTTGACGTTCCATCTCGGCGACCGCTGCGGACGGCGCATCGAGGTTGAAGTGAACGTAGTGGCCCTTGCGGTTCTTGTTGATCTTGAACGTCAGCGAACGCAGTCCCCAGTACTCGTGCTTGGTGACTTTGCCGCCGCCGGTTTCGATGACGCTTTTCATTTGCTCGGTCAATTGATCGACCTGCGCTTGCGCCGCGTCTTGGCGCGCAATGAAGACATGCTCGTATAACGGCATGGGAGCCTCATTTTTGGCTGCGGCGCCTCCGGCACGGCCCCCTTGGCTGTGCGCGTGGCGATGGTCCTGGAGTGGCTGTCGGGCTAACGCCCCAAGGGATTGCTCCCACGCCCTCCGGCCGCGGCCGGTTTCGGAAGCGGCGGACTATACGGATTTGCGACCTGGGGGCAAGGGTTGCGGGGACCTCAAAAACGGCAGAATTGCCGCATCGGACGGGGGCTTGAACCCCTGCGGAGGACGGAAATGCGCGGGTTGGCGGCCGCGGTGCTGCGTGTCGGGTCCAAGCAGTGTGAGTGCGGCTCGCCGTCTGGCAACGGTTCGTTCATGTTTCGGCGCCGTGTTTCAATGCGGGACGCTGGCGATTTATCGTGTCACCGAAGCCTGTTTCTACGATCGCGTTAGTGCGTTGTTCAACTTAACGTCTCATCGATCGCCGCCGTCGCATTGAACGGCCGCCATTAACTCAAGTTTTTTGCAATTCGTTTGGAACCCGCGCGCGAGTATGGCCGGGAAGCGTGGGAAACCGCGCAAAAGGAGTTTCGACGATGCGCAAACTCATAGGACGTTTCTCGGTGGCGGTAGTTGCGAGTCTTCTCGCATCGACGTCGATCGCGGGAGATGCGCAGAATTCGTGGCGCTTGGTCAGCGGTGCGGGTGAGTTCGCCGTCAGCTCCAACGGGCTCATTCGTGTTTCGGTTAGGCCGGCCTCCGAATTGGCTGCAGGTACGGTCATTACAACAGGCGCAAGCGGACGCGTCGTACTGCGGCGCGGCGAGGAGCAGATCGTGCTGTCGCCGAGCAGCCGCGTGACATTGACGGAGGACAACGCGACCGGAACTCACATTGCGCAGGACATGGGTGAGGCGCTGTTTAGCATCGGCAAGCGCAAGGTGCCGCATTTCGAGGTGAACACGCCGTTCCTGGCGGCGGTCGTGAAAGGCACGGCGTTCACGGTTTCGGTGAACGGCGAATCTGCGGCCGTGCATGTGAACGAAGGCGCGGTCGAGGTGGCGACGCCATGGCGCAATGCCGTGACGCTGGTCAAGCCGGGCTCGACCGTTCGCGTGCGTAGTGCGCTTTCCGCCCAGATCGAAGTCATGAGCGGGAATAAGGTGTCGCGCACGGTGACGAGCAATGAAGGGGGCTGGCAGGCCGTCTTGGGCGGTTCGCGCACGGGAGGCTCCGGCTCGAGCGCTTCCTTGACGTCGTCGGGGTCGGGCTTTGGCGGCCGATCGGTCGACGATCCGCGCGGCGTGGACGATCCGCGTGGCGTCGACGATCCGCGCGGAGTGGACGATCCGCGGGGCGTCGACGATCCGCACGGCGTGGACGACCCGCGCGGGGCGGGCCTGGCCGGTGGCTCGGGCTTACGCGTGAGCCGCGAGTTCAGCGACAGCGCCGGCAGCACGGGACGGGCGCATCGTACGCAGCGCAGCGAGGCGACTTCTACGCAAAGCCAAGCGCTTGTCAGGATGGCGCCCGCGGCGGCGACAAAAGCGAAGGCTCCGGCCATCGCAACGACCGAGCAGAGCGAGCCGGCGCCTGTGGCATCCGGTTCGGCGCAAGCCGCTGAGACTTCGGTGGGCTTTGCCGGTCGCAATCAGTCGGAGGCGATTGCCAGCGCGCGGCGTCCTTCGTCGCCCTGGAACAAGTCGCAGAGCGAGTTCCCGGTCTTTGAGGTGGCGCTCGGCGGGTTGGGTCTGTTGATGTACATTCTAGGCTCGCACTTGATGGGCTTTATGCGGAGCAACACGCGGCCGGTACGCGTCAGGCGCTAGGGCTCGAGTTCAACACGAAGAAGCGGCCCCGCCGGACGGCGGGGCCGTTTTCGTTTGGGGGTCTATTTCAGTGTGCGACCGAGGGCGAGGAGCGGTGCGCGCTGTTCTTGCGGGATCGTCGCGTCGGCCTTGGGGCCAACGTTGATCAACAGGTTGCCGCCTTGGGCCGTGACATCGCGATGCAGGGCGATGAGGCCGTCGGCGGTGAGGTAGTCCTCGGCGCGTTCGTTGCGGTTGTAGCCGAAGGCAAGGCTCAAGCCCCGGCAAGACTCCCACTTCTTGTCCTTCGGGATCGCGCCCAAGCCGTACTCGACGGTGCGGAAATCGCAATGCGGCGGCGGGGGATTTTCCTGCGGGCCGCTTGCGGCCAGGATGCGGGCTTTGATGACGGCGTTGAAGCTTGCGCGGTTCGCGGGATCGCGCAGGCTGTTGAAGAGACTCTCTTCTGCGAACCAGCGATCGTTGACGACGCCGTCCGGGACGCGGGCGTAGTAGTACGCGAAGAGTTCCGGGACTTGGTGCTTCGAGGGCCACGCGATGTCGTTCCACAGGACGCTTGGCTCGTAGCGATCGATCAGCTCGCGCACCTGCGCCGCAGCGTAGGCGCAATAGTCGTGTTCCGTCGGGACGCAGGCGAACATGTCGCCGAGATTGGCGATCGGCTCCGAGCGTTTGCTCCAGTCGAGGCCGCCGGAATAGTAGAGGCCGAAGCGCATGCCGCGTTTGCGGACAGCTTCGGCGAGTTCGCCTACGAAGTCGCGCTTTGTGTGCCAGCCGGGACGCCATGGGTTTTCGATTTTCGTCGGCCAGAGGCAATAGCCGTCGTGATGCTTGGTCACGAAGACGACGTAGCGGGCGCCTGCTGCTTTGAAGAGGTCGGCCCAGGCGTTGGCGTCAAAAGCCTTCGCGGCTTCGTCGAACTCGGGGCGAAATGACGTGTACGGACGATCGCCGTGGGTTGCCTTGTGGTGGGCCGCCGACGGGCTGCCGGGAAGCCGCACCGCGTTCTCGTACCACTCGGCGTAGGGGATGTGCGCGTTCATGTCGTCGTAGTGATCGCGCATCAGGTCGTGAATCGCGCGGCCGCGCGGCGCCCAAGCGGGGATCGAGAAGATGCCCCAATGGATGAAGATGCCGAAGCCTGCGTTCTGGAACCAAGAAGGACAGGGGCGGGCCGTGAAGGCGTCGAAGTTTGTCATTTGCCAGGTCGGCTCGCTACATCTGCAGTCTGCGTTTGGGTATTCTCTTCTTCCAAATTTCAGCTTCCGCCATTTTCTTCTGAGCTTGCAGCACAGGCACCAACTTCTCTGCGCATTGGCCGAGGAATCCGCCCGGCGACTCTTGCCAGGCGTTGTAGCCTTCTTTGTAACAAGCCTCTGCGGTTGCCCATTGTTTTTGTCCTACCGCGATATCTCCGCAGCGTTCGAGCGCAAACGGATCTCTCAGGCCGTTGGGAAAAGTCTTCGACAGTAGTTTGTCATTCCACAATTTGGCCTCGGCTAGCGCCCCTTGGTCCTCATCTGCCAATCCGCGGTCGGTAAGCAACCTGGCGAGCAGATCTATGGAGGTCGAGATCACTTCTTCACTGATGGGCGTGGTACGTTGGCGAATTGCGATTGCGCGCCGCAAATAATCTTCGGCTCTGCGGATCGGTCCCCTGAAGCGGTGGCGATACCAAAGAGCCATTGCTGCCCACTCTAGCCCCTCAGCTACGTCTACTTGGGCTGGCCCTGTCACAGATGCATATGCATCAACGGCCGCATCGTAGTAGCGATCTCTCTCTGTCTCGCCGATTACAGAGTCTGCGCGATCGTAAAGAAATCTGCCGAGTTCAATTGGCGATTGGAATCGCAAGGCTGCACTGGTTCGATCGAGCCAGTACGCCGTCGCTGCTAGTGTATGACTTTTCTCTTGTTCGAAGCGCTGGCCGTCGCCGAACGCCCGATCAGTGAGGGTGTAGTGCGCGCAGACAGCAAGGAGCGCTGTCAGCGTCACGGTGAGCGCGATCAGAGCGTTTACCCACCGTGACATGCGCCGCCCTCAATAGCCCATCGCGGCGCCGTCTTTGCGCATTTCGCTGGCGCCCCAGTAGACGCCGGATTCGGGGTCGCGGAGGATCGCTTGGTAGCCGCCGAAGCTGCCGTCGCCGGGGACGAGTTTATGGCCACGGCGCTCGAGCTCTTTGCGCACGTCGGCGCCGATGCCGGTTTCGAGCATCAGTTCGCCCACGCCTTGGGAGTCTTTGCGCGACCAGTCTTCGGAGCCTTCGTGGCGGAAGCGGGCAGCGTCGCCGGCTTCCTGCACGTTCAGGCCGAAGTCGATCATGTTGACCAGAATTTGAACGTGGCCTTGCGGCTGCAAGTCGCCGCCCATGACGCCGAAACTCATCCACGGTTTGCCGTCCTTCATCGCGAATGCGGGGATGATCGTTTGGAACGGGCGCTTTCCCGGCGCGTAGACGTTGGCGTGGCCGGGTTCGAGCGCGAAGAGTTCGCCGCGATCCTGGAACATGAAACCGAGGCCGTCGGCGACGAGGCCTGATCCCATGCCGCGGTAGTTCGATTGGATCAGCGAGACCATCATGCCGTCTTTGTCGGCGGTGGTGAGATAGGTCGTGTCGCCTTGGCGGAGTTTGATTTCGCCGGGCGGCGTGTTCGGGTTCGCGCGGCTCATGTCGATGAGCGCGCGGCGTTGCTTCGCGTAGGCGTCGGAGATCAGCTGCGCGACCGGCATGTCGTAGGTCGCGGGGTCGGCGTAGAATTTGCCGAGGTCTTCGAAGGCGAGGCGCTTGGCTTCGACCATCAGGTGCAGCGCGTCGGCGGAGCCGCGGCCCATCTTCTTCAGGTCGTAGGGTTCGATCATTTTCAAGACTTGCAGGGCCGCGACGCCTTGCGTGTTCGGCGGCAGCTCGTAGACGTCGTAGCCGCGGTAGCTTACGCCGACGGGATCGACGAAGTTGCCCGTGTGGGCGGCGAAGTCCTCGTAGCGCAAGTCGCCGCCGATGCGCTTGAAATAGGCGTCGATCGTCTTGGCGATCGGGCCCTTGTAGTAGGCGTCGCGACCGCCCTTGGCGAGCAGGTCATAGGTACGGGCGAGGTCGGGGTTCTTGAAGATTTGGCCGTGAGCCGGCGGCTGCCCGTTGATGAGATAGGTGCGCTTGGCGTTGTCAATTTCTTCGATGTCTTTCGCCATCCGCTCGAAGCCGCGGAAGTTGCGCGCCCAGTAATAGGCGACGAGCTGCGAGACCGGGAAACCTTCACGGGCGTATTGGCTAGCGGGGGCCAGCACTTGATCCATCGGCAGTTTGCCGAAGCGTTGGTGCAGTGCGAACCAGCCGTCGACGGTGCCGGGCACCGTGACGGTGAGCGAGCCGTGCGACGGCATTGCTGTGCGTTCGCCGAGTTTTTTCTTCAGGTCATCGAGCGTGCGGCCTTTCGGCGAGCGGCCGGAGCCGTTGTAGCCGTAGAGCTTCTTCGTTTTCGGGTCCCAGACGATCGCGAACAGGTCGCCACCGATGCCGCAGCCGACGGGCTCCATCAGGCCAAGCGCTGCGTTTGCGGCGATCGCGGCGTCGATCGCGCTGCCGCCCTTCTTCAGGACGTCGATCGCAACTTGGGTTGCGAGCGGTTGTGCGGTTGCGGCCATGCCGTGTTGGCCGAGGACGGGCGCGCGCGTGGCGAACCCATGGCCGGTGTAACGGTCGCCGCCGCCTGGGGCGGCGGTCGGGAGATCTTGGGCGGTGGCGGCAGCCGTCATGAGCACGAGCCCTGTGATGATCGAGATGGAGCGCATGTGCGACTAGCGGCCCGGCGGTGGCGGTGGGCAGGGGAAGTCGCGCTCGAGCGTCTTCTGCGCGAGTTGCGCCGCGGGCAGGTTCAACAAGCTCGGGTTCGTGTCGCCGAAATTGACGATGCGGGCCGCGAGCTCGCGGAAGGAG
>CAZYGK010000055.1:0-21261 GCA_964647355.1 uncultured Flavobacteriaceae bacterium | reverse complement strand
ACGACAAGCAAGACACCGAAGACCTCGTCGAACGCCTGATGGGCAAGAAGCCGGAGCTGCGCTTCCAATACATCCAAGAACACGCCCAATTCGCGAAAGACATCGACGTTTAAGACGCTCTCCCCTTGTGGGAGAGCCCATTTTTCGCGTTGAGCGAAAAATGGTGAGGGGTCCGCTGAGTCTCCATTTGCACCGCCAGTGCGTCCATAAACTCAGCGAACGCCTCACCAGTTTTGCTTCGCAAAACTGTACTCTCCCCTTGTGGGAGAGCGACCCACTTGCCGCCTCAAGCACGACCCGGTTAAATCAAACCGGAATTTGAGGGTAGCAATGAAGAAGACGATCCTAATCCTAGGCGCCATCTTGTGCGCTGCGACCAACGCGTGGGCCGGCTCCATGGCCGACCCGTTGAACGTGAAATTCTGCCCGGCGACAACGGCGCGCGTCTACCCGCTCGACACGATACGCGGCGCCCAAGGTGTCCTTCTGCAAAACGTTGCCCTGATCAACCGGTCGGAAAGACCCGTCTCGATCGATGCCGTCGAGGTCGCGCTGCAAACGGGCGGCCAACCCATGGACACGCGCCGCTTTGCCCCGGACGCGCTCGCCAAGATCGCAAAGGGCGGCAAGGCCGTTCAGGCCTCCGGCATGATGAAGCTCGCGGCGTTTCAATTTTGCGGCACTGACCTTCTTGGCGCCGCGCCGTTGTCCGACACGGCGACGCTCGCACCGGGCGCCGCCCTTCTGATCATGCACCAACCATTCGCATTCCAGGGCGCCCGCGACACGCTGGCGGTCAGCGTCTATTCGGGCACAACCCGCGTCGGTTACGCATCCATACCCCTCAATGCCAGCGTCGCGAAAACCGAGCTGATCTTTCCGCTCACCGGCGCTTGGTGGGTCGCCAGCGGCCCCGGCTTTCACACGCAACATCGCTGGGCAATTCCGGAAGAGTTCGGGCTCGACCTCGTGAAGTTCGACGCGAACGGCAAAACCCATCGCGGCGACGGAACCAAGTTCACCGACTACTACGCTTATGGCGCCAAGATTGTGGCGCCCGCCGCAGGCAAGGTTATCCTTGCCATCACCAGCGAGAACGAAGATCCAAAAGCGCTGCGACGGCCGGACGAAACATTGGAGGCCTTCTTCACGCGCCTCCTCGGCGATCAAGCGACGCGCATGGCCCGCGGCATTCCCGGTATCCTCGGCAACGGCATCGTCATCGACCACGGCAACGGGGAGTTTTCGGTTCTCGCGCACATGAAACCCGGCAGCGTCAAAGTCGCGGTCGGCGATACGGTCGCAAAGGGACAAGTCGTCGGCGCCCTTGGCTCAAGCGGAAACTCGACCGAGCCGCACCTGCACTATCACGTCTGCGACAAGCCAGATCCACTGCTCTGCGCCGGCATCCCGCTCGCGTTTTCGAACATCGACATCCCCTTGGCCGACCTGCCACGCCCGATCCAATCGGGAGACATGGTCGTCACCCGCTGAGCCACCGCCCTCGATTGACCTAAATCAAGGCTCCCGCCCACATCTTCCCGCCATGTGACGTCGTCACGGGCGGGATAACAGCGTATGCAGGCGTCGGATCAGTTTCTGCGCGATCTTTGGTACTTGGCGGGCCACGCCAAGACGTTGAAACCCGGCGCGATCACACGGCGCGTTCTGCTCGGCGAGCCCGTGCTGTTGGCGCGGCGCAAACACGACGGCCAGGCGTTCGCGCTTCGCGACGTCTGCCCGCACCGCGGCGTCCCGCTGGCGGCGCGCGAACTGAACGCCGACGGCACGGTCACTTGCCCATATCACGGTTGGCGCTTCGGCGCCGACGGCGCGTGCGCGGCGATCCCCTCGCTCGTCGAGGGCCAAGACGTCGACCCGAAAAATATCCGTGTACGAACCTATCCGCTGCGCGAGCAGGACGGCCTCATCTGGATCTACATGCCGGCCAAGGGCCGCGAAGCGGTCGCACCGAAGATCGAGCCGCCGAAGGTTCCGCTGCCGGGCGATGCCGTGCCGAAATTCATCGAACGCCAAATGTTCAAATGCGACCTCGATCGCACGACAGTCGGCCTCATGGACCCCGCGCACGGCCCCTACGTGCACAAGGCCTGGTTCTGGCGCTCGCCGAAAAGCACGATCGCAAAGGCCAAGGCCTACGAACCCACGACGCGCGGTTTCACGATGATGCCGCACAAGCCGTCGGCGAACTCGACGGCCTACAGAGTACTGGGGACCGACCTCACGACCGAGATCAAGTTCGAACTCCCCTCGATCCGCACCGAACATATTCGCGCCGGCAAGCATTCGATCGTGGGGCTCACCACCTGCACGCCGATCAGCGAGACCGAAACCGAAGTAACGCACACGATGTATTGGACGCTGCCGTGGTTGGGCCTGGCCAAGCCGGCGCTACGCGCCTTCGCCTCCATCTTCATGCGCCAGGATCGCGAGATCGTCGAGCTGCAGCAGGAATGGACGCGCTACGACCCACGCCAAATGCTGATCCCCGACGCCGACGTGCCGGCCATCTGGTACCACAAGCTTAAGAAAGCCTGGGCCGCAGCACTCGAGTCTGGCGCGGAATTCGCCAATCCCGTTGAGCCGCAAACGCTGCGCTGGCGCAGCTGAGGGCCCACCCATGATCGACACGCACGACACCGTCGGCAAACTGACCCGCACCCAAGGCCGCATCGTTGCCGTCATCGAGCGCGCGTTCGCAGCGCCGCCAGCGCGTTTGTGGGATGCGCTCACCGATCCCGCAGTCCTATGCCAGTGGTTAGCGCCCGGCCACATCGCGCCTTACGTCGGCGGCGAAGCGAAACTCTCGTTCGAAGACTCCGGCATCGCCATCGACAGCACGGTCACGGCCTATGCCTGGGGCGAGCTCCTCGAATATTCGTGGAGCGGCAAGGGCGAGCCACTACGCCCCTTGCGCTGGGAAATCGAGCGCACGCTGCACGGCACGAACGTGCGCCTGACGCTGGGCGTCCCCGATTCCGAAGACGCCGCGCGCGCGGCGGCGGGTTTCGACGCCCATCTCGATATGCTGGCAGCCGCACTCGAGGGCGTGCCGATCAAGTTCCCGTTCCCCCGTTTCAAAGCGATGCGCGATACCTACCGCGCGCAACTGGCCAGCGCATGAGCAACCTCCTAACATCCGACCGCGCGACCGCCCGCGTCCCGCGCTACACCAGCTACCCGACCGCACCGCACTTCAACGCCGGCGTCTCGGCAAGGACCGTGATGAGGTGGCTCGAAGCGATCCCCGCGGACGAGCCGCTCTCGCTCTACGCCCACATCCCGTTCTGCGACAGCCTGTGCTGGTTCTGCGGCTGCCACATGCGCGTCGTGAACACCTACACGCCCGTCGCCGCCTACAGCGACGTCCTGCTGCGCGAGATCGCCATGGTGGCGGCCGCACTCAAGACGCGCCGCCCCGTCACGCACATCCATTTCGGCGGCGGCTCGCCCACGATCCTGAAGCCGCGCGACATCACCCGCATCGCCGAAACGCTACACACGCTGTTCGACATTCGCCCTAGCGCCGAGTTCGCGGTCGAAATCGACCCGCGTGGACTTTCGGACGAAACGATCGAAGCCTTCGCCAAGGCCGGCGTCACGCGCGCAAGCCTCGGCGTGCAGGACGTGAACCCGCGCGTGCAAGCCGCCGTGAACCGCATTCAGCCGCTCGACGTGACGCAAAGCGCGGTCGACCGCCTGCGCGCCGCCGGCATCACCGCGCTCAACATCGACCTGATGTACGGCCTACCGCACCAATCGATCGACGACGTCAAGCGCACGGTCGAAGCGGCGGTCGCCATGGCCCCGCAGCGCTTCGCCGTCTTCGGCTACGCCCACGTGCCGGAGATGAAGCGCCACCAAGCGCTGATCGACGCGGCCGCTCTGCCCGGCGGCGAAGAGCGGGTCGCCCAAGTCGAAACCGTCCACGCGCTGCTCACGGCTAGCGGCTATGTCGCGATCGGGCTCGACCACTTCGCCCGCGCCGACGACCCGCTCGCCCTCGCGTTGGCCCAAGGCCGCCTGAAGCGCAACTTCCAAGGCTACACGACCGACGATGCCGCAACGCTGATCGGCTTCGGCGCCTCGGCGATCTCCTCGCTGCCGCAAGGCTACGCCCAAAACGTCGTCGACATGCCCGAGTACCGCCGCCTGATCCTGAACGGCGAACTCGCAACCGCCCGCGGCCGCGCCTTGACAGAGGACGACCGCCTGCGCCGCGCCATCATCGAACGCCTGATGTGCGACCTCGCCGTCGACGTCGAAGCGATCGCAGCCAAACACGGCGCGGACGTCACCGATTTCGCCACGGCCTTCGACGCGCTGCAACCGCTCGTCGCCGAAGGCATCTGCACGATCGACGGCACGAAGGTCACCGTGCCGCCGCAAGCCCGCGCCGGCGTCCGCCTCGTCTGCGCCACCTTCGACGCCTACCTGCATCCGCAAGCCCCAGCGAGGCACGCCGTCGCGGTCTAACCACTCTCCCACTGCACGGGAGAGTGGATATATCCTTCCCCTATGCGCCCACACCTCACCGTCATCAAAGCCGATATCACCACGCTCGACGTCGACGCCATCGTCAATGCCGCGAACAGCCGGTTGATACCCGGCGGCGGCGTCGATGGCGCGATCAACCGCGCGGCGGGACCGGAACTTGCGCGCGCGATGGCAGCCATCGGGCGCTGCCCGACCGGCGAGGCGGTCATCACCTCAGGCTTCAAGCTCAAAGCGCGCCACGTCATCCACACGGTCGCGCCCGTCTACGCACGGCACAACGAGGCCGACGTCTGGCGCTTGCTCGCGAACTGCTACCGCAACAGCTTACGCCTCGCCGCCGAGTACAACGCGGCGAGCATCGCGTTCCCGAGCCTAGGCACCGGCGTTTACGGAATCCCGATCGAACGCGCCTGCGAAGTAGCCATCGCCGCCGTTCGCGCGGCAACGCCGCCGCAGCACGTCACGTTCTGCTGTTTCAGCGCCGAAGACGCCGGCACCTACGAGGACGCCCTCGCCCGCCTGAACGGATAGATCAGCTGCCCGATGAGTCCCTTCGGCACCGGATCGCTGACGCCGAACACCTCCGGCTG
This sequence comes from uncultured Flavobacteriaceae bacterium, assembly GCA_964647355.1. Taxonomy (GTDB): domain Bacteria; phylum Pseudomonadota; class Alphaproteobacteria; order Micropepsales; family Micropepsaceae; genus SZUA-430. Next base: position 16,153 of record CAZYGK010000055.1, on the reverse strand, counting down.
ACGGCCCTTCGGCATATAGAACGTACCAAACAGCAGATCCCATAGCGGAAAGAACCCTGCGAAGTTCTTGTCCTGGCCTTCCTCCGCACTCGTGTGATGCCAGCGATGAAACGCCGGGCTCGCGACCACATAGCGGAACGGCCCGAACGTCCAATTCAAATTCGCATGCAGTGCGATCGCATAGATCGTCGTGAACACCGTGTAGAGCGCGACCGCCCCGACGTTATAGCCGAGCGCCACGATCGGTACCGCCTGGATCATCCGCGCGAGCATGTCGTTCACCGGATGCAGCCTGACGCTCGACAGCCAGTCGAGATCCTCCGACGAGTGATGGATCGCGTGAAACGGCCAGCGCCAGCCGCCGTGAAACCAGCGGTGCTGCCAATAGCCGATGAAATCGCCGATCACGAAGATCTGGATCGCCTGCAGCCACAACGCCTGCTCGGCCAGCACCCCGCGCCCCTGCGCCAACGTCTTCAGGTCTTTGAGCTCAACCCCGTTCGCCACGGCAATCGGAATGAGCGCAACGCCAACCGCAATCGGCGTAATCGCCCGCGTGACGAGCGGCGTGAACGCCCAATAGAAGAGATCGGTCACAAACCCGCGCCGAAACGTCTTCTGCCCCGGCACCGACGGCCAAATCTTCTGCAACACGAAGAACACGGCGGAGAGAATGACAAACCCGATCGCAATGCTCTGCAGCGTTGGCGTCATCGGCTCCCTCTCAGCGGACTCACTTCTTCTTTGTATAAATCAAATCGAACGACGGTTGGAACGTCTTGCCGCCGTCCGTCGACTGCGTACCCGACTGGCGCACGGTTCCGTCCGCGCGGGGCTCGAACGTCATTGTCAGCACCACATTCTGCTTCTGCGGCGACGACACGTCGTCCGCGCGCAGCTCCATCTTCCCGTTCACCCACGAACCGATGTAGTGCACCTGATCGCCGGTCGCATCGACCCACGTCTGATGCCACTTGCCGTCCGCCTGATCGTAGACGTTGATCGAGTGGCCGGAACCGCCGCTCCCACCCTTCCAGTTTTCGAAGATGATGCACCCGGCCGCGAGCAGCTCGATCTTGCTGTCGCCAGCGAACTTGCCGCCGTTCGTGGTGGCCACGCGCCATTCGCCGACCCAGAATTTGAACTGCTGATACTCCGGCCCGGGGCAGCCGTAGTTCGGCGGCGCTTGGTTGGTTGCGGGCACCGGCGGCGGCGCTGCGTCTGCGAAGGCCAATCCCGTCGTGGCAAGCAAAGCTGCGACAATAATGCTGCGCATGTGTCCCCCTATGTTTGAGCGAACCCCTAGCACATTCGCCCGCAAGCCTTTGTTCACCTTTGGTTGACATCTTAGCCAAGCACACTATTTTGCAGTGCAATAGCTGATCGCGCTGATTTGCGCGGAGCTTACATCCGTTCCGCGGTTGGGTTGTCTCGGCGAGAGAGACTTGTCCAGCCAGACAAACATGCCCTCTCGCAGGAGTCGATTGAGTCTCAATGTCGTTTGAAAGTCTCGGCCTTTCGGCCGAATTGCTCCGCGCCATCGCGGAAGCCGGTTACACCACGCCTACGCCTATTCAGGAAAAAGCGATCCCGTCGGTTTTGGCCGGCCGCGATGTCATGGGCATCGCGCAGACGGGCACGGGCAAGACCGCAGGCTTCACGCTGCCGATGCTGCAGCGTCTGTCCGTCGGCCGCGCGAAGGCGCGCATGCCGCGCTCGCTGATCTTGGAGCCCACCCGCGAACTCGCGGCGCAAGTCGCCGAGAGCTTCGAGAAATACGGCAAATACAAAAAGCTCTCGATGGCGCTGCTGATCGGCGGCGTGTCCTACGAAGAGCAGGACATGAAGATCACGCGCGGCGTCGACGTGCTAATCGCGACGCCCGGCCGCCTGCTCGACCATTTCGAACGCGGCAAGCTTCTGCTCAACGGCGTGCAGATCCTCGTGATCGACGAAGCCGACCGCATGCTCGACATGGGCTTCATCCCGGATATCGAGCGCATCACCAAGATGCTGCCCTTCACGCGCCAGACGCTGTTCTTCTCGGCAACGATGCCGCCCGAAATCACGCGCCTCGCCGATCAGTTCCTGTCGAACCCCGAGCGCATCGAAGCCTCGCGCCCGGCAACGGCGGCCACCACGATCACGCAGAAGGTCGTCGCGCTGCCGTCGAACGACAACAAAATGAAGCGCGAAGCGCTGCGCCGCTTGATCCGCCGCGAGACGATCACGAACGGCATCATCTTCTGCAACCGCAAGACCGACGTCGACATCGTCTACAAGTCGCTCACCAAGCACGGGTTCTCGGTCGCTGCCCTACACGGCGACCTGCCACAGCCGGTGCGCACCAAGACGCTGGAAAATTTCCGCGGCGGTCAAGTCCAGTTGCTGTGCGCCAGCGACGTCGCCGCGCGCGGCCTCGACATTCCGGCGGTGAGCCACGTCTTCAATTTCGACGTGCCGATCCACGCCGACGACTACATCCATCGCATCGGCCGCACCGGTCGCGCGGGCCGCGAAGGTCACGCGCTGATGCTGGCGGGCCCGAGCGATCATAAGTATCTCGGCGCGATCGAAAAACTGACCGGCATGCCGCTCGCGCGCGAGGAAATGAACGACATCGAGGTGACACCGGATCGTCACCGCGGCGAAGGCCGAGGCGACCGCGACCGTGACGGACGCCGCGGCGGACGCGATCGCGACAAGCGCCGCGGCGGACGCGACCGTCATCGCGGCGACAAGCCCTACCACGACGAAGTCGCTTCCATGGCACCGGTCGAAGCAGGCGCCGCAGCGCCCGTAGAAACGCAACCGGCGGCTACCGCCGACCAACCTGCAAAGCACTCGGACAGACCGCACCGCGAACGTCAGCCGCGCCGCGAAGGCGAGCACCGCCAGCGCGACCGTCATCCGCGCAAACACGAAGCGCCCAAGACCGAAGCCGCGAAAGGCGAACAGCCGAAGCGCGAACACCCGCGCCAGGAAAGGCCGCGCCAAGAGAAGCAAGGGCACGAGAAGCGCCGCCATCGCGAAGAACGCGACGACGCTGCACCCTCCGGCCCCGGCATGGGCCCGAACACACCGGCGTTCTTGCTGCGCCCGGTGCCGCAGCATCTGCTGCGCCGGAAAAAGGAAAGCGAGCCGGTATAGCCGGCTCGCCCCCCATGACTACCGCTTGATCTGCTGCACCAAGAACTTCTGAATCCCTTCACCGTACGGCGCGCGCATGTTGGCGAGCTGCCCGTCGAGCATCTTCGACGTCGGCTGTTGATACACCGCCTTGCGGTGGCTGAACTGCCTGAAGCCGTCGATACCGTGATAGGCGCCCATGCCCGACGGGCCGACGCCGCCGAACGGCAGGTCTTCCATTGCCACATGCATGATCGTGTCGTTGATCGTGACGCCGCCCGACGTCGTGCGCGTCAGAACGCGGTCCTTCTCGCCCGCATCTTCGCCGAAGTAATAGAGGCCGAGCGGCCGCGCCTTCGCGTTGATGTAGCCGATCGCCTCGTCCACGGACTTGTACGTCTTGACCGGCAGCACCGGCCCGAAGATTTCGTCCTGCATAACCTTCATGTCGTCCGTCGGATCGAGAATGATCGTCGGCGCGATCTTGTGATGCGGCTGCTGGGTCAGATTTTCCTTCGCCGGATTGACCTCGATCACCTTCGCGCCCTTCGACTTCGCCTCGTCGATATAGCCGCGCAAGCGATCATAGTGCCGCTGGTTGATCACCGACGTGTAGTCGGGATTGTCCTTCAGCGTCGGATACATTTTCGTCACCGCCGCGGTCGCCTTCGTCACGAACTCGTCCCGCTGCCCTTCGGCCACGAACACATAGTCGGGCGCCAAGCAAATCTGCCCCGCGTTCAGTGTCTTGCCCTGCATCACGCGCGCCGCGGTCAGGTCCATATTCGCGCCCTGCCCCACGATCACCGGCGACTTGCCGCCGAGTTCGAGCGTGAGCGGCGTCAAGTTCTCCGCCGCCGCCCGCATCACGTGATGGGCGATCGACGTCGCGCCCGTGAACAACAGATGGTCGAACGGCAGCCGGCTGAAGGCCTCGCCGATATCGGCCCCGCCGAGGCAGACCGCAATCTCCGCCTCGTCGAAAACCTTCTTGAACATCCGCGCCATCAATTCCGACGTCGCGGGCGTAAACTCCGACGGCTTGATCATGCAGCGATTGCCGGCGGCGAGAACACCTGCCAGCGGCGTAAACGTCAGGTTCACCGGAAAGTTCCACGGCGCGATCACGCCGACGACGCCCAGCGGCTGATACTGAATCTCCGCCTTCGCGCCGAACCAGCCCAAGATCGCCGGCGTCGGCTTGCGTTTTTCCGTCTTCATCCAAGAGCGAAGATGCGCCTTCGCGTGCTTCAGCGGCCCGATCGATCCGGACACGTCCGTGAACTTCGACATCTGCGGCGAGCGGCTGCCGAAATCCTTGTTCAGCGCATCCGCGATCTCATCCTGGTGGTCGACCAGAATCCCGATACAGCGATCCAACCGGTCGATCCGGACCTCCGCGCTCGGCGGCCCGTCGCGCAGATAAGCCGCGCGCTGCTTGTCGAGAAGGGCGCGCATCGATTGCGCCGTTGCGTTGGTCATGAGAAGCATCCTTTCAGTCGTGATGATCGGAATGTGGCGTCGCGACCTTATAGACGATTTCCCCTGCGTCAGGAATTGCCTCCGGAACCGTTAACCGCCGAACCAGGTCCGCAGCCACCCAACGGCGTGACGTAGCGGAACGCGCGTGCAACATGACGCCGGCACGCATGCACGTTGTTGCATGCGACCGGAACCTGTGATGGCTTGGCGCACCTCATCTGCTTTGGACCGCGCCAATGGCTTACGAAAACATCCTGGTCGAAACCGTGGGCGGCGTCGCTACGCTGACCTTGAACCGTCCGGCCTCGCTCAACAGCCTGAACAAGGGCCTCATCGACGACACACGCGCCGCCTTGCGCGCGCTCAGCCACGATCAGAACGTGCGCGCGCTGATCGTCACCGGCGCGGGCCGCGGCTTTTGCGCGGGCGCCGACCTCGCGAACGCAGGCTTCAACGACGGTGTTCAGCGCTCCGTCGGCGAAGGCATCTCCCACTCGATGGAGATCGGCTACAACCCATTGATCCGCGACCTGACGGGCTTTCCGAAACCGGTCGTCGTCGCCGTGAACGGCGTCGCAGCCGGTGGCGGCGTCGGCGTCGCGCTCGGTGGCGACATCGTTCTGGCCGCAAAGTCGGCCTACTTCGTTCAAGTCTTCGGACCCAAACTCGGCCTCGTGCCCGACGTCGGCTGCACCTGGTTCGTCCCGCACCTCTTGGGCCGCGCCCGCGCGCGGGCGCTTGCCATGTTGGGCGACCGCTTACCGGCGGAGAAGGCGGCCGAGTGGGGCTTGATCTGGGCGGCCGTCGACGATGCACACCTGATGACCGAAGCGCGCGCGATCGCCGAGCGTTTGGCAAAGGGCCCGACGCGCGCCTTTGGCGAGATCAAACGCGTGCTCGACGCTGCTACGGAGAACACGCTGGATCAGCAGATCGAACTGGAACGCCGCACGCAGCGCATGCTCGGCGACACTGACGATTTCCGCGAAGGCGTCACAGCCTTCCTCACCAAACGCGAACCCCAATTCAAAGGCAAATGACGGAGACGAACATGGATTTCGAACGCGCAAAGGTTGATGTCGTTGGCCGCGTCGGCGTGCTGACGCTGAACCACCCCGAAGTGATGAACGCTGTCAGCCCCGAAATGCTGGGCGGCCTCGTCTCCGCGATCACCTATATCGAGCGCCCCGACAGCGGCGTCCGGGCGGTCGTCCTCACCGGCACCGGCCGCGGCTTCTGCGCTGGCGCCAATCTAGCGGGCGGCCCCTCCTCGAACGCGTTCAAGCCCGAAGAACGCGACGCGGGCGCGGCGCTGGAGACGATGTATCACCCGTTCCTGCGCCGTCTGCGCAATCTCAAGACGCCGCTGATCACCGCCGTGAACGGCGCCGCCGCCGGCGTCGGTATGAGTTTCGCGCTAATGGGCGACATGATCCTGGCATCGAAGTCGGCGTACTTCCTCCAAGCGTTCCGCCGCATCGGCCTCGTGCCGGACGGCGGCTCGACCTGGCTGCTTCCGCGGCTCGTCGGCAGCGCCCGGGCCAGAGAATTGTCGCTCTTGGGTGAAAAGCTCAGCGCCGACAAAGCGCTAGAATGGGGTCTGATCAATCGCGTCTACGAAGATGCCGATTTGATGCCCCAAGCGATGGCGCTCGCCGAAGAACTAGCCAGCGGCCCGACGGTCGCTCTCGGCCAGATCCGCCAGCTCTATTGGCAGAGCCTGCAGAACACCTACGAAGAGCAACTCGACGCCGAGCGCCAAGCGCAAAAGGTCGCCGGCCGCGCCGAAGACTTCACGGAGGGCGTCACCGCCTTCCTGCAAAAGCGCAAAGCGGAATTCAAGGGCCGCTAGTTCGGCTTGTCGCCCGGCACCTCGGGGAAGCGCACCACAAAACGCGCTTGCCCCGACTTCGGCGCCGTGAACTTCTCCGTCTTCACGATGCCCTCATACGTCGCTGCCAGCACGTACTTGCCGGGCTCGAGCCGCGCGAGAATCCAAGGGCTGTCGCAGGTCACTTCGAACAGTTGCTCGCCACCAGGCGTGGCAACGGCGAGCACCGCGTCGCTCAAATACTGAGCATCGGCATTCGCAAACTCGATCCGAACGGGATAGGTGCGCCAGCGCGGGTCGTTACGCGCATCCTCGCCCACGCCGGTACAGACAAGATCGAACCCGTTGACGACGGCGGGCTCGTCCGGCGGCAACTTCTGCACCTCGTCGGCGCGCACAGCTGCAACGCCGATAAGCGCCGCCGCAACCATTCCAAACGCTTTCAACGCATTCATGAGACCTCTCCTCTCGACACGAGTCAGTACAAGCCCCAAGCCGCACCGACCCTATCAGAAGTTCACGCGCTGCGTGATAGCCCCGTCGACGATCAAATTGGCACCCGTTGTGAACGACGACACAGGACTTGCAAGGAACACCGTCGCGTTGGCGATTTCCTGCGGCGAGCCCATCCGCCCGGTCGGGTTCGACTTCATCGCCGCATTGTAGCGGTCGGGCATGTTTTGCTCGATCATGTGCCACACGCCGCCCTGAAAATAGATTGTTCCGGGCGACACGACGTTCACACGCACCTTCCGCTTCGCGTGCTCGCGGGCGAGCCCCTTCGCGTAGTGGATGAGTGCCGCCTTCACGGCGCCGTACGCGTTGCCCTGTTGCGTCTCGGCGGCCGACACGGAAGAGATCATCACGAACGACGCATCGCCCCGTTCGGCGGCAGCCTTCTCCAGATGGGGCCGTGCCGCCTCGAACGAATTCACCGCACCCAAGATGTCGATCTTGAGCATCGCCTCCCACACCTCCGCGTGCGCACCCAGCGTCAGGGCACTAGCGTTCGATACCAGTATGTCGAGCCCGCCGAACGCCTTCGCCACGTCGTCGATCCATGCGCGCAACTCTGGCCCCTTCGCGATATCGACCGCAGCTCCGGTCGCACGCACGCCTTTCTTCGAGAGCGCGGCAACCGCCTCCTCGACCTGCTCGCGATTGCGCGCGCAGACCGCGACGTCAGCGCCTTCCGCGGCGAGCGTCTCGGCGATCGCCCGTCCGATGCCGCGCGTTCCGCCCAGCACAACCGCGCGCTTACCTTTGAGTTGCAGATCCATGAGTTGAGACCTCCTGTGTTTCGACCACTCTCTTTAAGCATATTGACCCGCACCCGCCACCAATTCTTGCGATGCGGCCGCGCCAGCGGGGGCATTTACTCCGTATACGGATGATAAGCGGGGAGGCTTCGCACCTGAACCGAGAACGCCGCATATTTTCGTGTCAACCCCCCGCATTTTCCAGGGCGATCAACCTTGTTTTAGGCTTGCGCCGTGCAAAGCGCTTCGCCATCTTTCGCTCCGCGACTGGCTATGAAGACGAGTGCATCCGACGTGCCGCAGTATTCCCCTTGGGTTTGCGTCCCGCCCAACCCTCAACCCACATAAGTCAAGCGCATTGGTACGCCCGCAGGCAGTCTGCGGCGCGGCCGTGTACCTATGAAGGAATGGACTGAAAAATGACGATTGGCGTTGTCAAATTCTTCAACTCCGCGAAGGGCTACGGCTTCATCGCCCCGGACGGCGGCGGCAAGGACGTGTTCGTGCACGTGACCGCGCTGCAGCGCTCCGGCATCCAAGATCTCGCCGAGGGTCAGAAGGTAAGCTTCGAGGTCGCGCCCGGCCGTGACGGCCGCATCTCCGCGGACCGCTTGAAGCTGATCTCCTAAAAGCAATAACGACAATCGATTTCCAATCTTGCGGCGCGCGGCCTTAGGGCCCGCGCCGTTTTCGCATTCAGGGAAGAAGCCGCTCGGCGGCGACGCCGGTGGCGACGGCGGCAGCCGACGCGCACAAGACGAACATCGCAGGCCTCGCAAACGCCGCTGCTCCTTGTGCTCGCGCGATCAGCCCCTTCACCACCGAGTTCGACACCAACGCTGCCGCGATACTCAAACTCGCGGCCGTCATAGTTGCCTGATGAAGATCGCCGCTCGACAGGCGGCTCGCTGAAACGCTTGCGGCATCCACATCGATGGCCCCCGATAGCAACCCCGCCAACACGATGCCCGCATCGCCGGCGTACTGCTGCGCGTAGTACGCGACGACCAACACGATCGCGAGCACGGCCACGAACTTGATCGCGGCGTTCAGCATGTCGGGCGAACCCGGATCGAGCGGCTGATCGTCCCCGCCCTTCAGCGCGTGCCGCGTGAGCCACAACGCGCACGCGATCGCCGCCATCGCACCGAACGCAAGCGGCAGAACGAGTTGCTGCAAGAGCACCGAATTGAGCGCCCCGACGACAAGCCCCGTGCGAATGAACATGACGCTTTGGGCCGTCGCAACGGCAGCCGCAAGTGCAGGCGCCGCCGCGGCGGCGCCTTGCGATGCCCGCGCCGCCGAAACCGTGAGGCTTGTCGACGACACGAGCCCGCCCATGAGCCCCATCATCAGCGCGCCCTTCTTCGCGCCGGCCACCCGCATCGCGACATACCCGGCAAAGCCGATCACGGCGATTACCACGACGGCCCACCAGAGTTCGTAGGGATTGAGCACACCACCTGGACCAAAGCCCTGATTAGGCAGAACCGGCAGCAGCACGACGGAGACCACCAGCAACTTGATCGCGGCCGTGAGTTCGAGCTCCTGCAGCCGGCGCAAGAACCCGTGCAACTCGTCCTTCAAATCGAGCAGCAGCACGAGGACGACACCGGCAATCGCCGCCGCCAACACCTCGCCCGCGCCAGCCAGCGCGCCCAACACGAAGACGAGCAGTGCCGCCACCTCGGTCGTTCCGCCGCGATCGGCGCCCGGCGTCGAAAGGTCGAAATAGTAGATCGTGACGATGAACCCGCAAACGCCGAGGGCAACCGCCGCGGCGAACAACGCCCCCAGCGGCGCGGCACCGACGCCCGCGGCAAATCCGATCAGAGCCAGAATCGTGAACGTGCGGATCCCCGCCTCTCGCTTGCCCGAGGGTTCGTCGCGCTGCTTCCAACCGCGTTCGATCCCCGCGGCCAGCCCGATGCCGAGCGCCACCACGAATCTGAGGTAGAGGCTTTCGTCCGCCACTCGTCCGCTTGCCCTTGCGCGATCGGCCGATGATCGCGCACCATCATCTAATGAACAAACCCGATAACGTCATCATCCTGCTTCTCGACAGCCTTAACCGCCACATGGTCGGCGCCTACGGCGGGCGCGAATTTGCCACGCCGAATATCGATCGCCTGGCGCGCAAGTCGCTTCGATTCACCAAACACTACGTGGGTTCCCTCCCCTGCATGCCGGCACGCCACGACATTTTGTGCGGCACCTGGGACTTCCTCTGGCGCGCCTGGGGCTCGGTCGAGATTTGGGAGGACGCGATCACCTACCCGCTGCGCCACGCCGGTGTCGTGACCCAGTTGATCTCCGATCACCCGCATCTTTTCGAAACCGGCGGCGAGAACTACCACGTCGACTTCACCGCCTGGGACTATCAGCGCGGCCACGAAGGCGATCCGTGGAAGACGCGGCCCGATCCGAGCTGGGCCGGTGCACCGCTCTTCGGCCGCAAACATATGCCCTACGACAACGCCCGCGGCTGGTTCCGCGGCGAAGCGGATTTCCCGGGCCCGCGCACAATGGCATCAGCCGCGCGCTGGCTCGACGAGAACGCCGGACACCACAAACGCTTCATGCTGTTCGTCGACGAGTTCGATCCGCACGAACCGTTCGACACGCCCGAGCCCTACGCCTCGATGTACGACGCCGGCTGGGAGGGCACACACCTCATCTGGCCGCCTTACATGAAAGGCGCGGTCGAGAAAGGTGTCCTCAGCGAACGCCAGGCAATCCAGATTCGCGCGCAGTATGGCGCCAAGCTGACGATGATCGACGCCTGGCTCGGTCGCGTGCTCGATGCCATCGACCGCCACGATCTCTGGCGCAACACGGCGGTGATTCTTTGCACCGACCATGGACACTATCTGGGCGAGAAGGATATCTGGGGCAAACCAGGCGTTCCGATCTACGACACGCTCGGCAAGATTCCTCTGTTGATTGCTTGGCCCGGCCAAGCTGCGCGCGACGTCGATGCGCTCACCACAAGCGTCGACCTGAACGCAACGCTCGCCGACGTGTTCGACGTGGCGCAGCGCCAAGCCACGCACGGCCGCTCGCTACGCCCGCTCGTCGACGGCACCGCAAAAGCGATCCGCGAGCATGTGCTGATGGGCGTCTGGGGGCGCGAAGTTCACGTTACCGACGGCCGCTGGAAGTACGCCCGGGCGCCCGTAGCCCAGAACGAACCGCTGGCGATGTACTCGAACCGCTGGTCGACGATGCCGACCCACGTACTCAAACGCGAGCAGGAACTGCCCCTACCCGATGATCGCGCCTCGCTCGCCCGCATGCCGGGCAGCACCGTACCGGTGATCAAGCAAGTGTGGGACGCGAGCGACCCGGTTCCGTTCTGGGCCTGGACGAAGTGGGATGAACCCGGCGCCCACCACCTGTACGACACGGCAAACGATCCGACCGAATCCGAAAACCGACGCAACGGCCCCGACGAAAAACGCATGACCGAGATGCTGCGCGAAGCGCTCCGCACCGTCGAAGCCCCGGACGAGCAGTTTCGGCGTCTCGGCCTTACCTGAATAATTTCGGACCGAAACGGCTCACAACGATTGTCGAACGCCGTTGCGCGAACGCAACGCGCCGTCGGCCGCGCCCGACAGGTTGCGACGCTCAATTACAAACCAGCGCGCGGCACCCAACATGCCCGGAAAACCCGCGGTTGCGCGCCATGATTTTCCGGGCGCAGCGCTCATTAACACGCGCCGATTAACACATTCTTAAACTTGCTTAAACGACTCGCAGCCCAACAGCAGAGGTGCGCCATGGACGGGGAACTAGAGCAAGCAACGGGCGGGAAACTACGCCGCCGTGCGACCGTGCTGATGACCGGCGCTGCCCTCACCGCTCTCTATGTCTGGATGCAGCCCGCGGCGCTCGGCACACTGGAAGCCAACTCCGCCCAAGCGGCTGACGGCACAGCGACCGGCTGCGTTCTCAAGGTCGGCAGCACCCCGCTGACCGTGGGCGGTCAGGAAGTCCGCGTCCAGTCGAACGAACTCTGCAACGGCGTCAAACCGAATCTCGCATCGATGCCGCCTATGCCTGTAGCCGCAGCCGAACCGCCGGCGGACCTTTTGCGCTCGAGCATCGGCGAAGAGGCGAAGGCTCTGCCGCCGGCGCATGAGCGTTTCTCGCGCGCCGCGCCGCGCATCAAACCGGAAACGCCCTCGCTTGCCTCGGAGCGGGCCGACCTTGCAATCGCCGAACCCTCAGGGGAACGCGAAGAGGTCGAGCGCGATCACTTCCGCCTTGCCGAACGCGAAGACCGCCCCGACGGCCCGGACGACAAGCCGGACGACGACCGCCCGGACGATCACGACGATGGTGGCGAGCATAGCGGTGGCGGCGAGAGCGGCGGCGACGAAGTTTGCGAGCGCGACGACGGCGGCGAGAGTTTCAGCGGCGACGGTGGCGAGCGCGACGACGATCGCGACGGCGGCGAAGGCGGAGAGGGTGGCGAAGGCGGTGAAGGCGACCGCAGTGGGAGCAACAGCGGCTCCCACTAACCGCAACCCGTCACCGTACCATTTGCGCGTTCAACTGCTCGATGAACCCTGCCGGTATACCCAAGCGCTGCGCCAGCATAGCGAGGTAGTCGCGCTCGCGGTCGTTCGCTTGATCGATCACGATCGCCGAAGCGGTGTAGAGCTGTGCCGCGACCTCCGGCGTCGCCGCATGCTTGGCAACGTCTTCGATATTCAGAGGCTTCGCTAATTCGCCCAGCAGAAACGCCTTCTCTTCGCTTGAAAGCCCCGCCTGCTCCATCTGGCCGAAAATCTTCTGGCTCTCCGCCTGATCGACATGCCCGTCGGCCTTCGCCGCCGCGATCATCGCCGTCAGTACGGCGGTACCCAGCTGGTTCTGCGCCGGCGCCGACAGCGTGTTCGAACCGAAGCCCGCAGCGCCCGCCGCAGAGTTGCTCTCCGCCGTCTTCATGAAATCGCCGATACCGGGAATGTTCGAGAGAACGCCGCCAAGCGTGTCGCGCACGCCGCCTTGACCTCGCTGGTCCGGCGGCAGTTGCGCCTGCTGTTGCTGATAGCGCTGCCAAGCTTGATAAGCGAGCGTCCCCACCAAGGCCACACCGCCGATCTTCGCTATCCCGCCAAGCCCCGCCTTCTTCGCCAGCGCCCCGCCCAGAATCCCGGCAACAAGACCCGTCGCCATCCCGCTGTTCAGGAACTGATCCAGCATCTTCTTCGCGTCAATGGCCATTCGATGCTCTCCCTGGGAAAAAGCGTCTGCCACAAAGATTGTGCGGCGCCGCGCATTATCAAGATCACACCCCAAACCGCTCCAAAATCCACGGCACCACCACATCCATCACCTTCTCAACGTCCGGCGCCTGGCGCGCGCCGAATTCCGGCTCGAAATAGTGCCGGGCGTTGGGAAAATCGACGTAGGTTTTGTCCTTGGCCGCTATCGCTTGAAACATCGGCAGCGCGTCGGTCTTCGGGAAAATCTCCTGATCCTTGCCCGCATTAATGAACAGCGACGGTTCGTCGATTTGGGGAAGATCGTGCAGCTGGTTCGCGTGGCTGGAGACACCTGACCACGTCGACAGCCAGGCGTGCGGCGTCGCCTGGCGCCCGAAGCCGAAGTACTTCCAATTCATGAGATCGGGTCGCGGCGAGAAGATCGAGCCGTAGTCGCGCGCCGACGGATCGATGTGATTGTCCACGTAGTGCGGGTTGGCCATCGTCCGGTAGATCGTCATCACGGGCTCGAACGCTTCGCGACGGAGTACCTCCCGTTGCCGCGCCGGCGGCAACTTCGCGAAATCGCCATCGTTGTGCAGCGCCTCGGCCCGCTCGTTCTCGGCAATCATTGCCCGCGCAATCGCATCGATCCGCCTCACCCGCTCGATCTGCGCCGCGCGGAAGCGCTTCACAAAGGCTTCGTCGTAACGCGACCACACCGCGTCCGATCCGTCGAACTTCGACGGCGTCTTGAAGCCGTTCCGCTCGTCGTACATATCGAGCCCGGGATCCGCCAGATGCGGCTGCGTCTCGTCGACGACGGAAGGATCGATGATCTCGTTCATGATCAACCCTTCGCCCTTGTGCGTCGAGATGTAGACCAAGCCGTCCGCCGGGATCATCTCAGCATCGTTCAAATGCGTCCGCCGCCCGCCCGGTGTCCTTGCGATCCGCGCGCCCTTCGCCTTCTTCGCCTGCGTCTGATAGAACCCGTTCAACGCCCCGCCGCCGGAGTTACCCACGAGCACGACATTCTGCACACCGCGCTTGTTCTTTAGGAACGACACGCAAGACGCAACGTCGAGAATGATCTCTTCGTGGAGCGTCGTCACATCGTTGTTCGGATTGCGCGTGTTTGCGCCCATACACAAAACACCCGCATCGACGAGCCGCGGGATCACATAGTGATGCGTGAAGTCCGCGCGCGGGTGCATGACGACGATGGCCGTCTTCGGTTTCGGGTTTTTGCGCGGCGACCAGACGAGCGCACGGTGCTCGCGAAAGTCGGGCGCCTTCAAGATCAAACTCTCGATTTCAAACGCATCCGGCAGCCGCCGCATGTTCATCGGCGCGCCGCCCCAATACGTCTTCGAAATCAGCTGCATTGGACCCACCTCAAAAAAGTTCGAAGAATTTTTTGGCGATTAACCGCTCGTTTACCACGGCGGTGTTTAATCCCACTCAACGAAATTGACCGAAACATTGAGCGAGAGGACAACCCGCCCAGCACTACGTACCGCCCGGCGTTATCGGGCACTTCCTTGGCAAGGATGACAACTCTAGGGCCCGGCGAAAGCCGGGCTTTTGAGTTTTGCGGCTCACGCTGCGGCGCGATTTGAGTGACGAAGTTCCGGGGCCAAACCCGCCCCCATGAGATCGACGAAGTTGTCCTGGTAGAACCGCTCGACCGCGCGCGCAGACAACCCCGCCACGCTGTCGTCGAACCGCTTCAGCGGATTGCGCCCGCCCTCGACGTGCGGGAAGTCGGAGGCGAACATGCACACCTCTTCGCCCGCATTCTTGATGATCCAACCCGTGTCCTCGTGACTGTAGGGCGTCACCCGCACCTGCCGCCGCACGAACTCGCTGGGCTTGAGCGAGAGCTTCTTCAGCCGCTCCTCGCCTTTACGAAACGCTTCGACACCCGCATCCATGAAGCGCATCCAACTCGGTACCCACGACGCACCGAGCTCGATGACCCCAATCTTCAATTTCGGAAACCGGTCGAGCACCCCGTCGAAGATCATCGCAGCCAGCGTCAGCATCACAGAATGCGGGATCATCATGTAAGAGACCGACGTGAAATTCTCCTCCCCGCCGTGGAAGTCCTTCACCTTGGGCAGACCGTTGTTGAAGTAATCGGGATTGAGCTTTTCCTCGCCGCCCACGTGAAACACGATCGGCAACCCCGCCTCCTCTGCCATCCGCCAGATCGGATCGAAGCCAACGTGACTGGGCGAATGCCCCTTCGGGCAAATCGAGGGCACCATGAGCGCCTTCGCGCCACCCGCGATGGCGGCCTTCGCGGTCCCTTTCGCTCGCTCGAAGTCGGCGAGCGGCACGTAAGCGGTCGGCAAGAACCGCCGGTCGACCGAACAGAACGCAGCCATCATGCGGTTGTGCGCTTCCGCCGTCGCGTACGCGAGCGCCGGGTTCGTGTCGTCCAATCCGAAATTGCCGAGGCACCATGTCGTGAACACAAGCTGGCTCTTGAAGCCCAAGAGATCGAGCGCGCGCGGCCGGTCCTCCGGCAGAAACGAACCAAGCGCTTCATAGTCGCGCCGCAAAAGAATGTTCTCCGCCGCACCCGCGCGAAACGCGGCATCCGCCTGCTTCGCCCGCGCCTCCTTCACCCAGGCGCTATCGCGCGGCCACGCCTTGAGCTTCGGCAGCGCATCGTAGTCCGCCCGGTACTTCGCCTCCAAGAACGGATCGAGGCAATCGGCCAACTCCATTAAATGCGAGTCGGCGTCATGAATGAGACGATTGGCGGCGTAAGACATGGCGAGCATCCTCGTTTCCGCCGATGATTACGGAGGATGCGGCCGAACGCAACGGCCCCGGCCGCCCTAATCCGGCCGCACAAAGATTGCCTCAAGGCTCGACAGGTTCATGCCGTGCTTGACGTAGTTGTAGGGCGTTAGGTTCACTGCCTTAATCAACCGGCGTGCGATCTCGGTGCCGAGGCTACCGTCTTCACGCGGCACCATGTCGAAATCGAGCACGTTGATGCAGGCGAGATCCTGTTCGAACGCTTGCACGCCCGAAAGCCCATTGCCGGTCATCCAGCTGAGCAGCAGCCGATTGACGCCCTCGTGCGCCACGACCAGCGCTGTATGCCATCCCGGCGCGGCCAACAACCGCTCGAGCGCCGTCACCGAGCGCGCCTGCACTTCGCCGAACACGTCGCCGCCCATCATGCGCGCGCCGGGCTGCGCCGCCTGATCGAACTC